>JABDJO010000073.1 GCA_013002465.1 Silicimonas sp. | reverse complement strand
GAACTCAGGCCAACCAAGCAAGATGGCCAAGACGACAAGGTCGATCAGAATGAACATTGCGATCCCCCGGAACACCGTGCCAAGGGTGATGCCGTAGGACTTTGGTAACACCGAATTCAGCACAAATGCGTTTAGCCCAATCGGAGGTGTGATCAACCCGATTTCGATCAATTTGACGAAGACCACAGCGTACCAGATCAGATCAAAGCCAAGGCCCTCAACGACTGGCAAAGTGATGGGGACCATCAATAAGATGATGCCGGCAGGATCAAGGAACATGCCCATAACAAGCAGAATTAGAACGATACCAGCCATCACGGTCCATGGCGGGATCTGGGCTGCCTCAATCCACTCGACGGCTCCGCCAGCCAGGTTTGCGGCAGCGACCAGCGTGATCATGACCTTAGCGCCCACCCCGATGGCAAAGATCGCGGTGGATTGAACAGCAGCGTCACTCAGTGCCTTACCCAGTACAGGAAATGACATGCGCCCCCGGAGGACACCAACCAAAAACGCCGCGATCACGCTGACGGCAGCTGCTTGGATCCCGGTGAAGAACCCAAAGAAGATCCCGCCAATAATGATTGTCATCAGTAAGAGCGTCGGCCAAGTTTTGAGGTAAACCTTCCATGCGACTTCATCCTCCTGCGGGTCGCCAGAACTCGGCGCATCCTGCGGGCGAAGCCGGGTCCAAAGCCAGACGACGAAGAGATACGCAACCAAGGTGAGCAAGCCCGGAGCAATCCCTGCCAGCAACAGTTTGCTGACAGATTCCTCGGCAAGCACAGCAAACAAGATAAACGGAATGCTGGGCGGGATCAGCGCGCCAAGTGTGCCGCCCGCCGCAACGACACCCGTTGCCAATCCCGGAGCATAGCCCCTGTTCAGCATCTCGGGTGTTGCTATCCGTCCCATTGTGGCGGCGCAGACGATCGACGAACCAGAAATAGCCGCAAACCCACCGCAACCAAAAATGGACGCCATCGCTATGCCGCCGCGCAGCCGCCGCAAAAGTCGTTGCATTGCAAAGAACAGATCGGTTGTGATCCCGGCGGCATGGGCGATATTCCCCAAGGCGATGTAAAGCGGAATGGTGGCCAATGCGTAGGAATGGACAAAACTGTATGGCACGTCGGCCAAGGCGCTCATCGTAGGCCTGATGCCGCGGGTTAGGTCAAACTCTCGCCCGGCTGGCCAAGAATACAGCACGTAAAGTCCGAGCGATGCACCGATCAACAAAGCAAAAGCAATGGGCACCCGAAGGAGAAGAAGCAATATGACCAGCCCAAAGGCTAGGAAACATATAAGAATTGGATCCATTTTTCAGCTTGCCTACAAAACTAGGGGTTAAAGATGCGCTTCAACAAAAGCGCAGTCTGAGCAATCAGCCCAATTGCCAGACCAAGCGAAACGGCCGCCCGGCTGATCCATTCGGGCAGTTCGATCGTGCCCATGTGAAGGCTTTCATACCGCCATGACCGTTCGAGTGCGCCCCAACTTGCGTAGAGCAACAGAGCAAAGAAGATCATCCCGCAGATCAAGGACAACCATTCGATCCGCTTTTGCATCTTTGGGGAAAATTGTGCGGCGAGGACATCAACTTCGATGAAGCCCTTTGATCTGACAAGAAACGCCATCGGCAGGAAAATGACCCAGACCATGGCTTCGGCGACGATCAAAAGCTCGTCCGGTACTTCGAACCGAAATAAAGACCCTGTAATCGCGTACATGACATAGAGTGCGATGCCCGCCAAAGCGAACGCGGCCAGCCCGACCAGAAGCCGATCCGCTCGCGCAGCAAGGCCGGGTGCGGCCCCTGGATCAGAGGCCGCTTTGTCCTTTAGTTCTGTGCCCATGGATATCCCTTATCCGCAAGCACAGCTTCATACTTGTCCGCCGCGGCAAGATAGGCGTCCAATACGGCCGGATCGCCCTTGAAAGACTTGGCAGTATCCCGACCGGCCTGAATAAGTGCCGCCTGATTTTCTGCGTCAAACGTGTGCAGTGTGACCGTCTCATCACTCAGGATGCGTTCGCGGATCGCTTTTGTGCTGCCGATCGCCAGTTTCGCGGCCAGCATGGTTGTGTCATAGCCGATTTCGCGCAGCACCTTCTGTTGTTCCGGCGACAGGCGTTCAAAGCTGTCTTTGTTCATTACCAGCCCAAAGGCCATGTTCTGCGACCAGTTGAGCGCGGTGATGTTCTTGGCGACTTCCTGATGCTTGAACGCGAAAATCGCGGACCAGTAGGTCTGGGCGCAATCGATGATGCCCGTGTCCAGCGCCTGATATACTTCTGGGAAAGGCATGGAAACGACCACAGCGCCATTGGCCTTGAACACATCCGCATGGGGCGGGTTTGCACGGACTTTCAAACCATCAAGGTCCGAAAGGGCGGTCACTGGTTCTTTGCAGGCCAGCAGAACGGTCGAAGACGTGTAGTTGCCCAGATACACAACATTCATCTCGTCAAAGTCAGCCTGAATGGTGGGGTTGGTCGTGGCGACTTCATAAGCGGCGGCCAAGCCAACATAAGGATCGTCGTTCCCGCTGGGAATATCGAAGGCACGGTAGTTTGCCATTTGCTGCGGTGTATAGACGC
>JABDJO010000058.1 GCA_013002465.1 Silicimonas sp. | reverse complement strand
GACCGGTGTTGAGAGGCGCGGCAGATCCAGCCCGGCAAGTGCCGGGTCGGGGCGAAATTCGGGCTTTGACAGAACCGGCGCCGGTCGCAGATCGTGGCGCCGCGCGAAGGCAAGCACCCTTTGGGTTTCGGGTTGCTCGGCAAGGTGGCGCGCGATCAGCGCGGGGTCGGGTGCGCTGCCAAGGGGATACTGGCGTTTCAACCTTTGGGCAAGGGGGGCGGCAAGGCGCGAGAGCGGGCGCGGCAGGCGTTCGGCAAGGCAGTGTCGAATGGCGTCTTCATTCCAATCTGCCTGGCTGAGCGACACGGCGAGCGGGTGGAGGATGGTCGAGTGTCGCATGTCTTGCCCCCAAGGTCTGAAACGGGCCTCAACCTCACTTGTCCTGCATGACCAGCCGTGGGTGAAGCCCACTGACGGTCATGCGTCGCATGTCCAGGCTCGTGGTCGTAGGGCGGGGAAACCCCGCCCGGCCGGTCAGACCGGCATCTTGAGGCCCGTTTCAGTCGTGTTTGAAGGTAGGGGACTGGTGATCCGGGTCAAGACCGCGTGGTGTCAAGCGTAACCGGCTGGCCGTGGGGCGTGCGCCGATAGGCGGCCTCCCAGGCGGATTTTCGACCGGCAAGCGCTGTCGGTTCGACCGGAGCGATCCGCTCCAGCGCGTCAAGAGCCGCCAGATAGTAGGTCTCTTCGCTGTCGGGTTCGCCAGCCATTTCAGCGTCGCGGAGGAATTGGCCAAGGGTCGCGGCCCATTCGCTTGCAGTCAGGTGACGGGCGCGGATCAGGGCCTCTGCCATGGCCAGCACCTGGGCGTGCCAGGGTTCGGTGAAGCTGTGTCCGATCGGGGCGAGAGGATCGTCAGGCGCTTGCAAGATAGGGTTCCCACAGATCGAGGCAGATCTTGTCGTCGGAGGCTTCGCAGTCGCTCCAGAGATCGCTGGCGCAAAACTCGACCGTATAAAGGTGATGAGCAATATGGTCGCCCTTGGCTCCGGCCTCGGGATAAAGATGAGCGCCGTGGTGGGCGATCACCCGGCCGGTTGCCCCCCGGGCATAGGCGGGCAGGCGGGTATGGCCCGGTCGAGGGCGTGGGTCGGTCCGGATCGTGTCGCCGACCTGGAATTCTGGCGGTTCCTCGATGACGGTGGCAAACGATCGGTTCATGCGCCGTTGCAGGTCTTCGCAGTCATCGACCGACAGGGTGTCCGGTGGCTTGCCCTTTTCCGAAGCGTGCCCGGACAGGCATTCATCCATGGTGTAAAACCCGGCATCTATGGCCAGCGCCATGTCATTCGCATTCCATTTCTGGAAGTAGGGCACCGAGAGATAGACGCCGGGTGGCATGGTTTCCAGGGCGTGGCGGAACCAGTCTATGGTCAGGCCCGGCGGTGCCACCAATTTCGACAGCGCCCATTGCCGACGTTCCCAATCTTCGCGATACGCGGGGCTGTCGACCTCGATCGCACCGAAGCTTTCCTTGCCGCCAAGGTCCTGGGGGCCGTCCATCAGGCGGGCTCCGGTGGCAGGTCGCGCATGG
Organism: Silicimonas sp.; assembly: GCA_013002465.1. Taxonomy (GTDB): domain Bacteria; phylum Pseudomonadota; class Alphaproteobacteria; order Rhodobacterales; family Rhodobacteraceae; genus JABDJO01. The sequence continues at coordinate 14,092 of JABDJO010000058.1, read as the reverse complement.
TGCCGATCATGGAATCCCGGGTGACGATGGCGGCGAGTTGCTCGGGCGACCAGCCTTCGGTGCCCTTTGGGCGTTCCGGGACGACGAGGTAACGCAGTTCGGCGGTGGAATCCCAGACCCGGACGGTGACGTCCTCGGGCAGGGTCACGCCGAACTCGGCCAGCACCTTGCGTGGTTCCTTGACGGCGCGGGCGCGGTAGGCCGAGGAACGGTACCAGATCGGCGACATGCCCAGAAGCGAGAAGGGATAACAGGAGCAAAGCGTGCAGACGACAAGGTTGTGGGTGTCCGGGGTGTTTTCCACCGCTTTCAGATGTTCGGTGGCGTGGCCTTCATAGCCGAAGTCCTTCACGGCCTGGCCTGCGTCGGCGATCAGGCGGGCGTGAAAGTCAGGGTCGCTCCAGGCGCGTGCCACAACCTCCGCGCCGCGTTTGGGGCCGATCCGTTCGGAATACAGTTCGATCCAGTTGTCGATGCTTTCCTGTGTCACGAGGCCCTTTTCAACGACAAGGCTTTCCAGCGCCTTGACGCGCAAGGCCGGGTCCGAGGGCAGGTGCGTGTGCAGTTGCCGATGGATTTCGCCGATTTTCCTGGTGTCAAAGCTGGGCATTGTGGCTCCTTCCCTGTCACCTGACCAACCCTTGGGTGCAAGGTCAAGGGCGGCGGCTTGTGGGGTGTGATACCTGGCGCTAATGTCGCGTGCAGCGATTGGGGTGAGACGGGGATGAACTTGGCAGTCAGATGGGTCTGCGCAATTGCGGCCAGCTTGGCGATCGTTGCCTGTGACAGCGAGGAGCGAGGGCGGGCCCATTGGTATCGGGCCGATGCGACCAACCCCATCGACGTCGAGATGCCCGCGGGCGCGTTGTATATCTCGCAGCAGTTCTTCCAGCCAAGTGCGGGGCCGCCCCACGCGGGGATCGACATCATTGGGCCGAGGGGGACGCCCATTCTGGCTGCGGCCCCCGGCAAGGTTGTCGCGTCGCACTATGAGCCGCTGTATGGCAACCGTATCCGACTTGATCACGGTGTCGATGGTCAGGGGCGCCGGGTGTTTACCCAGTATTACCATATGGACAAGCGCTTTCGGCGGGTCGGCGACAGGGTGCGGCGGGGTCAGGTGATCGGGCATCTGGGGTCGACCGGAGTGCTTGGCCTGGCGAACCATCTGCATTTCGAGGTTCACCGCGGTGTGTCCGAGGCCGAAGCCGTGCCGCGGGATCCGCATTTGTTCTGGGTGAACGGTGTTGGCAAGGTCACATGCTTCAGGGCAGGCCTTGGCGGGGTCGCTCAGGGGCTGACTTTTCCGACGCCCTGTTCCTGATCAGGCCTTGATCATGTTGACACCCGCACCAGATGTGGCAAGGAACGGCCATGTCCAGACCTGTGCGCGTTGATCCGCCCCGCTATCGTCCTTCTGAATCCCGTTACTCTGCCATGCCCAATCGGCGCTGTGGGCGGTCGGGGCTGAAGTTGCCTGCCATCAGTCTTGGTCTTTGGCACAACTTCGGGGGTGATACGCCGCATGAATTGAAGCGCGATCTTTGCCGGGCCGCGTTCGATCACGGGATTACCCATTTCGACCTGGCGAACAACTATGGTCCGCCTCCGGGAAGTGCCGAGGAGGCATTCGGAGAGATCCTGAGGACCGACTTCGCCGGTTACAGGGATGAACTGGTGATCTCGTCGAAGGCGGGGTATCTGATGTGGCCCGGCCCCTACGGCGAGTTTGGCAGCCGCAAATACATGATCGCGTCCTGCGATCAGTCGCTGAAGCGGATGGGGCTGGATTATGTCGATATCTTCTACAGCCACCGGTTTGATCCTGAGACTCCGTTGGAGGAAACCATGGGGGCCCTGGATCATATCGTGCGGTCGGGCCGTGCGCTTTATGCGGGCATCAGTTCGTACAATGCCGAGCGGACGCGCGAAGCGGTGGCCATTCTGCGTGACATGGGCACGCCCTGCCTGATTCATCAACCGAGTTACAATATGCTGAGCCGGTGGGTCGAGCGCGACGGGCTTTTGGATACGCTGGACGAATTGGGTGTCGGTTCGATTGCCTTCACGCCCTTGGCGCAGGGGCTGTTGACCAAGAAGTATCTGAACGGCATTCCCGAGGGCAGCCGGGCGACCCAAGGCAAGTCCTTGTTGCCGCAGCATTTGTCGGACGACATCATTCAGCGCCTGAAGGCTCTTAATGAGATTGCCGAAGCGCGGGGGCAGAAACTTGCCCAAATGGCACTGGCCTGGGTTCTGCGCGGCGAGCGTGTGACGACGGCGCTGATCGGCGCTTCGAAGGTCAGCCAGATCGAAGACTGCGCGGGCGCCGTGGCGAACCTTGACTTCAGCGCCGAGGAGTTGGCGGCAATTGACGAGCAGGCAGTGAGTGACAATCTGTTCAACCTTTGGGCCAAATCCTCGGAAGAGGTCTGACGTTAACACCGTGCTAACCCTGACCGGAGTAACTGGCCTGCGAAAATGAATGCGGAGCCGGAGAATGGAAGAGCGACTGTCGGACGATGATGTGAATGTGCTTATGTCCAGTATCCGGACCGGCACGCCTTTGGCCGAAGCGCGACGGCAGGAATTCGTGGTGAACACCAAGGCGCTTTTGGCCAATGCCCGGAGTTACAATGAGACCTGCCATCATCTGGCCGATCTGTGCCTGGAAGAGGTCGAAAAGTTCGATCCGGCAGTCCGTGATGACTGGAAGGACGGTGTTGTCGAGGAGATCCAATGGTGGTGGACATGGATCAATACGCTGCGCAGGCAGGGAAAACTTGCCAGTTGGGCGCACTTGCGCGACCGCCCCTTTCCTTTCGAAGATGCGGTAACGCAGTTTCCAGCGGGCATTGCACTTCGTTGTCTGAATATCGGTTGCGGGCCACGCCCGGACATGGGCCAACAAAGCGCTGCAGATATCGAATTCGTCCATATGGACCCACTTGCCCCGGCCTATAACAAGCTGATGCGGTTTCTGAATGCACCGGGCGGTGGCGATGTGGTTTTTGGCGCGGTGGAGTTTCTTGGCCAGATGGATCTGGAACCGTTTGATTTCATCGCCGCGAAAAACTGCCTGGATCATGCCTATGACGTTCCAAGGGGGTTAGAGCAGATGATTTCGTGTCTGGGGAAACGCGGAATGATCAGTTTGGGCCATTACGAAAACGAGGCCGAGGCACAGAATTACATGGGGTTCCACAAGTGGAACATCGAGGTTCGTGACGGGCGTATTCGCGTGTGGTCAAAGAACGCCAGCGAGGTCTTTGACCACGAAAGCGCCGGGTTCAGGCTTGAGGTCGTGCGGGAAGATCGGCGCAAGGCAAGCGGTCAGACGCATCCGTTTCTTGACCTGACGCTTATCCGTGGCTGGTAGCGGGACGTGACGATTGGATTTTGCTGGACAAACCCGGTGCCAGCGGACACGACTTTTGAGCAATGGGCGACGGATTTCCTCTGGCGCGGCCTGGCATGCGCATCGGGCTTTTGGGTGGGTCGTTCGACCCGGCTCACGAAGGTCATGCCCATATCACGCGCGAGGCGCTGAAGCGGTTCGGGCTGGATCAGGTCTGGTGGCTGGTGTCGCCGGGCAATCCCTTAAAGGTGCGCGGGCCGGCACCCTTGGCCGAGCGGATGGCGCGGGCGCGGCGGGTGATGGACCATCCGCAGGTGCGGATCACCGATCTGGAGGCCCGGCTGGGCACCAGGTACACCCATGCCACGCTGTCGCGGCTGATTGCCCATTATCCCGGGGTGCGGTTCATCTGGTTGATGGGGGCGGACAATCTGGCGGATTTCCATCACTGGGACAATTGGCGCGAGATATTCGAGATGGTGCCAATCGGTGTCATGGCGCGCCCGGGACAAAGGATTTCGGCGCGTATGTCGCCTGCGGCAAGAGTATACCGGACCCACAAGATCAGCGCGCGCGAGGCCCGGCGGCTGTGCTGGTCAGAGCCTCCGGCCTGGGTGTTTCTGAACGTGCCGATGAGCGATCTTTCATCAAGTCGCATTCGGGCCGAAGGGTCTTGGCGCTCGGATTGACGCGCCCGGGTCACAATCGCGTATCCTTGCCCTATTGGCGCTTGTCTGAGGCCGCGACAGGCCGGATAAACCGCTCATGACGCGCCGCTTTGAAAGCCTGACACGACGGGGGATGCTGGCCGGGCTTTTGTCCACGGCCGGTGGCTCGGTTCTGGCCGGTGCGCCGGCTCTGACCGAACGCCCCTTGCCACGCGGCGCTCCGCCCCCACCGGCGCCGGTCGCTCCGATTGTCGCGTCGCGCAGCGAGGCCATCGTGAAGGCCGCCAAGCTGGGCGGCGAGGTCGGCTTTGCCGTGGCGGATGCGGAATCCGGTGTATTGCTTGAGGCGCGCCTGCCCAACACTCCCTTGCCGCCCGCGTCGACGTTGAAGGTCGTGACGGCGCTTTATGCGCTGGACAAGCTGGGCGGCGATCACCGATTTGCAACTCGCGTGCTGACAACCGGCCCGATTGAGGATGGCCGTATCGAAGGCGATCTGATCCTTGCCGGTGGCGGAGATCCGACGCTGGACACCGACCGCCTGGCCGAACTTGCCAGGCTTTTGCGCGAAGCTGGTGTGACCGAGGTTTCGGGTCGGTTCCTGCTGGCGGCAGACGCCTTGCCGCGCGGCGACCGGATCGACCATGAACAGCCCGATCATGTGGCCTATAACCCCGCGTTTGGCGGGCTGAACCTGAATTTCAACCGCGTTCATTTCCAGTGGGAAAAGCAGCAGGACGATTTTGCGATCACGATGCACGCCCGGGGGCGCAATTTTTCGCCCGCAACCAACGTGGCCTATATGGGCATTATCGAGCGGAAATCGCCAGTGTTCGAGTATCGAAAAGGGCGGGATCGCGACAAGTGGACCGTGGCGGAATGGGCGCTTGGCAGGGACGGGGCGCGATGGTTGCCGGTCCGGTTTCCGGCTCTTTATGCGGGCGATGTCTTTCGCACGCTGGCACGGTCGAACGGGATCGTTCTGAAACCCGCCGAGATGGTGTCGGACCTGAGCCTCGCCCGGCCATTGGTTCAGGTCGAAAGCGACCTGTTGGTGCCGATGTTGCAGAGGATGCTGAAGTATTCCACCAACCTGACAGCCGAAGTTTCGGGCATGGCGGCCAGCAGCCGGGATGGCGAGATCGACGGCCTGACGGCGTCGGGTGCGCGGATGTCGGGGTGGGCGACGGCGCGATTTGGCGTGGTCGGGCCGCAGTTCAGGGATCATTCGGGCCTTGGCTATGCCTCGGGGATCGCGCCTCAGGACATGGTGCGGATCCTTTCGGGCAGCCGCGGCATAGCGCCGCTGTTGAAGACGGTGAACCTGTCGACGTCAAAGCAGAATCCGGGCCCGAAGGGGGTTCTGGTGCGGGCCAAGACCGGGACCCTGAACTTTGTCAGTTCACTTGCGGGATTTGTGACCGTGCCTGGTGGCCGGGACCTGGCATTTTCAATCATGACAGCCGATACAGCGCGGCGCGATGCGATTCCGCCCGCAGAGCGTGAACGCCCGCCCGGGTCGAAATCCTGGGCCCGGCGGTCGCGTAGGATGCAAAAGGAACTGATCCGCGAATGGGCGGCGCGGCTTGCCTGACCAGGAATTGGGCCGAGGGATGCCTGCGCAATTCTGATGCCACATTATTGACAAATTCGACCTAGAGAACATCTAGGGGGCAGGGTTCAGAGAGGAAGCTGTCACCATGTCGTATGTCAGGACAATTGCCACTTTTGCTGCGTTTATTGTGGCGTCGATTTCGCCGGGATTGGCCGGAGAAAGCAACACGATGGAGATGGCCAGGCACATGGTCGGCGACATCGAGATCGAAGCGCCGTTTTCAAGGGCCACGCTGCCCAATCAACCGGTCGCCGGTGGCTTCATGGTGCTGACCAACACCGGAACGCAAGCTGACACGCTGGTCGGCGGCGAGGTGGAATTTGCGGCGCGTGTCGAGGTTCACGAGATGGCCATGCAGGACGACGTGATGAAGATGCGCCGACTGGAGGACGGACTTGAGATCCCGGCGGGCGAAAGTGTCGTGCTGGCGCCGGGCGGGTATCACGTGATGTTCATGGAATTGGAAACTCCGCTGGTCGAGGGCGACACGGTCGAGGTGACGCTTGAGTTTGATCGCGCCGGGTCCGTGGTCGTGCCGTTCAAGGTCATGGCAAAGAACGCCAAGGGCGGACATGCCAACAAGATGAACTAAGAGGGGACGGAGATGCCCAAACTCTCGGCCAAGATGAAAATGGCGCTTTGGGGGCTGATCGCGTTGAACCTGGCGCTTGTCGCCTGGGTCGGGCTCATTGTCCCGCGGATGGAAGAAAGCGCCGCGGGCACATTGGGGCAGGGTGATTATCAGCTTACAATGACCGATGGATCGGTGTTCACCGAAGACACGCTGAAAGGTAGCCCTTCGGCGGTGTTTTTCGGGTTCACCCATTGTCCGGATGTGTGCCCGACGACGCTTGGCGACGTCAGCGCCTGGCAGGAAGATATTGCCGATGTGGGCGAACTGCGGGTGTTCTTCGTGACCGTCGATCCCGAGCGCGATACGGCTGATCTTTTGGCGGAATATGTCGGCTGGGCGCCTGGGGTTTCAGGGGTTACCGGTGCGCCCGAGGAGATGGCCAAGGCCATCAAATCGTTCGGGATTTTCGCGCGCAAGGTGGATGAGAGCAACGGCGGCTATACGATGGATCATACCGCGTCGGTGTTGCTGTTCGACGCAGGCGGCCAGTTTGTGGAAACCATCAGATACCAGGAAGATCACGACCTGGCGGTACAGAAAATCCGGGCGCTGATGACGGGCGCCTGACGGCAGGTGCTCAGACGGGTCTCAGTCCCAGGGGTTTCGTGCGCAAAAGCGTGACAAGCGGCGCGCCGTTCAGGCCGCTGTCACTTGCCATCCAGTTTTGCAGCGCGGTGTTCGCCGCCGTCACATCGTCTGGTGTTGCGCCGATATTAAGCGACAGGTGTTCGATGAGGGCGGCGATGCCGGGGGAAGCCGACCCGATGACGCATCCGGTCATCAATGCCGCGGCCAGAATGCGCCGACGTGCCAGGGGTGTATCGACCGGACCGGGTGCCGCCTTGTCCGCCGCGTCGGGGTCGAATGTCTGAAAACGGTCAAACGCAAGCCAAGCCATTTCCTCGTGGAGAGCATGGCCGGTGACGATCTCATAGACATGGGCAATCTCGTATTCGGTGGTTCGCCCGTTTTCGACCGCTGCCAGGATGATCGCCGAGAGGATCCCGGCCTGTTCCGCAGTGGTTGGTTCGCTTAGGCCCAGAGCAAGCTTTTTGTCTTCGGCCAAAAGAAGCCACATGCCAAGCCCGGCAAACCCCATGGAAAGCGCCAGAAGGGGGCCGGGCTTCACAGTCGCCATCACCATGTCCGACATGTCGTCCCCGGCATCCGTGAGGCAGAGATCGGCCAGCCACTGGGCGGTACCGATGCCGACGGTCGCGTCGACCGCCAGCCCAAAGCAGAGGGCGGAGAATCCAAGTGCCGAGTATTTGGCGGCATTGCTCATGTCACGGTCAGGCCCGAAGTGATGATCAGGCGTAAACTTCGCCCGCAACTATGTCAGAGATGTGGCGGCGAATGAGCGGTGCCGTAAACAGACTGTCGCCTACAATAACCGATGGCGCGCGCGCGCCCCGGCTTCGATGGCGGCGGCCAACAGACGGTCGATGTTCAGCTCGTAACGCATGTCTTCCAACAGCCTAAGCTCGGTTTCGCGCGCGGCGCCATCGGCGGCGGCCACGTCGCAGGCCATGGCGTAGGCGGTGTCGTGCAGACGTTCAGGAAGTGTGGTGCGCACTGCTTCCCAAAGGATATCCAGCCCGTCTTCTTCGGCCAGCACATCAAACACGGTGTTCGACACTTCTTTCAGGCGCTCAAGTTCATAGTCGCGGAAGACCGGAAGGTGATTGACCATGCGTTCGATCGACATCAGTTCCGAAGTGCGGATGGTGTCGTCGGTAGCTGAAACGGCGATCATCACCGCGACAAGGGTGTCTTCCGGTGTAAATTCGCTGGCGGTCAGGGGCACGAGGACTTCCTTTCAGTTTGGTTCCTTGGAATTTATTGACGCCACCTCTACTCCGCAATAGGACACGCTCTCTGCTTTTTTGCACAATTTTCTTGAGGCAAACCCGATGACCGCGATCCGTGACGCTGCGATGACCTCGAAGGCCTGGCCGTTCGAAGAGGCGCGGCGTCTGTTGAAACGCTATGAAAATGCCCACCCCGAGAAGGGATATGTGCTGTTTGAAACCGGGTATGGGCCAAGCGGATTGCCACATATCGGTACCTTTGGCGAGGTTCTGCGAACCACCATGGTGCGGCGGGCGTTCGAGGTCATAAGCGACATTCCGACCAAGCTGATCTGTTTTTCCGACGATCTGGACGGGATGCGCAAGGTGCCGGGGAATGTGCCCCAGCAAGAGATGCTGGCGGAACATATCCAAAAGCCCCTAACAAGCGTGCCCGATCCTTTTGGCACGCACGAAAGCTTTGGCCATCACAACAACGCCATGCTGCGGCGGTTTCTTGATACTTTCGGGTTCGAGTACGAGTTTTATTCGGCGCGCGAATTTTACCGGTCGGGACAGTTCGACGAGATCCTGCTGCGCTGTGTCGAACGCTATGACGACCTGATGAAGATCATGCTGAAATCGCTGCGCGAGGAGCGTCAGCAAAGCTATTCGATCTTTTTGCCGATCCATCCCGAGACCGGGCGGGTGATGTATGTGCCGATGAAGCATGTGGATGCCAAGGACGGCACCGTGACTTTCGATGACGATACGACGGGGCGCGAGATGACGCTGCCGGTGACCGGCGGCAACGTGAAACTGCAGTGGAAGCCGGATTTCGGCGCCAGATGGGCGGCACTGGGCGTGGATTTCGAGATGTATGGCAAGGAACACGCCACCAACGAGAAGATCTATGACGCGATCTGTCGGACCCTGGGTGAGCGGCCGCCCAATCACTTCAGCTATGAATTGTTTCTGGATGATCAGGGACAGAAGATTTCCAAATCCTCGGGCAACGGCATCTCGATTGACGAGTGGCTGAGTTATGCCTCGACCGAGAGCCTGTCGTATTTCATGTATCAAAAGCCGAAGACGGCGAAGCGCCTGTTCTTTGACGTGATCCCGCGAGCGGTGGACGAATACCATCAGCAGCTTAGAGCCTATCCCGATCAGGATGTAACCCAGCAGGTGGCGAACCCGGTTTATCATATTCACAACGGCGATGTGCCGGTGTCGAACATGGTTGTGCCCTTTGCGATGCTGTTGAACCTGGCGTCTGTCAGTGGCGCCGAGAACAAGGAAACGCTTTGGGGGTTCATTGGTCGCTATGCGCCCGAGGCCAGCCCGGATACGCATCCTGACCTGGATGCGGCGGCCGGGTTTGCCGTGCGGTACTTTAATGACTTTGTAAGACCGGGGCGGACATTTCGCACGCCCGACGATCGCGAACGCGCTGCCCTTGCCGATCTGAAGAACCGGCTTGAGGCCTGGGACGGCGCGGCGGATGCCGAGGCTTTGCAGTCGATGGTCTTTGCGGTTGGCAAAGAGCATGGGTTCGAACCGCTCAGGGATTGGTTCAAGGCGCTTTACGAGGTGCTGTTGGGCGCAAGTCAGGGGCCGAGATTCGGCGGGTTCATCGCATTGTATGGTGTTCAGGAGACGATCGCATTGATCGAGGGCGGATTGGACGGCACTCTGAAATAGAGTGGACGCGATAACCACGGCATCGGACCGCGCGTGCCGCTTTTCCGCCCAGATCCTCTTCCAGATTGCTGGAAACCGAGGAAGATATCATGCGACTCACTGCTCAACTTCTTGCCGTCTGGATTGTCTCGATTTCCGTAGGAAGCGCCTATGCGGGCGTGGTCTATGTGGAAAGCAGGTCCGTGCCAGCGCCTGCATCGATCCGCTGATCGGGACCTTTTTCTGAACCGATTGCCCGGATTGGCCGTATACTTCCCATATGCGGGAGGATCACCAATGCGGAATACCGTTCATTCATTCCTAGTCATGCTGTGCCTTGGTTGGCCATTTTCCTTGTCTGCTCAGGACGTGATGCAGCCTGATCCCGGGATCGAGGCGACCATAGGTTCTCAGATCGAAGCGTTTCTGATGGACGATTTTGCCACCGCTTTCACCTTTGCTTCGCCTAATATTCAAGGATTGTTCGGGGATCACGAACGGTTCGGACAGATGGTTCGCAACGGTTATCCGATGGTCTGGCGTCCGGGAGATGTCGAATACCTGGAATTGCGCCAGGAGTCCGGTGCCCTTTGGCAGCGGGTCCTGATCCGGGATCAAAAGGGTGGTGTGCATATGCTGGACTATCAGATGATCCAGACCGGGGACGGCTGGCGCATCAACGGCGTGCAACTGCTTCGCCAGCCGGGCGTCAGCGCCTAGATTTGAGGGTGCGTGCGCATGGTTGATAGAGGCTTAATGGCGGCCTCTTAATGTCCTGACCCAATCTCTTCTTGAGGAAAGGGTCAGCGATGAACAAGGCGATCACCGACGGGTTGGTTTTAATGCCGCCTGCTTTTGAAGGCGGGTTGGGGGTGTGGTCAAGCGGCGACGGAACCCCCGGTTCGGTCACTTATGACACGATTGGCACTGCCGCGGTTGTGCCGGGGGATTCGGACTTTGCCGGGTGCCTTGAGCTGTTGAAAACCGATGCCGTGCAGAAGATCCGTCACACAGGCGAAACCCCGATCCTTCCGGGCTGTTATCTGCGGGTGACGGCGCGAGTAAAGGCGATTTCGGGACCCATGCCTTCGGTTCGGATCGCGGGCTGGGCCGGCGATGCTGCAAACCAGCATGTGAGCGGCCTGGTTGAGACCGGGGCGAGCGTTGCGCTGACCAACTATGGCGAGGTTGTCGAGGTCTCGGCGATCATCGGTACCGGGCCGCGCACCGGGGTCGACATGGTATGGGGTTCACCAGTGATGTACGGGCATTTCGGGTTGGATCTGACCGGTCCCACAGGGGGTATCGTGCGGGTTGACGATCTGGTGGTCGAAGATGCGACCTCGGTCTTTCATCGCACCATGATGGATTGGGTCGATGTGCGCGATTATGGTGCCATCGGCGATGGCGTGGCTGACAATACCGCAGCCTTTCTTGCCGCCAACGCCGCCGCTTTGGGGCGCGGTATCCTGGTGCCCGAGGGAGTGTATCATCTGGCCGATAACGTGACGCTGGAATATCCGGCACGGTTCACCGGATCGGTCACGGTGCCTGATGACAAGCATCTGATTTTGCGCCGGAATTTCGACCTGCCAACTTATGCCGCTGCTTTTGGGGATGAAGAGCTGGGATTCCGAAAAGGGGTACAGGCGCTTTTGGTCTTTGCCGATCACGAGAGTTTTGATCTGGGTGGCCGCAGGCTTGAGGTGACCGGTCCGATTGACATGGCCGATGCCGCCGGGCAGTCGACGTTTGAAATCCGCCGGGTGATCCGGAACGGCCAGTTCAATGTGGTGCCGGGGTCGAACTGGGACACTGACACACAGACCAGCACGGCAAGCTATGATACAGCGACGCCCGAGCAACTGACTTCGGTCGCCAATGTGGCAAACATCGCTGTCGGCTCGCTGGTCGAGGGCACGGGCGTGGGGCGAGAGGTCTTTGTCACCGACAAGAACGTCGGCGCGGGAACGATCACTCTCAGCCAGCCGCTTTATGGCGCACCTTCGTCGCAAAGCTATACGTTCAAGCGGTTCGCCTATGTTCTGGATTTCAGCGGTTTCACCAAGCTGTCGAAGTTCACGCTGACCGACATCGAGATCCACTGTCAGGGCGTGGCCAGCGGCATTCTTCTGGCGCCTGCGGGCGAGACGTTTCATCTGAAGGACAGCTTTGTCACCAAGCCGAAGGACCGGGGGCTGACCAGCCACGGGATCGGGTGTCAGGATCTGCAGATCGACCGGTGCCATTTCACTAGCGACGAGCAATCGGTGGCGGCGACAGCTCGGGTCAGTCAGGCGCTGAACGTCAATGCCAATGATGCCAAGTTGAGAGACAACCGGTTTCAGCGCTTTGGCACCACGATGGTGTTGCACGGAAACGGGCATCTGATTGTCGGCAACCATTGGTTCCAGGGGGACAATGTGACCGACGGGCCAAGGGTGGCGGGTCTGGTGTTCACCTATCCGAACGTCAAATCCGTGGTGACCGGCAATTATATCGATAACTGCTTCATCGAATGGACCAACGAACATGACGCCGCGCCGGATTTTTCGGCCGAGTTTTCGTTCGGTGGGCTGACCGTTACCGGCAATATCTTCACCGTGAACGACGCGGCAAGCTGGTTTTCCTGGATTGTGCTAAAGCCTTATGGGACCGGACATTTCCTGCAGGGTCTGAGTGTGACAGGCAACGCATTCAAGTCGCTGAACGGCTCGACGGACCGGATCGAAACCGTGGACACTTCGATTGCCGATCTGGCTTATGGGTCGGTGCGCAACGTTGTGTTCGACGGAAATACCTTCAACGGAATTTCCCAGGTCACGCAGAATCCGGTTGTGGTGGAATTCGACCAGGCAACCGAGGCGGCGCTTTGGACGGTCGATGCCTCGGGCTGGTTGCCGTTCGGGGGCCGGGCGCGTGAAGTGACGGCGGCGGTGGCCGAAGGCGCTATCACCAATGCCGGTTCCGGGGATGTCTTTGCCACGCCTTATGTCACAACCGAGGTCGGCGCGGCGAAAGACCAAGTGTCACTGACCTGGCCCGAGCCGGTCAAGGGACGGGTGCATGTGACGGTTCGTGTCGACAAACCGGTCTGATCCAAATCAAGTGGAAATTCCGGCCAAGCTGCTATCTTGTGGGTGAAACAACCTCAGGATAGCAGCATGTATAAGAATATTCTGGTTCCGATTGATCCCAGTCATGAGGAACGACACGACGTGGCTTTGGAAATGGCCGAGCATCTTGCCGACGCCGATGATGCGGTGATTACTGCGGCAATCGTTATCGAGCCGGTCCCAAGTTACATCGGTATGACTGACCGTGCTGGCGAGTTGGAAACCCACGCCATCGACTATGCGAAGGCGTCCCTGGCCAAGTTCTCGCAACGCTCGCCCCGATTGAAATCGGCAATACTGCATGGGTCACCGGGCAACGAGATTGTTGAATATGCCGAAAAGAACGACATTGATTGCATTGTGATTGCGTCGCACAAGCCCGGGCTGGCGGATTACCTTTTGGGGTCGACCGCCGCACGGGTTGTGCGTCACGTGCGCTGCAACGTTCACGTCTTGCGGTAGGCTTTTTCGCTTTTGTTGTCATCCGCCTGCGCTAGCATGGTCGGATCGGTTTCGGCGATGAACCGGTGAAATGTGGGTGCCGATGGACGGTTTGATCTGGATTCTGGTTTTGCCGGGTGTGGTGCTTGGCGGTTTGGCGCAATCCTGGCTGAGGAAAAGTGTCATGCGGTATTCGCGCATGCCGCTTCGCCAGCGTCTAAGTGGGGCCGAGGTTGCGCGGCACATTCTGGATAGTCGTGGGCTTTTCCATGTCGCGATTGAACCGGCGAAAGGTGTTTTGAGCGATCATTATGATCCGAAGGGTCAGGTGCTGCGCCTGAGCGAAACGGTTTATGGGGTGCGCTCGATTGCGGCGGCGGGGATTGCCGCCCATGAGGCGGGGCATGCCATTCAGGATGCCGAAGATTATCTGCCGCTTGAGGCCAGAAGCGCCATTGTGCCACTGGTCAAGGCCGGGTCGACAGCTGCTCCGCTGGTCTTTTTTGCGGGACTTGCGATTAATTCATCCGCGATCATGTGGATCGGTGCGTTGATGTTCGGGGCGTCCACGGTGTTTTCTCTGGTTACCCTTCCGGTGGAATTCGACGCCTCGCGCCGGGCACTGGTTCATCTGGAAAGCTTGGGAATCCTGTCAGGAGACGGCGAAATGGACGGGGCGCGCGAAGTCTTGCGCGCGGCAGCCTGGACATATGTCGCCGGTTCGGTGGCCGCCTTGGGAAGCTGGGCGGTGTATCTGTTGCTGAGCCGACGCCGATAAGTCAGACGC
>JABDJO010000021.1 GCA_013002465.1 Silicimonas sp. | reverse complement strand
GGCTTTGGGATTGGAGACCCCTGTCGTTGGCGATATGGCGTCGATCGAGGGTGGGTTGCCAGCGTTCCATATTCCAATGGTGCCTCTGAACCTGGAGACGCTCGCCATCATTGCCCCCTATGCCATTATCCTGGCCGCCATCGGTCTGATCGAAAGCCTGCTGACGCTGAACCTTGTGGGCGAGATGATCAACAAGCGGGGCGGCGCCAGCAAGGAATGTGTGGCACAGGGTGTGGCCAATACCGTCACCGGGTTCTTTGGCGGCATGGGCGGCTGTGCGATGATCGGTCAGTCAATGATCAACGTGCGTTCGGGCGGACGCACCCGGGTTGCGGGAATTGCGGCGGCGTTGTTCTTGCTGAGTTTCATTCTGTTTGCGGCCCCCCTGATCGAACGTATTCCCCTGGCCGCCCTGGTGGGTGTCATGTTCATGGTGGTGATTGGAACCTTCGCCTGGAACTCGTTGCGAATTCTGACGAAGGTCCCGTTAACCGACGCGGTCGTGACCATCCTGGTCACGGTCGTCACGGTGGCGACCGATCTGGCCACGGCGGTTGTCGTGGGGGTCATTGTGTCGGCACTGGCCTATGCTTGGCAGAACGCAACTCGCATTCAGGCCAAGACCGAGACCAAGCTGGGCACCAAGGTGTATCGCATTCAGGGGCCGCTGTTTTTCGGATCGACCGAGGGATTCGTTGAATTGTTCAATATTGACGAAGACCCGGACAAGGTGATCGTTGATTTCACGCAATCCCGGGTCGCCGATCAGTCTGCATTGCAGGCAATCGAGGCTGTTGCCGCGAAGTACGAGGCAGCGGGGAAATTCATTCGATTGCGCCATCTCAGCCGGGATTGTCACAAATTATTGTCTAAAGCCGGACACTTGGCGAAACCCTCCGATGACGACCCCGACTATGGCGTGGCGGTGGATTACGATGTGCGCACGGGGATTTTGGAAGTCGGGCACTAGGGGAAGAATTTATGCAACCTTAGGGAGATTATTTTGTTGTTGATGCATCTTAAGTATGTAATAAGAGACTCCTAAGCAGCAGAACGGGTTGTCGACCGAACTCCGCGACCCACCCACCCCTCGCTCCACGATGTTCGGTCGACGCTCGCGTTCTCGGGCTTGATCCAATCACCTTTTTCCATGATAGAGTGCAGGCAAAGGACGATTGCCCATGACCGCACGTATTTACCGCCCAGCCAAATCCGCCATGTCGTCTGGCACGGCCAAGACACGCAACTGGGTACTAGAGTTTCCCAATGAAAGCCGGCGCGAGATTGACCCGCTGATGGGATGGACATCTTCGCACGACACTCAGGCGCAGGTGCGGATGCGGTTCCCCACCAAAGAGGCCGCTCTTGAATACGCCAAGGAGAACGGCATCGACGCTGTGGTGACCGAGCCCAAACCGCGCAAGCCCAACATTCGGCAACGGGGCTATGGCGAGAACTTTGCGACCAACCGGCGTGGCGCGTGGACCCATTAGGGTTCGACATTCGGCGGGTTGATCCGACGGACCCCGCTGTCCTGCCGCTGATCGAGAAACACCTGACTTTGATGCGCGCATCGTCGCCGGCTTGTTCCGTACACGCAATGGAAGCGTCGGATCTGGCAGCGGCTAGTGCCGTGTTCCTGGCAGCATTTCTGGGTATGGTGCCCGTGGCCATGGGGGCCTTGCAACGTATCGGCGTTGATCATGGTGAATTGAAGTCGATGCATGTACGCGAGGATTTGCGTGGCAGAGGGTTGGCCGAAGCCGTTTTGGTGCGGCTTTTGGACGAGGCGCGGTCAAGCGGAATGCAGCGGGTTTCGTTAGAGACCGGAAGCCAGGGGGTATTCAAGCCCGCTCGTGCGTTCTATCGGCGCCATGGATTTAGCGAATGCGCGCCATTTGAGGGCTATGTCGAGGACGCCAACTCGGTTTTCATGACGCGCGAATTGGAGTGAGCACGCGGGCTTCCGCCCCATTCGTCGCGCGGGTTTGTGAAAGGATGCGTCCACATCTCGTTGCTACGGGCCTGGCCTGCACGGGATCCAACTGTGGCAAAACCGTAACCCAGCGAATCATCAAACGCCCGTTAACCAAAATTTAGTCGCCAAGCGGGATCTGCTGTCTATATGTGGGCCAAGTCCTAAAAGCAGAAAGAAGGATTCCATGGCAGGCAAGTTCGAAGTTTTTAAAGACAAGAAGGGCGAAACCCGATTTCGTCTGAAAGCTGGCAACGGACAGATCATTCTGGCCAGCGAGGGATACAAGCGCAAAGCAAGCTGCATGAACGGTATCGAGTCCGTTCGCAAGAACTCGCAGACCGACGAGCGGTTCGAGCGTAAAGCGACACGGGCTGGCAAGTTCCGCTTTAATCTGCGCGCGACCAACGGTCAGGTGATCGGCACCTCGGAAAGCTACAACACCGAAAAGGCGCGTGAAAACGGCGTGGCTTCGGTGGCGAAGAATGCGCCTGACGCGAAGGTCGTCGACGAGACCGCATAAGGCACCGGACAGTGATATTGAAAAGGCCCTGGGTTTCCCGGGGCCTTTTTCTATTTCGGGAACGCGTCAGGATGCCACTGGTGCACCGGGTGAATTCCGCTATCTTGCGCGCGCAGAAAATTGCCGCGCACGCAAAAGGGGAACGTATATGTCACTTACCGGAAAAACCGCCGTTATCACCGGATCGAATTCCGGGATCGGGTTGGGGATCGCCTGGGAAATGGCGCGGGCAGGCGCGGATGTGGTTCTGAACTCGTTCACCAACAGCGACGGCGATCACAAATTAGCCGCCGAAATCGCCGCAGAGACAGGGGTGACCGCGCGGTACATCCAAGCAGACATGTCGATGGGCCAGGATTGCCGGGCATTGATCGAGGCCGCGGGGGCCTGCGACATCCTGGTGAACAATGCCGGTATTCAGCACGTGTCGCCGATTGACGAATTTCCGAACGACAAGTGGGATGCGATCATCGCCATCAACCTGTCATCGGCCTTTCACACGACGGCGGCCGCCTTGCCCATGATGCGCAATGCAGGTTGGGGACGGGTTGTGAATATCGCCTCTGCCCACGGGTTGACGGCGTCGCCGTTCAAATCTGCTTACATAGCGGCCAAACATGGGGTGATCGGTCTGACCAAGACAACCGCGCTTGAAACGGCCGAGGAGCCGATCACTGCCAATGCGATATGTCCGGGCTATGTACTGACCCCTTTGGTCGAAGCTCAGATACCCGATCAGATGAAAGCACATGGCATGGATCGGGATCAGGTGGTGCGCGACGTCATGCTGGCGCGTCAGCCATCAAAGGATTTCGCAACGGTCGAACAGATGGGCGGGACAGCTGTGTTTTTGTGTTCCGACGCGGCGGCACAGATCACCGGAACCACGATCAGCGTCGACGGCGGGTGGACCGCGCTTTAAGGGGGCGTCAAAGAAAAGGGGCCGGCGTCACACCGGCCCCATTTCCATATCGACGGAAGAGATGTCTTAACTGGAAGACATTCCGCCTCCGGAACTAGAGCCTCCGCTGCTTGCGACGGCGATGATAATCGCCAGCAAGAGCAGCGGAATGATGAAGCCGCCCGAATCGGATGATTCTTCAGCAATCACCTCGGGTTCCATCATCGGTTCGGCCATGCCACCAGCATGGGCCGGTGCGGATGCCATCGCAAATCCAAGGACCGCAGCGGCGGCAGATTTCTTGAAGTTCATAACCATTCACCTTCATTTCAGCGCGTTCACAAGGATAGGGAGTTGTGGATGCATGGTAAACGACAAATTAACACTTGAACGGAAATCACTGCAGAACTGTGTGGATTCAGCCATTTTGCTAAATTCGTAAAGAATCAGTCTGTTACGCCGTTTTACCCAGTTCCTGAACGGGAAGCGGGGGGACGCACTTCGCCAATCGGCGTGGGCAATGCTTGCGCGCCGTCCGGATAGACAAGCCCGGCCGAGATCACCAGTTTGGCCGCGTCTTCGACTGTCATATCCAGTTCGATCACGTCGCTTTTTGGTACAAACAACAGGAACCCCGAAGTTGGATTTGGCGTTGTCGGTAAGAAAATCGCGGTCTTGTCGGAATCGTGGTCGATTTTCTTGTCGATCTCGCCTTTGGCCGAAGTCGAAATAAATGCAATCGCCCAGATGCCTTTGCGCGGATACTCCACAAGGCAGGCCGTGTCGAACGACGTTTCGGTCTGCGCAAAGACGGTTTCAGCGATTTGTTTCAGACCCTTATAAACCGAGCGCACGACGGGCAAGTTGTGGACGATGCCTTCGCCCCACCGGATTAACGACTTGCCGATGATGCCTTTGGCCATCCATCCGACAAGCACGGTGAAGATCAGGAACACCAGAACCCCGATGCCACGGACATTCAGGCCGACATATTGATCGGGGCGAAGCCAGATCGGTACAAACGGCAAAACCCAACTGTCAACCCAGCCCGCGACGGTCCAGATCAGCCAGAGCGTCAGTCCGATCGGTGCAATGACCACAAGACCGGTCAGAAACGACCGGCGCAGCCATGCGAAAGTACCCGGCTTTCGGCGGGTCACCTCTTCATCATCGAAACCTTTGGTCATGCGTTTGATCTCATGCTGGAGAGCAATCTAGGCGCTGCAGAGCGTTGGAACAACGGTCTTGGTTGGAAATCATCTGTTTCTTTCCAAGGACGACAGATCTGCTGCGATATTTGCGGCCAATCGAGCGTTGTTCAGCACAAGCGCGGCATTTGCATCAAGGGACCGGCCCTTTGTCACTTCGAACAGCCGTTGCAGCAGGAATGGCGTGACCTTGGGGCCTTCGATATCGGGGTTGGCGTCGGCCTCGGCGGTGACCTGTTCGATGAAGGGGATCATGACGTCGGACGGGATTTCATCTGCTTCGGGGATGGGGTTGGCAATCAGATGGCCTCCCGCCAGACCGAGGGTTCGGCGCATGGCGATTTCCCGGGCGATCTGATGCGTGCTGTCAGCCCGGGCTGGCGAGCGAGTCGAGGAATGTCGGGACCAGAAGGCCGGGAAAGCGTCTTGGCCGAACGTGGTGACCGGTACGCCAAGCGTTTCCAGGACTTCGAGCGTTTTGGGAATGTCGAGGATGGCCTTCGCGCCAGCGCAGATCACCGCAACCGGCGTTTGGGACAGCTCGTGAAGATCGGCCGAGATGTCGAAACTGGTCTCCGCCCCCCGGTGAACACCACCGATGCCGCCGGTGGCAAAGACCCTTATTCCAGCCAGATGGGCGATGATCATGGTTGCCGCAACGGTCGTGGCGCCCGTGGCGCTCGCGGCGACTGTGGCGGCAAGATTGATGCGGGACACTTTCTGGATGTCGTCGCGGTCGGGGTCGCCGAGGTTTTCAAGTGCCTCATCCGACAGACCAACAGTAAGCCGACCGTCAAGAATGGCGATGGTCGCCGGGGTCGCGCCTTCGGCGCGCACGATCGCTTCGACCTTGGCGGCGATCTCGATGTTCTGAGGGT
This sequence comes from Silicimonas sp., assembly GCA_013002465.1. GTDB lineage: Bacteria > Pseudomonadota > Alphaproteobacteria > Rhodobacterales > Rhodobacteraceae > JABDJO01. The sequence continues at coordinate 37,162 of JABDJO010000021.1, read as the reverse complement.
AGGGCATCCCGTGTGAGATGATGGTCGATTCAAGAGCCACAACCGGACGTCCGGCCGCGAGGGCTTGCGCCACGTCAGGGGCAATATCCATTGGCAAGGTCACGACGGGACGTCTCCGGATACGTAGTTGGCGGCGGCCTGAAGCGCGTTGATCAGGGCCTCGGTGCGTGTATCTCCGCGGGTGTCGGCGGCGATGTGGGCGGCCATGAAGGTGTCGCCGGCGCCGGTGACGCGGGTTACTAGAACCGCGGGCGGATCGGCAGTGATAATGCCGTCAGGGCAGGCCAGAGCTGCCGCCTTGCCGCGGTCGGTTACCAATGCGCGCGCAGCGCCACGGTCCAACAATGCGCGGGCCGCTTCGGAAGTGTTGGCGAAGCTTGCCTGACACAAGAGGCCAGCCTCTTCGAGGTTCAGATAGATCGTGGCATTTCGCATCGCCAGCAACGGCTGCAAGCGTTCGGCTTTACCGGGTGAGGCAGGGGCCACGCGCAGGTCGGCGCGGGCGAAAAGTGGGCTGGTGGCGATTTCTGCCAAAAGCGCTTCGGTCAGATTGCCATCCAGCGCCACGGCCCCTTCATAAGGGGCTGACTTCGACCCAAGCCGTCCATCGGCAAGGGGCAGTAGGATCTTGTCTCCGGCGGCTTCCAATGAATGGGCGTCGGCGATCGCGGCGATCAACCCGTTCGCCCCTTCGACTGCCATGTAGCGATCGGTCGGCAGATCGCCGGAACGATAGATGTAATCGGTTTCAAGTCCTAGATTTCTGGCGGCCGCGATCAGCGCGTTGCCTTCATCGTCTTGCCCGATGGTCGACAGAAGAACGGGCCGCATGCCGAACCTTCTAAGCGTCATGGCCACGTTCATAGCGACTCCGCCCGGCAGCCTTGTGATCCGGCCCGGCACGTCGGAACCAAGGCGCATAACGGCGCTTGAGCGTCCGACCACATCCCAAAGAACAGAGCCGATGCAGAGGATTTCGCCAGAGGCAGACATGGATGGCGGTTTGGCGGGATTGCGCGGAGTTGGCAAGCGTGTTTCGGTTGATGTCGAAATTCCGGCAACCGAGACGTCCTTGTTTGGACCGTGACAGGAGGACCAGATGGCATTTACCAAAGACACATTTGCCTTTCTTGCAGAGCTTGAGGCGAACAATTCGAAAGACTGGTTCGACGCCAACCGGGACCGGTACGAGGCGCACTGGAAAGGCGCCGCTCTGGATTTCACTGCGGACATTGCCCCCGACATGGCGCGTCTTGACCCCGCACTTCAGGCGGTGCCGAAGCTGAACAAGACCCTGAGGCGGATCAATCGCGATGTTCGCTTTTCGAAGGACAAATCGCCCTATAACGCGCGGCTTCACATGATCTTCTGGACCGGCGTCCATCCGAACCGGTCTCCGGCGATGCATGTGGTTCTGCAACCGGACGGCATCGGCTATGGGGCCGGTCAGTTTGGTTTGGAGCCGGCAGCATTGGCCCATCATCGCAGGCGCATACTTGGCAAGGACGGCAAGGCCCTGATCGCAGCGCTGGATCAGGCCAGCGGGGTGGGATGCAGGATGGGTGACCCCGAACTGGCCCGTCTTCCAAAGGGGTTCGAGGCCGAGGGGCGCGCGGGTGAGTTGTTGCGCCACAAGGCCTATGTGGTGCGGACCCACGACAATCTCGCGCCAAAATCAAAAATCATCGGAGGCGGTGCAAAAAGTTGGGTAATGGAAGTGACCGCGGCTTTGCTGCCGCTGATCCGCTGGCTGAAAGTCGATTGAGCATGCAGTTTGCGTGCGCCGTAGCATTGCGCGATGCGCGATTGGGGCTCTGCCCCAAACCCCGGAGTATTTTTGAACAGAAGAAGTTTTATCGGGGTTTTAATCGTGCCTTGCGCCAGCTTGTCCAGTCTTCGGGCGTGTCGAGGTCATGGGTGGCACGGGTGCCGAGGAGAAGGACTGTGACGACGAGTTCGCCGTCAAGGGCGCTCTTGCCGCCATCATCGCCCTTCAGATGCAAAAAGCGTGGCAGGAGCCTTGGGGGGATCAGAATCGGGGTGCCGGGGCGACCGGACGAATCCGTGGCCCGCACCACCTTGTCCCCCCCTTCGGCGATGAAACGGGCGATGACCGTCTTGATGTCGGTGTCGGTGACATCGGGAAAATCGGGCAAAAGCACCATCATCGGGTGCCGCGGCGTTTGGTGCAGGACATGGTGCGCGGCGGAGCGGAGTGTTGCGCCCAAACCCTCGGCGGCGTCATTTACTGCAAGTGTTGAAAGGGGCAGGTCCTGCACCGCCCGTTGGCGCTTGGGGCTATCGGGTGGCAGGCAGACCAGCACAGGGCAGCCGGTTGCAAGTGCCGTTTTGGCCTGGCGGCGGAGAAGTGGCGTGCCGTCAATGGTTTCCAAAAGCTTGTCGCCGCCCCGCATCCGGGACGAAGCGCCCGCTGCGGGTATGACGATCAAGGGAGTCACCGTTCTGGGATCAGGCCGCGCGGGCTGAACCTGAGGACCAGCAAAAGGATCAGGCCCATGGTGAAAAGGCGCATGTGCGCCGCGCTGTCCAAAAGGTGATCCTTCAGCCAATAGCCATCAGACATACCCGCCGTGATCCCCTGGATCAGGAAAAGCCCGAAGGGTTCAACCATGATCCAGAGATACCAGATCAGGAAACCGCCCAGCACGGCTCCGAAATTGTTGCCCGATCCGCCGACGATCACCATGACCCAAACCAGGAAAGTGAACCTGAGCGGTTGATAACTTGCTGGGGTCAACTGTCCGTCGAGCGTGGTCATCATCGCGCCCGCCAGGCCGCAGACGGCCGAGCCTAGGATGAAGATTTGCAGGTGTCGGGCGGTCACGTCCTTGCCCATGGCTTCGGCTGCAACTTCGTTGTCGCGGATGGCCCGCATCATCCGACCCCAAGGGGAGTTGAGCGCGGCCTGGCTGAGCCACAGGAGGATCAGGAGGACGGCGAGAAATAGCCCAGTATAGGCGAGTTTCACGGTGATCGACGAGGCGATTACGGGATCGTATCCCCAGTTGGTCATCCGGGTGACGAAGCTTTCCGAGTTCTGAAGGTCGATTTCGTAGGGCACGGGGCGGGGGATGCCGATCACGTTTTTCACGCCCCGCGACAGCCAGTCTTCGTTCTTCAGCACCGCGATAATGATCTCGGCAATGCCAAGGGTTGCAATGGCCAGGTAATCAGACCGGAGTCCCAAGGCGGTCTTGCCCACGACCCAGGCCGCTCCGGCGGCGAGAACCGCCCCTACGGGCCAGGCGAACAGAACCGGCAGGCCAAGGCCGCCGAGATAACCCGAGATCGCCGGGTTGATCTTTTCGATCGAGGCGACCGCCGGGTCGAAAAGCCAGCGGAACAAAAAGAACCCCACGACAAGCATTGCCACCAGAATCGCGGCCCGCGCCGCGCCCTTCGGCAACCGGCGCCAGGCGAACGCCGCTGCAGCAATCGCGACGGCACCGGTGATCAGGGCCAGAACGACGCGCAATCCGCCTGCCGCCCAGGCTTCGCCCACAGGTGGCATCGAAACGACGACAGCGCCAAGACCTCCGAGAGCGACGAACCCCATGACCCCGATGTTGAAAAGCCCCGCATAACCCCACTGCATGTTTACGCCCAAAGCCATGATGGCCGAGATCAATCCCATGTTCAGGATACCAAGGGCCACGTTCCAGCTTTGGAAAAATCCGGTGGCGGCGATCAGGGCGAAGACGATCACGAACAGCGCCATATCGCGGGGGGTCAGTGTCATAGCGCTTTCCCCCTAAAGAGGCCGGTCGGTCGGAACAACAGAACGATGATCAGGATAGCAAAGCTGACCGCGAACTTGTAATCGGTCGACAGAAGCTGAACCAATCCATCGGGTTCCCAGGCGGGGATGACATAGCCTGCGACCTTCTTGAAGGCATAGGTGATGGTGACCTCGGAAAAGGCGATCACGAAGCCACCCGCAATGGCGCCGATGGGGTTGCCCAGTCCGCCGACGATGGCAGAGGCGAAGATCGGCAACAGAAGCTGGAAATAGGTGAAGGGTTTGAAGCTTTTGTCGAGACCGTAAAGCACGCCGGCAATCGTGGCGAGACCAGCGACGATGATCCAGGTGATCATGACCACGCGTTCGGGATTGATGCCCGACAGGAGGGCCAGGTCTTCGTTGTCGGAAAAGGCCCGCATGGACTTTCCCGTGCGGGTGCGGTTCAGGAACCAGAACAAGATTGCGACGACGATCACTGCCACAACAACCGTCAGCATGGCGGTTGATTTGATCGCGAGCCCTTCCTGAAGCCCGGTTTTTTCCTTGAATTCTCGGGCCGTGATGATGAAACGCGCGCCGTCGGCGAACCGCTGATCATCGACGCCGATGATGAAGCGTACAAGGCCGTTCATCACGAACATGACGCCCATGGAAACGATCACCAGGATCACGGGCGCCGCCTTTTGTTCGCGGTAGAACTTGTACACCAGCCTGTCGACGGCCAACACCAGAAGGGCCGTGGCCGCGATCCCGACGGGCAGGGCCAGAAGCGCGGTCGGCAGCGGGCCAAGGGAAACGCCGAGGGATTGCAGGAACCAGGTGAACAGGATCGTGGCCATGGCGCCAAAGGCCATCGTGTCGCCGTGCGCAAAATTCGAGAAGCGCAAGATGCCATAGATCAGCGTCACCCCAAGGGCACCAAGCGCCAGTTGGCTGCCATAGGAGATCGCCGGTAGAAAGACGAAATTTGCCATCGCGACGATTGCGTTCAGAAGGTCCACGCGGCACCCCTTTTCGCCTGTTTGAGATATATCCCGATCTTACCCACCCAGAAAACTCCGCCGTACTTCGGGGTCGGCCAGAAGCGCCTTGCCGGTGTCAGTAAAGGCATTTCGGCCCTGGACCAGTACATAGCCTTTGTCGGCGATGGCCAATGCCTGGCGGGCGTTTTGTTCGACCATGAGGATCGAGATGCCGGTGCGGGCGACCTCGATGATGCGGTCGAACAACTCGTCCATGACGATCGGCGATACGCCTGCCGTGGGTTCGTCCAGCATCAAAACCTTGGGTTGGGTCATCAGGGCACGACCAACCGCCACCTGTTGGCGTTGCCCGCCCGAAAGCTCTCCGGCGGCCTGACGGCGCTTGTCCTTCAGGATGGGAAACAGGGTATAGACCTGCTCCATCGTCGCATTGATGTCGTCGCGGCGCAAAAACGCGCCCATCTCAAGGTTTTCCTCGACCGTCATCGAGGTGAAGATATTCGAGGTCTGGGGCACGAAGGCCATCCCCTTGGCGACCCGGTCCTGGGGGGTAAGGTTCGTGATGTCTTCGCCCGCCAGTCGCACCGCGCCTTCGCGCAGGTTCAGCATGCCGAAGACCGCCTTCATGGCCGTCGATTTGCCGGCGCCGTTCGGGCCGACGATCACCGCGATCTGTCCTTCATCGACTGCGATGGTGCAGGCATGGAGGATGTCGGCCCCGCGCCCGTAACCGCCGGTCACGGTGTCACCGATCAGATAGGCATCTGCACTGTGCTTGGGTTCACCCGAACCGGGGGCCGCCTTCAAGGTTGCCGCCGGTTTCCGGTTGGTGATCGAGGCGTCCTTGTTTCCGCGGTCGTCCCCATAAGGCGTATCGCTCATTGTGCTGCCTCCGGGAATGTGATGCGCATCGACTTCAAAAACCCCTCGCTGGCGGCGCGGCCCTTGTCCGTAACGGCCTTGCCAACCGTCCAAATCACGAATTGCAAGTTGTGGTGATCCGAATTCACGATGGTGTTGATGTAAACGATATCCAGCCCGTTGAAGTTGGCACCATAGATCACGGTTTCCGCCGGGTGTCCGTCGACTGTTCCGGTTTCCGCGCCGTGGACCGGGATATCTTCGGGTCGTACGCCAGTGCCCATGGCCGCGTTTTCGATCACCGCGTTGCGCATGAATTCCATGTCCATGCCATCTGCCGCGCCGACCTCTTCATACAGGATACCGGCGTGGGTGCGGCTGTCGTGCTGAAACTGGCGCAGAAACTCGGTGCCGGTGGTATCGACGGGGCGCCAGTCGAAAATGGTGCCGCAGAACGACAGAACCTGATTGACGGGCACGCAACCAGCGTCTTCGTCGTCGCCAAATTCGGCAAAGCGCCATGTGTTGTCGTTCAACAGCTCGACGCGCTTGCCGCCCAGAACAGACGTGCCGACGACCTGTGCGTCCTCGGCATGTGCGGGCAAGGCCAGGGATAGGAACAACAAGGCCGCAATCCGTTTCACGCCCCAGCCTCCTCTTTGACCTTGTTTTTCAAACCGGTGCCCAGGTAGGCCTCGATCACCTGTTCGTTGGCCTTGATCTCGTCCAGGGTCCCTTCGGCCAGCACCTTGCCCTCGGCCATACAGATGACGGGGTTACAAAGGCGACCGATGAAATCCATATCGTGTTCGATGACGACGAACGTATAACCACGCTCCTTGTTCAAGCGGATGATCGCGTCGCCGATGGTGTTCAAGAGCGTGCGATTCACGCCAGCGCCGACTTCGTCAAGGAACACGATGCGGGCGTCGACCATCATGGTGCGCCCAAGTTCCAGCAGTTTCTTCTGGCCACCCGAGAGATTGCCCGCCCGTTCGTCCTGAAGGTGCGAGATCGTCAGGAACTCCAGCACCTCATCGGCTTTCTTCAACAGGTCAGTTTCGTCCTTGGCGATCTGGGCGCGTTTGGTCCAGGCGTTCCAGATAGTTTCGCCGCGCTGACCGCCTGGCACCATCATCAGATTCTCGCGGACCGTCATCGAGGAAAACTCGTGGGCGATCTGGAAGGTGCGCAACAGACCCTTGTGAAACAAATCGTGGGGTGGCAGCCCGGTGATATCTTCGCCGTCCATGAAGACCCGGCCAGAAGTCGGTGGCAGATTTCCGGCGACCACATTGAAAAGAGTTGTTTTTCCGGCTCCGTTCGGGCCAATCAATCCTGTGATCGACCCTGGCTCGATTTCGAGTGTCGAGCCGTCGACGGCGCGAAACCCGCCGAAATGCTTATGAAGGTCTTCGACCCGGATCATCGCTTGCCCCTCGATATTGCAAAACGGCCCGGGGAGATCCCGGGCCGTCTGCGGTTCTTTTGGACTTTACTTGCGGCCTGCGGTGACTTCAGCGCCGTCTTCGTAACCGACCACGCGGTAGTTGCCTGCGGCTTCTCCGGGTCCGATCAGTTCAACGTCCGACGCACCGACATAGTCGATTTCGCCGCCGTCGGCGAGGATCTGAAGACCTTTCGCCAGTTCGCCGGCATTGATCTTTTCGCCGGGGGCGTTGGCGACATCCATGATCTTGGACTTGTAGTCGCCTGGCTCGACGGAACCGGCCGCCTGCATGGCCAGCATGATCAGCGCCGCTGAGTCATAGCTTTCCGGTGCGAAAGGCGAGGTGGCTTCGAACTTACCGTCGACGAGGGCGGTGAAATTCGCGGCCAGCTCTTCCGACGGCGACGGGTGTTGACCAGATGAGCCATTGATTTCGGAACCGAAGTTCTCGACCAACTGCGATCCGATCATGCCGTCTGGGAAGTGGAAGGTGTCAAAGGCGCCGGAGTCCAGTGCCGAGCGCACGATGCCCGAACCACCCTGGTCAACGTATCCAGCAACCACGAGGCGATCACCGCCTGCCGAAGCCAGTGCGCCGACTTCAGCCGAATAGTCGGCCTTGCCGTCTTCGTGGGCGGCGTTGATCGTAACCTTGCCGCCTGCCGCTTCGTAGGCAGCCTGGAAGCTGTCGGCCAATCCCTTACCATAGTCGTTGTTGGTGTAGGTCACGGCGACTTCCTTGATGCCGAGTTCCATCAGAACCTCGGTCATCACGACACCCTGACGCGCATCCGACGGGGCGGTGCGGAAGAACAGGCCTTCGTCTTCGTTGTTCTGGTGGCTAAGACCTGGCGAGGTTGCCGAAGGCGACACCATCACCATGCCGTTCGGCACGGCAACGTTCTGAAGGATCGCGCCGGTCACGCCCGAGCAGTCTGCGCCGACGATGCCCTTGACGCCGTCCGAAGTGATCAGACGTTCGGCCGCGGCCGTGGCAGCGCCCGCGTCAACACAGGTTGAATCACCGATGACCGGCGTAACCTTGGCGCCGCCCAAAAGGGCACCGCTTTCGCTGACTTCGGCCATCGCCAGTTCGGCGCCGGGGCCCATATTGGCGACCAGCGATTCAATCGGTCCGGTGTAACCAAGGATGATTCCGATTTTGACTTCGGAATGGCTGCCAGCCATGGCGGACGTGGCAACAAGTGCGCTCGCCGCAGAGGCGAGAAGTAGTTTCTTCATCAATTTAACTCCCTGATGGAACATTGTCCTGTGCAGGACCTTAGATCGGAAGAAAGCGAAAGAAAAGAGCGCCGTAGGGACAGTTTGTTGACCAAAACCTGTTATTAGGCACTGAAATCAGGGCTAATCGAACAAACCATCGGGCGGGTCGGCGATTATCCGGCGATTTGCAAGGTCAACCGTCGGGACATTTGCGCGCGTGAATGGCAAAAGCACGGGCTGCTTGATGTTCTTTGCCGAAACTTCCAGCAAATCCCCTGCACCATGGTTCAGTACCGCCTTTACACGGCCCAGTTCCGTGCCGCCGGTATCAAGGACCGCAAGTCCGATCAGATCGGCGTGATAGAACTCGTCATCGGGCAATTCGGGTAGGCGGTCGCGTGGCGCATAAAGCCGGGTCGATGCCAACTTGTCAGCGGCTTCCTTGGTGGTGACGCCCGACAATCGGGCGGCAAACCCGTTCTTGATCGGGCGAGACAAGGTGACATTCCACTCGCTATTCCCGTCTTCCGAGGTCAACGGGCCATAAGTGGCGATTGCCTTTGGGTCGGCGCAGAAGCTTTTCAGGCGAACCTCGCCCCGAACACCGAAGGAACCCGCGATGGCTCCGACACAGACACGCTCGCTCATGGCAATCCCCGACACAGGCTGTCAGATCGCAAGACGCCGCCTTCGTTCAGACAGCGATCCTGCAAGTCCAGACGTGCGAACTTGAACCCCGCCCAGAACGCGACGGCGATCAGGACGGGGGTCAACATTCGACGGAAAAGGCCCAGGCCCGGAAGCATGTCGGAACCTCTGGATTACTCCGCTTTTTCTTCTTCTGCGGCTTCTTCAGCCGGTGTCTCTTCTGCCGGTGTCTCTTCAGCGGGGGCATCTTCAGCCGGAGTATCGTCGGTCACGGCCTCTTCTACCGGGACTTCCTCTTCGGCCGGTGCGGCCTCGGCTTCGGCCGCTGCTGTAGCTTTCTCTTCGGCACGCTCCTGGGCTTTCTTTCCCGGCTCTGCCTTCTTGGGATTTTTCCGCTCGGTCTTTTCGATGGTGCCGGCGGCTTCGAGGAAGCGGGCGATCCGGTCCGTGGGCTTGGCGCCCTGGTCAAGCCAGTATTGAATGCGCTCAAGGTTCATCTTGATACGGTCTTCGCTGTCTTTCGGCAGAAGCGGGTTATAGGTGCCTAGCTTTTCGATAAAGCGGCCATCGCGCGGCATGCGACTGTCGGCAGCCACGATGCGATAGAATGGGCGTTTTTTGGAGCCGCCGCGTGCAAGGCGAATTTTCATAGCCATGGTATTGATCCTTTTGGTTTATTTCTGATGTTGCTTGTGGTGTTGGATGACTTCCTGAATGACGAAATTCAGGAACTTTCGGGCGAATTCAGGGTTGAGATCGGCGTCTTTGGCCAGCTGTTCCATGCGGGCAATCTGTTGTGCCTCGCGGGATTTGTCCGAAGGCGGAAGGTTGTGTTCAGCTTTCAGCTTGCCCACGGCCTGGGTGTGGGAAAACCGTTCGGCGAGGGTGTAGATGAGGATGGCATCGAGCCGGTCGATGCTGTCGCGATGGTCCGCCAGGAGGTCGGCGGCGCGAGTGACGGCGTCGGTCATGAAAGCCTCCTTGAATGCCGATAGACTACGTCTGCGGGATCCCAATCGGCGGGTGTGTCTTCCAGCGCGCCAAGAGCCTGACACAGCCGTATAGAACGGGAGTTCTGCCGATCAATATAGCTGACGAGGGTCGGCAGATTCAGCGTGTCGAACCCGAAGTCACGCACGGCTTTAACGGCTTCGCGAGCAAAGCCCTGACCTTCGGCATCGGCAAGGAAGATATAGCCAAGTTCGACTTCTTGGTCGCCGGGTTCAAGGCCAAGTGTGACGAACCCCAGGCGGCGATCGGTTGCGGTTTCAAACACAGTCCAGCCGCCATGACCATGCAACAGCCAGTTCGCACACATGCCGGCAAAATCGTACCAGCCGTCTTCGCGCGACATCGGCCCGCCGATGAAGCGGCCGCGCTCGGTACATACAATGCCGCGATAATCTCCGAAGTCGGCGAGGTTGGGGGCGCGAAGCGTTAAGCGCTCGGTCTTCAAGACCGGCACGCTGGCGGCGAGATCTGCGGCAATCGCCTGGGCGGGCCCGGGCGTGAAACATTCATGGCGAGGGGTCATTTCTTTTTCCCAAACCCCGATAAGCCGGGCGGTAGTTGCGCACCGCCGCCTAGGCCGGGCAGGCCGCCCGGCATCTGGCCCATCTGCGCCTGGGCGGCGTCGATTTCGGCCTGGGTGGGCGCGCCGCCGGGCATAGCGCCCTTGCCGCCGAGCAGTCCGCCCATTTGGCGCATCAGGCCCTTTTTACCCATTTTGCCGACTTTCTTCATCATGTCGGACATCTGCCGGTGCATTTTCAGAAGCTTGTTCAGATCGGAGACTTCGAGGCCCGACCCCTTTGCGATGCGCTTCTTGCGCGAGGCCTGCAGGATTTGCGGATTGGCGCGTTCGCGCTTTGTCATCGAGTTGATAAGGGCGATCTGCTGGGCGAAGACCTTTTCGTCAAATCCGGATTTTTCGATCTGGGATTTCATTTTTCCCATGCCGGGCAGCATGCCCATGATACCTTCCATGCCGCCCATCTTCTGCATCTGTTCAAGCTGCTGGCGCATGTCGTTCATGTTGAACTGGCCCTTCTGGAACCTTTTCATCATGCGTTCAGCCTGTTCGGCCTCGATGGTTTCCTGGGCTTTTTCCACAAGCGCGACGATGTCGCCCATGCCAAGGATGCGACCCGCGATCCGGTCGGGTTCGAAGGTTTCGATGGCGTCCATCTTTTCGCCAAGGCCGACGAATCTGATCGGTTTGCCGGTGATGGCGCGCATGGAAAGCGCGGCTCCGCCACGCCCGTCGCCGTCCATGCGGGTGAGAACCACGCCCGAGACGCCAATCTTGTCGTCGAACTCGGTCGCGACGTTGACGGCGTCCTGGCCCGTTAGGCCGTCGACGACGAGAAGTGTTTCGCGGGGATTGGCGACGTCGCGAACTTGCGCGGCCTGCTGAATCAGTTCCTCGTCGATGTGGAGGCGGCCCGCCGTGTCCAACATAAAGACGTCGTACCCGCCCAGTGTGGCCTGTTGTTTGGCGCGCTTGGCGATGGCGACCGGGTCTTCGCCCTTGACGATCGGCAGGGTATCGACGCCGATCTGGGCGCCGAGGATGGCGAGTTGCTCCATCGCGGCGGGACGGTTGGTATCGAGCGAGGCCATGAGGACACGTTTGCCCTCGCGTTCTGTTAGGCGCTTGGCGAGTTTTGCGGTGGTGGTGGTTTTGCCCGATCCCTGGAGGCCGACCATCAGGATGGGGGCGGGCGGGTTGTCGATCTTCAACTGACCGGGGTCTTCGTCGCCAGTAAGGACGTGGACGAGTTCGTCATGGACGATCTTGACGACCTGCTGTCCCGGGGTAACGGACTTGGTAACTGCTTGACCAGTCGCCTTGTCCTGCACGGCTTTGACAAAGTCGCGGGCGACAGGGAGCGAGACATCGGCTTCCAGGAGGGCAACGCGAACTTCGCGCAAAGCGGTTTTGACGTCATCTTCCGACAGGGCACCCTGTTTGGTCAGCCGTTCAAAAACACCGGAAAGGCGTTCGGATAGATTTTCAAACATGCCCGTGGCCCTTTTGCCTGTTAATCCCTGACCGACATAGTTGCCGACCGCCTAAACGCCAAACGCCCCCATGGGCGCAACGCGCTGATGGGGGGCGATCCCTTGCCTTCAAGGGACCGGGAGATCGAATGCTCCCGGAGACTGGGCGGAATTAGGCGGTTAGGGGTGCGAAGTCAAGCCTGCGGATGGCGTTCCAGCCATGAATTTATGGCGTCGACAACAAGGCCCGGGCCACCGGTGTTTGTGTAGCTGCGGGTAATCGGGACGCGCCCCATTCCCGAGGTGGCGGTGAAGACGAGGGTTGGACGCTCTAGGAGATCGCCGTCTTGGTCGGGGTGGGCTTCAAGTTCGGCGTGGCTGAGTTCGGACAGGACGAAGGTTTTGGCAGATTAGCCGAGGACCGACCTGCTTCTAAGCAACAGACGGTTCTTCGGGCGATCCAGGATCACTTGGGTGCGGCGGACAAAAACCACGAAGGCAAGTGCGCCGGCGGCGATCCCGACAAGGGCGAAAAACAGACCTGACAGATTGCCTTCGGAAAGCCCGATGTAGCTGAAAATCAGGATGAAAATGACCGTGAATATGCCAATCATCCAAGGGATGTCCGCGACGATCAATTGGTCCGGAGTGTTTCGCACGACCTTCATGGAGTCAGATTGAGGCGCATTTCGAGGCCTGTCAAAGGCGTTGATCCAGGTGCGCGCCGAAAGGAAACGCTTGACCAATGGATCACGCGCCCGGAACGTGACACGCAGCATTTATCAGGAGCGCTCTATCACCCATACCGTGTCATCCGCGCCACCGCCCGCCAGACGTCTGGAGAGCGGGAAGGGTCTTTTGCTCATGGGGCTGGCGATGGTCATGTTCTCGGCGGTCGATACGACAGCCAAGTTTCTGACCGAGGAATTGCACCCAATTCAGATCGCCTGGACCCGGCAATTGGGATTGTTGGCCGGAGCGGCCATGTTCTTCGCAATTCAGGGAACGGCGTTGTTCCGGACCTCGCATTTGACTCTTCAGGTGACGCGGGGACTTTTGGCGGTTTGTTCGGCCACGCTCTTTATCTTTGCCTTGCGCAATGTGGCGCTGGCAGATGCTGTCGCGATCAGTTTTCTAGCGCCTTTCATTGTCACCGTCATGGGGGCTTTGGTGTTGGGCGAGCCCGTTGGCATGCGGCGTTGGATCGCGGTGACGCTTGGGTTCATCGGTTCGTTGATCGTCATTCGCCCCGGGCTTGGGGTCATGCATCCGACGGCTGGGCTTGTTGTCATTGCCGCCTTTTGCTTTGCCTGTCGCCAGATCATCAGTCGAGCGATTGCCGATACCGACAAGACCAGCACCACGGTGGCTTATACAGCGGTGTCCGGTGTGCTTGCAGTTGGCGTGTTTTTGCCCTGGGTCTGGGTAACCCCCACGGGAAATCAGATCATGCTATTGGCTATGCTCGCCAGTTTGTCCTGCCTGGCCGAAATTTGTGTGATCAAGGCCCTGGAGATGACCCAGGCAGTGATCGTCGCGCCGATGCAATACACGCTTATCATCTGGGGCACGTTTGCAGGGTGGATGGTGTTCGGGCAATTGCCGGACCTTTGGACCTGGCTTGGCACGGCGCTGATCGTGGCAACGGGGTTATACACGCTTCGGCGCGAGTACATGGTTAGCCGGGCACATCGCCTGAAGATGCGTCACTCGGACAGCGCACCAAAGAGCGTGTAGTTGGCAGGGCCTGTGGCCACCAACAGACTCCAATGACTTATCATCGAAGGGTCGGTGCAATGGTTGCCGCGGCCGGAGAGAATCAGTTGGCCCGGGATAATGTGAGGGGTTGCGAATGCGCCAGAGCCGGCGATCGACACATCCATGAAGTATTCCGTGTAAAGGACCGTTGTTGGCCCCGGTTCCGGCAAAAGGTCAGCTTTTGTCAGCGTGACGACGGCGGGAAGTGTCAGGGTCAGTGCGCCGGAGGACTCCTCGCCGGTCAACGTCAGAGAAATGGTGTTGCCGTCTGCGGAGTGCGTCACCACGTAACTGTCTTCGGGATTGGTGACGCCCTGAACGCAGTCAAACCCGCATGCCGAGGTATAAAGGTTGGCAATCCTTGCTCGGCCAATGGAGGCGGCGAGTTCGTCGAGATTGTCGACGGCCATGGTGATTTCGCTGCGGTGACCCGGGTCGGCGCAACAGGCGCACGCCAACAATGGGGCAGGGCAGACGGTCAGCGCGGCTATGACAGCAATACGGATCATTCGAGGCGGCTGAGGCTATAGCCGGCCCGCTCCAACGAACGAAGAACACCGCTTTCGCCCGACAGGTGCGCGGCGCCGACCGCGATCATTGCGTTTTTGCCTGCGATCAGTTCCACAATTTTGGGCTCCCAATCCTCGTTCCGTCCGACCAGAAGGGATTGGTTCACATCTTCGAACAGTTCGGCGCCGTTTTCGATCCCCGAGGCTTCAACCATGATGCGCCCATATTCCCAGCTTTCGCGCACACGACCGTCGAAATAGGCTTCTATCAACGTCGAAGTCGACGCATCGGCATCGGCCTGTGTTTCAAGGGCGATGCGCAACCCGTCCAACTGTTTGTCGACCGGTTCGTCGGCGAACAATCTCAGCACCGCTTCGGTGTCGTCCAAGGTGGCAATGGGCAAGCCTGCTTCATTGGCGATAACTTCAAGCTGGCGATCAAGGCCCTTGGCGCCGGACTGGATCGCGGACATGGCACAGGGCGGGATTGCCAGCGTCATTGAAAGATACCAGGGCTGAAACTTTGCGGCCAGAAAGCCAGGCATGCCAAGGACCGCGAGGCGGTCGGTGACCTTGGCCCATTCGTCTTCGGACAGCAGATCAATCAACGTCGGGCCTTCGGTGATAAAGAACATCTCGGGCTGGTTCGCGGCGAGTGTCTGAATGCTGGCCTCGTCTTCGGCCGAGGCTTCGATGATCAGAAGATCGGCATTCAAAAGGTCGGGTTTGACCTGGTCGACAATGCCTTGAAGCCGGGGATCGGGAAGGTGGATCGTGCCGACCACGGTGACGGTCTTGCCGTTCCTTTCGGCCCGCCAGATATTACCCTCCGGGTAGGGGTGCGGGGCAACCAGTGCATCGAGCCGGGCACGATCGGCATCGGACAATTCCTCAATCAGATCGGCCGTGCCGCAGGTTTGTGCCATGCCTGCCAGAGGAAGGAATGCAGTTGCCAAAAGTACGAACATACGAAACATGGTAAACCTCAGATTTGGTTCCGCGCATCCTGACCGCATTCTTCGGCAGAAAAAAGGCGGTAGGCGCAGGAATCGCCCCTGCAGGGCCATACAAAGTTTTGCCCGCCGATCCTGTTGACAGAGGGCTTTGCTTTGCCTATTTCCGCTCCGTTAGCACTCATTTGAGGTGAGTGCTAAAAGAGAAAAACGAACCAAGGAGCGTTCACAAATGGCATTCACTCCGCTTCATGACCGTGTTGTCGTGCGCCGCGTGGAAAGCGACGAAAAGACCACAGGTGGTCTGATCATCCCCGATAACGCGAAAGAAAAGCCCGCCGAGGGCAAAGTTGTATCCGTTGGCGCGGGCGCAAAAGACGAAGATGGCGAGCGCATCGCGATGGACGTCAAGAAAGGCGACAAGATCCTGTTCGGCAAATGGTCGGGCACCGAGATCACGCTGGACGGCGAAGAACTGCTGATCATGAAAGAAAGCGACATCCTGGGCATCATCGCCTGATCTCGCCTTAACGAAATTCCAGTCAAGGAGTAGCAAACATGGCTTCTAAAGACGTCAAATTCGACACCGATGCCCGCAATCGCATGCTGGCCGGCGTCAACATCCTCGCCGACGCGGTGAAGGTGACTCTCGGCCCCAAGGGGCGCAACGTTGTTCTTGAGAAAAGCTTTGGCGCACCGCGTATCACCAAAGACGGTGTGACGGTTGCCAAGGAAATCGAACTTGAGGACAAGTTCGAAAATATGGGCGCGCAGATGGTGAAAGAAGTCGCCAGCCGCACCAACGACGAAGCCGGTGACGGTACCACCACCGCGACGGTTCTGGCTCAGGCCATCGTCAAGGAAGGTATGAAGTCGGTCGCTGCGGGCATGAACCCGATGGACCTCAAGCGCGGCATCGACGTGGCAGTGACCGACGTTGTGGCCAACATCGCCAAAGCCTCGCGCAAGGTAAAGGACTCGGCCGAAGTTGCTCAGGTCGGAACGATTTCCGCCAACGGCGAAACCGACATCGGCAACCAGATCGCGGACGCGATGCAAAAAGTTGGCAACGACGGCGTCATCACCGTTGAGGAAAACAAGGGCCTGGACACCGAAACCGAAGTTGTCGAAGGCATGCAGTTCGATCGCGGTTACCTGTCGCCCTACTTTGTCACCAACCCCGACAAGATGACGACCGAGTTGGAAGACGCGCTGATTCTTCTTCACGAGAAGAAGCTGTCGTCGCTGCAGCCGATGGTTCCGCTTCTTGAGTCGGTGATTCAGTCGCAAAAACCCCTGATCATCGTTGCTGAAGACGTCGAAGGCGAGGCGCTTGCCACGCTGGTCGTCAACAAGCTGCGTGGTGGATTGAAAATTGCTGCCGTCAAAGCGCCTGGTTTTGGCGATCGCCGTAAGGCCATGCTGCAGGACCTTGCAATCCTGACAGGAGGTCAGGTGATCTCGGAAGATCTGGGCATGAAGCTGGAATCGGTCACGATGGACATGCTGGGCACCGCGAAGCGCGTGTCGATCACCAAAGACGAAACCACCATCGTTGATGGCGCCGGCAAGAAGAAAGAGATCGCGGCACGCGTATCTCAGATCCGCCAGCAGATCGAAGAAACCACGTCGGACTATGACCGTGAGAAGTTGCAAGAGCGTGTTGCCAAGTTGGCTGGCGGTGTTGCCGTTATCCGCGTCGGCGGCATGACCGAAGTGGAAGTGAAAGAGCGCAAGGACCGTGTGGACGACGCGCTGAACGCGACCCGCGCTGCCGTCCAGGAAGGCATCGTCGTAGGCGGCGGTGTGGCCCTGGTGCAGGCTGGTAAAAAGCTGGCGAAGCTGGAAGGCGAGAACTCGGACCAGAACGCCGGTATCGCCATCGTGCGCCGTGCGCTTGAGGCCCCCTTGCGCCAGATTGCCGAAAACGCTGGTGTCGACGGTGCGGTTGTTGCCGGCAAGGTGCGCGAATCGAAGGACAATACCTTCGGTTTCAACGCCCAGACCGAAGAATACGGCGACCTGTTCAAGTTCGGTGTCATCGACCCGGCGAAGGTTGTTCGGACCGCTTTGGAAGACGCAGCCTCGATCGCCGGTCTTTTGATCACGACCGAAGCCATGGTTGCCGACAAGCCCGCCAAGGAAGGCGCAGCCGCCGGTGGCGGCATGCCCGACATGGGCGGCATGGGCGGCATGATGTAAGCTGCCACACAAGGCTTGAAAAAAGGAAAGGGCGCCTCAGGGCGCCCTTTTTCGTGATTGGAACTGACGTCTTGAAAAGACCCCGATCCGCATTCTCTTCAAGAGTGTGCCCTAATGCACGTTCACCGGCGCAAAGTCGTTCTGGCGGGCAAGAAGAAAGGCAAGTTCCCTGTTCGCCACCAGTGCAAGGCGTTCGCCGTCAGGCGCGTGGACCGCGTAAACTTGGTCGTGCCCTTGGGCTTGGTTGCGCACTTCGTCGGGCAGTTCGGCGACATCCACGGGGCGGACGTAAACCAGTCTCTGATGGCTCAAGTCCTTGAAATCAAAAGGTGTATTCACGGCGCCTCACCTCTTTTCAATGCGGACTGTCTGTACAACCTTGTCTGGAACGCTTCGGGCCAGATCAATGTGCAATAATCCGTTTGCGAGTGCTGCTCCCGACACGTCAACGCCGTCAGCCAGCAAAAAGGTCCGTTGAAACTGTCGGGCAGCGATGCCGCGGTGCAGAAATACCCGTTCGTCATCCTCGCTGGCGTGCGCACCGCGAACCACCAATTGACGGTCTTCGATGGTGATCGACAGGTCTTCATCAGCGAATCCAGCCACCGCAAGAGTAATGCGAAAGGCATTTTCGCTAACATGTTCAATGTTATAGGGGGGATACCCGTTCTCGGTCTTCGCGGTGCGTTCGACCAACCGCTCCAGTTGGTCAAAGCCAAGAAGAAAGGGATGGGTCCCCAAGGTCAGCTTGCTCATATTGTCGTCCTTTGGTCCAAGCGACGAATGTCAGGGCCCCAATGTGGCAGCCCCTTCCTGAAAAAATATGGGGAGAGCAGAAAAGTTTCGCAAGGGTCAAAACCCTTTGCCCAATGGTCTGTTAAGGTTAATTTAACCGCGAACCACCGAAAAAGGTCGTTAGATGACGCAACATTCGTCAGAAAAGATGAAAACCGAGGACGTGCTGCGCGTCGAGCTTGCGACGTTTCGGCGCGAGCATCGCGATCTGGACGAGGCGATTTCGGCGTTGCAGGCCACCGGTGGCGATGCCCTGACGATCCGGCGGCTGAAAAAGCAGAAGCTGGCGCTGAAAGACAAAATCGCGGCGATCGAGGACCGGATCACGCCCGATATCATCGCCTGAGCGATTGCGGCGACCGTCACCCGACGTTAGGGTCGCGCCGAGTTGCGGGGATCAATCATGACAGCAAAAGTCGGCATCATCATGGGCAGCCAGTCTGACTGGTCGACAATGAAATTCGCCGCCGAGGTGCTTGATGAACTGGGCGTTTCCCACGAAGTCCGGATCGTGTCCGCGCATCGTACGCCCGATCGGTTGTGGGAGTATGGCAAAACGGCAATCGACCGGGGCCTACAGGTGATCATTGCCGGGGCGGGGGGTGCTGCGCATTTGCCTGGCATGATGGCCTCAAAGACGCGCCTGCCTGTGATTGGGGTGCCGGTTGAAACGCGCAGTCTGAAGGGCGTCGATAGCCTTTACTCGATCCTTCAAATGCCCCGGGGCTATCCCGTGGCCACCATGGCCATTGGGGCCGGGGGCGCGAAAAACGCCGGGCTCATGGCTGTTGGGATTCTGGCCCTGTCTGACCCCGATCTCGCAAGTCGTCTGGATGATTGGCGCGCGGCGTTGTCGGCGTCGATTCCCGAGGAGCCGGTTGATGACTGACCCTTTAAAGCCGGGCCAGACGATTGGCATTCTGGGTGGTGGCCAATTGGGCCGCATGCTGGCGATGGCGGCGGCACGCCTTGGCTTCCATGTGCATGTCTTTGAACCCGGGGCCGCACCGCCCGCAAGCGAGGTCGCTCAAAAGACCTATTCGGCTGACTACAGCGATGCGTCCGCCCTTGATGCCTTTGCCGAGGCTGTCGATGTTGTCACTTATGAATTTGAAAACGTTCCGACCGAAGCACTGGATCGGATCGAAGCCAAGGTCCCGATCCGCCCCAACCGCCGCGCTTTGGCCGTTAGCCAGGATCGGCTGGAAGAAAAGAGTTTTCTGAATGAAATCGGGCTGACCACCGCAGCCTTCGCGCCGGTTCATTGCGGGGCGACCGATGCGGCGGGCGAACTCGCTCAGGGTTTGGTAGATGTCGGTCTGCCTGCCATTCTGAAGACGCGGCGATTTGGCTATGACGGCAAGGGGCAGGCAAGGATCAAGGATGCCCATGGTGCCCCGGCGGCACTGGATGCCATGAAAGAGGCGGACGCGGTGCTGGAAGGGTTCGTGTCCTTCAAGCGTGAAATCAGCGTTATCGCGGCGCGTGGCATCACCGGACAGATCGCCTGTTTCGAGCCTGGCGAGAACCACCACCGGGACGGGATCTTGCAAACGACAAAGGTCCCGGCTGCAATTTCGCCGGAACTGCGCGAAAGGGCATTCGGCATCGCCGGCACGCTTCTGGCCGCGCTGGATTATGTCGGCGTGATCGGGGTCGAGTTATTTGAGGTTGACGATAGTTTAATGGTAAACGAATTTGCGCCGCGCGTTCACAATTCGGGTCATTGGACCGAAGCCGGAGCGGTAATCGACCAGTTCGAGCAGCATATTAGGGCCATTGCGGGTTGGCCGCTGGTTGATCCTGTCAGGCATTCCAATGTCGAGATGACCAATCTGATCGGCGACGATCTGGATTTGGCGCCGGGCATATCGGGCGAGACCGGCGCGCGGCTTCAAATCTATGGCAAGGCCGAGGCACGGCCGGGTCGCAAGATGGGGCATGTCACACGCGTCCTTGGACCGGCGTCGGGTCGCTGATGGCGGGATTGCGGCTGGCGGTACGCGCATTGGTCCTAAGGGACGACCGGCTTTTGATGGTCAACGCCTGGCCAGACGACCAGAGCGATCTGATCTGTGCCCCGGGCGGCGGTGTCGAGGTTGGCCAATCCCTACCTGACAACCTGATCCGCGAAGTTCGCGAAGAAACCGGCCTTGGGATTGAGGTCGGGCGGGCGGTTCTGCTGAACGAGTTTCACGACCCCGACCGCGCGTTTCATCAGGTCGACGTCTATTTTCGCTGCCATCTGGTTTCGGGCGATCCCTTTCGACCTTGGACGGACCCGGAAGGCGTCGTGACCAAACGCTATTGGTTGTCGCGCGACGACCTTATGGGACACCGCTTCAAACCCGACAGTCTGCCCGAGGTTGCCTGGGCCGGTGAAGATGCGCCAGTTGCCTATGATCCGTTGGAATTAATCCTGCGCTAGGGCCATGGACAGTGCCGGAGGCGGCCCCTAACGTGCCGGATGATTTGGGACGGAAGGTGCGTCATGGAAAAGCTGAGACTTGGGGTCAACATTGACCATGTGGCGACGGTGCGAAATGCCCGTGGCGGCGATTATCCTGATCCGATCCGTGCAGCGAAAATGGCCGAAGACGCAGGCGCCGATGGCATCACCGCGCATTTGCGCGAAGACCGGCGGCACATCACCGACCGCGATATCGAGCGCCTGATTGAGGCTTTGAGTGTGCCCCTGAACTTCGAGATGGCGGCAACGGACGAGATGCAGGCGATTGCCCTTCGCCATCGCCCGCACGCGGTGTGTCTGGTGCCCGAAAAGCGCGAAGAGCGCACGACAGAAGGGGGTCTGGACGTGGCTCAGGATGAGAACAGATTGGCCCATTTTATCGCGCCCCTGGCCGATGCAGGGTGCCGTGTGTCGATTTTCATCGCCGCCGACATGCGTCAGGTCGAGGCTGCCAACCGGATCGGGGCGCAGGTGATTGAATTGCATACCGGGGCCTATTGCGATGCCCATGCGGAAGAAAGATTTGACGAGCGCGATCAGGAACTTGAACGTTTACGCGAGATGTCGGGATTTGCCCATTCACTTGGGTTGGAAGTGCACGCGGGCCACGGGCTGACGTTTGACACGGTCGTTCCGGTTGCCGCCTTTCCCGAAGTGCGCGAACTGAACATCGGGCACTATTTGATCGGCGAGGCGATTTTCCGGGGTCTTGGCGACAGCATCGCCGAAATGCGGCGCCTGATGGATGCCGCGCGCGCTTGATCCGGCTACTGCATGCCTAGGCTTAAGAGGTTCTGCCTCGATTCACTTCGAGCGCTGCGCCGCGCGAAAACGCGGCGCAAACCCGACGTGATTAACCGACTGCTTTGGCCAGGGCTTGATCCAGATCGGCGATGATGTCGTCTGCGTCCTCGATCCCGATCGAGAGGCGCACAACATTGGGCAGAGCGCCCGAGGCTTCGCGCTGTTCGTCCGAAAGCTGACGGTGCGTTGTGGAGGCCGAGTGGATGATCAGTGACCGGGCGTCTCCGAGATTGGCCACATGGCTGAACAATTCGACCGAGTCGACCAGTTTCACGCAGGCGTCGTAACCACCCTTGATCGCGAAGCTGAACAATGCACCCGCACCCTTGGGGCAGATGCGTGCGACGCGATCCTTGTAGGGCGAACTGTCGAGCCCGGCGTAAGTTACGCTTTCCACGCGATCGTCGGCTTCCAGCCAGTTGGCGACCTTTTCGGCGTTTGCCACGTGTTTCTGCATTCTGAGCGACAGGGTTTCCATGCCCATTAGCGTGTAATGCGCGCCTTGGGGGTTCATCGTCATGCCAAGATCGCGCAGGCCGATGGCAATGGAGTGGAAGGTGAACGCCATGGGGCCCAGAGCTTCGTGAAAATTCAGGCCGTGATAGGCGGACTCTGGTTGTGAAAGCGATGGAAACTTGTCCGAGGCCGACCAGTCGAATTTGCCGGAGTCGATGACCGCACCGCCCGTGACCGTACCGTTGCCGGTGAGGTACTTGGTCGTCGAATGAACGATCAACGTGGCCCCGTGTTCGAACGGTCGGCAGAGATAGGGCGTGGCCGAGGTGTTGTCGACGATCAGTGGGATACCTGCGTCGTCGGCGATTTTGGCGATGGCGTCGAGGTCGGTGATGTACCCCCCCGGATTGGCGATGCTTTCGCAGAATATCGCGCGGGTGTTTTCGTCAATTGCACCCTTGACGGCATCGAGGTCGTCAAAATCCACCAACGACGAAGACCAGCCGAAGCGTTTGATGGTCTGTGTCAGCTGCGTGTATGTGCCACCATAAAGTCGGGTCGAAGCCACGACGTTGCACCCGGGCATCATCAACGGAAACAGAGCCATGATCTGGGCCGCGTGGCCGGACGAACAGCAAATGCCGCCAACGCCGCCTTCCAGTACGGTGATGCGTTCTGCCAGGGCACCAACGGTTGGATTGGTCAGGCGGGAATAGATGTTGCCGACTTCCTGAAGGTTGAACAGGCGTGCGGCGTGATCGGAATCCTTGAACATGAAGGCCGTGGTTTGATAAATCGGAACCTGGCGCGCGCCGGTTGCCGGGTCGCCGCTGTTGCCGGCGTGTACCTGCAGTGTGTCGAAGCCTTGAGTGTCGGACATGCTATCCCCCTTAAGTGATTTCCGCGCGTTGCCGTTTTGGCAAGGCCCGTTTTTGTAATGTCAGGGGTCTTTGTGAGGCCAAGTGGCGGGCAAATCAACCGTTAGCGCATCCAGAGCCGTTCCCGCTTGATTTTGTTTCGGATGGCCTTTTCGGCTCTTGGCAGGTTGTTCTGGTCGAAAAGTGCCCGCACTTTCTGGCCGCGGTTCTGAAAAATCATCCGACGAAACGGTTCATGGGCCTTCAGGACCTTTTTGATGCGATTGGGCCCTGCGATATCCTGAAGCGTCTTCAGCATGTTATCCGGGGCCTTGGCATAGAAAAGCGGCATGGCACGCCAGTGATGGCTAACGTCTCCGTCAAGGCCGTCAAGTTCAGGGCCGGGGCGCGTCCCGCCGAAATCGCTGACAACGATTGGCAAGGCGATCTGGTCAAGCCAGGGGTACAGGGTTTGACAGGCCAATTCGGGCGGGGGATCGTCGCGTATCGAGGTCATCATCTCGATCATGCGGGTGCCGAAGGTCTTGGCGCAGCGATGAAAAAACCAACCGGCGTTGAAGTAGAGATAGCGCCGCCAGTGTTCGTCAGGCTCCGAGAGGTCCAGTGTCGGCTCGAAAGGAAGGCCGAAGCGGTCGTAAAGTGACTTCCAGATCTGAGTATATCCGGGTCCATAGAGTGGTGGTTTGGGCCAGGTGCCTTCGCGGGCCATGGAGGCCGAAGGGCGGTCGAAATCAAACGCGATCTGGTCGACGGGACCCATGATCAGGGTGTCACTGTCGAAGAAGACAAACGGGTGATCCGGAGCAAGACTGGCCAGCGCCTCGACCTTGTTTCCATTGGGATAACTGGCACCGAAGTGTTTATTATGAAACGGTTTAAAAGTGGCGCCAAGGCGGACCAGAAGTGCGCGTGCTTCTTCGTCCTGAATGCGCGGGTCCCTCGGCCAGAGCGGGCCGGGCTGCGGTTCGGCGATGATCAGGCGGCCCTTGAAATCCGGCGCCGAATGGCGGAGCGAGGCTGCAAAAAGCACGGCTTCATAAGTCAGGCGGCCAACCTGAGCTATGATGACGATGTCAAATGTCGCCGGTTGATCCGGGTTGTTCATGGGGCTGCCCTCGGTGGTGATTTAACGCGAGAACGGCGGGTCAGACAAGCGCAGAAGTCGTCGTCCACGGCGTGCATTCGGTATGCCGTCGTCCACCATTAAAGTGCTGATAATGCGTCAATAAATCACTTCTCTTGTGGGTTCACCGTTGCTATAGGCCGGATGAACAAGGATGATGCCATGGCCCAGATTCAAGACTATGACTCGCGCTATCAGCTTGCTAACGAGTTGCATGCACGGCCTTTTCCGGTTCTGAAAGCGCCATGCACGGCGGCTTTTCTGGCGTTCAAACAGCCGAAGGGCGCAGCTCTCAGGGATCGTGAGGCGGATCGGGCACATTTGATCGCGTTGTTGGATCGCCACGGGGCGCCGCATCCGACGCCGGGGGCAACGCACTACTTCGGCGAGATCGGCAGGTTCCGTCTGAAGTGGGAAAGTCACACGGAATTCGTAACTTACACGATATTTAGCGACGAGCTGTCCGAGGTGCCTTTCGATGCTTCGGCGTTCAGTATGGTTCCCGAAGACTGGCTGGACGAAATGCCGGGCAAGCGGATCACCTCGGCCCTGATACGGGTCGAAGTCATTGAGGACGAAGCCGGGATTGAAGAGCGACTTGAACAATGGTTCGTGCCTGAAAGCCTGACTATCAGTCGGGTATTGGACGACCAAGGTATTGTTTCTGCTGACTTTCGTATTGATCAGAGCGGCCATATGCGGTTTGCGTTATTTGTCCGGCCCGAGATGAGGGCGCGGCGGATAGGGCGGGTGGTGCAGCGGATTTGCGAGGTCGAGACTTACAAGGCGATGTCGATGCTGGGGCTGATCGAGAGCCGCACGCTTGGCCCGAGGTTGGGTGAAATCGACGATCGGCTGACAGAGCTTATGGCGGTGATGTCCGAAGGGAATACGACACCCGAGGAAACCTTGCAGGAATTGCTGCAAGTATCTGAAGAACTTGAAACTTTGCTGACCCGGATGTCGTTCAGATTTGGTGCGACGCGGGCCTATGAGGCACTTGTGAACCAGCGGATCGAGATCCTTCGGGAGGCTAGATATGGTGGTCGGGAAACCTGGTCCGAGTTCATGTTGCGGCGGTTCGATCCCGCGATGCGCACTGTGAAAGCCACGGAAAACCGGTTGAACGCCATGGCTGAGAGGGCGACACGGGCGGCTAACCTGTTGAGAACACGGGTGGATGTTGAACGCTCGGCGCAAAATCAGGCGGTGCTGGCGTCGATGGATCGACGCGCGGCCTTGCAGCTTAGACTGCAGCGCACTGTTGAGGGGTTGTCGGTTGTGGCAATCAGTTATTATGCCGTGAATTTAATGGCTTACCTTACCTATCCCGCGATGAATTCAGTCGGTATGAGCAAGGGCATGGGCATGGCGGTTTTGACGCCGATTGTACTGCTTCTGGTTTGGTTCGCCCTGCATCGCATCCGCCGTCGCATGGAGTGAGGTTGTACAGGTTACTTTCGCTTAACCCACACCGTGCGGTGATGTTTTATCACTTTTGTACCTATCAATTTCCCCGTTTTTTCCCATTTGTACATGTCGCCGAGCGCCCGAATGACCGGGATCTAAACGGGCCGTTCGAACCTTTGGCCGGCAATCTGGTACTCGTGATCCTGATGCAGGGTTTCGTTGGTCAGGACGACACGAGATCGCGCGAGGAAGACGTGCCAGGTCTGCAGGGCGATCGGGATCGGCCGGGCGAAGGCGCGGCAGGTCAGAACGGCGACATTCATTCCGCGATCCGGATCGCGCACCGATTGATAGCGGATCGCCTCGCACCCTTCGGCGCGGACCTGGTCGGCAAAATTGGTGGTGGCGGTGTAGTCGGTGGGATGAGTCCAGTCGCCGGTATCGGCGACATCGGGGTGAGTGAGGTCGATTGAAATCGGGACGCGTATGTCGGCCTGGATCGCGGTGTGGGCGGTTGTCGTGTTCGGCAAGGGTGTGTCGGGCGAGGCGCGGTAGAATTTCACCAGCCCCCAGGCGCTTTCGATGGCTGCGGTCAGTGGCGCTTCGGCGGCATAGAAAACGCCGGGCGTGTGGCCTTCGCGGCGGAATCGGGATGATCCTGGATAGCGGCCATAACGGAACGGCGTGCGGAACTGATAGTCGAGATGCACGCAGTCTTCGGGCACGGGCGGTTTGCTGGCTTCGAGAAGTTCTTCCAGCCGGTTTTGTTCGGCGCGGGTATCGACGATTTTCTGGGTCGAGGGCCGGTATTGGCCCTCGATCACCCGCCAGAGGTTGCGTCGGTAGGGTTCAAAGGGGAGCACGTGCGGCGTCGAGATAGGACATGACGGCGACAAGGCCGTAGGCGGTTTTCATCAGTTCGGCAGGCACGCCGTTCAGGTCAGAGTTGGGGTTGCGCATCCACTGACGATTGGTTTCGCGGTCGCCGCCGGTGATCGTGTCAAGCGAGCGAAAGACGCGGATCAGATAGGCCGACAGTTCAAATGGTTTGCCCGAGATCGAAACGCTGGCGTCTTTCATCTTTGAGATTTGCGAGGCACTGGCGCCGATAATCTCGCCAATTTCGGCCTGGGTCAGGCCAAGGGCAAGACCGGCGCGCACGACCGATTTGGCAATGAGTTTGCCGTCGTCGTGGCTTAGGTCCATTGGTTGAAGGTGTGCGGTCGCTTCCATGGTTATACCTTTCTGACGAAAGATATATAGCATTTATCCACAGAGAAATCAATATCGGTAAGAATGGCGTTCCTAGCGACCTCGGATCCGGGGATCCAGCGCATCGCGCAACCCATCGCCGACGTAGTTCACGCTTAGGACGGTGAGCGAGATCATCATGCCGGGCCAAAGGACACGTTCGGGATAAAGCTCCATCCGGTCGACGGCGTCGAACAACAGTTTGCCCCAAGTTGGAAAGTCGGGCGGAAAGCCGAAGCCCAGGAACGAAAGCGCGCTTTCGGTGATGATGGCGGTGGCGATGCCCAAGGTGGCCGAGACCATGATCGGCGACATGACGTTGGGCAACAGGTGCCGGGTGATCATCGTCAGGGGCCGGGTGCCGATGGAGCGGGCGGCGAGGACGAACTCGCGTTCCTTCAAGGCCAGGACGTCGCCGCGCACGATACGGGCGGTCTGCATCCACGAGGTGACGCCGACCAGCGTCACGATCAGGATGAAGGTGCCGCCTTCGGGGCCAAAGGCGCCCGAAAGCCGGTCGCGGAAAAGGAGCACGGCGACAAGAAGAAGGGGCAGAAGCGGCAGGGCGAGGAACAGATCGGTGAGCCGCATCAGGATACCGTCGAGCGCCTTGAAGTACCCGGCAAGGACGCCGATGACGGTGCCAAGAACGACGGAAAGGATCATCGCGGCCATGCCGACGGCAAGCGAGACACGCCCGCCCGTCAGAAGACGCCCGAGCATGTCGCGCCCCAGGTTGTCGGTGCCCAGGGGATAGAGCCAATTGACCTTGGCACCCGGTTCCCAAAGCACGGTATAGATGGGCCGCGTGTCGCGCAGGGTCAGAAAATCGCGGCCCGTGGGCACGATCTTGGGGTCGTTCCAATAGACCCATGGGCCGACGACCACCATCAGCACGATGAAGACAAAGATATAGGCTCCGACCATTGCGCCGCGGTGGCTTTTGAACTGGTCCCAGACATCGGCCCATTGCGAACGGGGCGGGGCCGCCGGGGCGATTTCTTCCATGGAAAGCGGTGTTTCAGTCATAGCGGATCCTCGGGTCGAGAATGCCATAGAGGATGTCGGCGATCAGGTTGAAAAGCACGATCAGGACGGCGAAAATGAAGGTCAGCGTCTGCACCATCGGCAGATCGTTGGCCTGAATGGCGGTGATCAGAAGCTGGCCGATGCCGTTTACCTTGAAGACCTGCTCGGTGATGATGGCGCCGCCGAAAATTGCCGGGATACCCAGGGCGATCACGGTGACGACCGGGATCAGCGAGTTCCTGAGAACGTGGATCAGAACGACGGTTTTTTCCGACAGGCCCTTGGCGCGGGCGGTGCGGACGTAATCCTGGTTCAGGTTGTCAAGCATCGAAGCGCGCATGAAACGCGACAGTTGCGAGGTGATTTGCAGGGCCAGCACCATCACCGGCATGATCATCTGTTGCAGTTGCACCTTGAAGCTGGCCCAGTCGATGACCTTGTGGGTCGTGTCATAGATCGACGGGAACCAGCCCAGCCAGACCGAGAAGACCACGATCACCAGAACACCGGAAAAGAACGGTGGGACGGAAAAGCCGACCATGGTGACAAAGGTTCCGGCGTTGTCGAACCAGGAATACTGGCGATAGGCGGAATAGATGCCGATGGGCAGTGCGATCAGGATGGCAACGATATAGGCCACTCCGACAACCCAGAGGGTTTGCGGAATGCGCTGAATGACGATGTCCATAACCGGCGAGCGGGTCTGCCAGGAAATTACCCTCTGCTGGCCTTCGCTCCAGTTGGTGCCGAAGATGGCGTCGGCAAAGTACATCGGTTCGACGACGAAGAATTGATAAAGCCACTTGGGGAAGGCGATGTACCAGGGCTGACCGACGCCCAGGGCTTCGCGCATCTTTTCCTTGACGTCAGGCGGAACGGTCAGGGGGACCTGCGCCATCGGGTCTCCGGGGGCGAGTTCCAGAAGAAGGTAGATCACAAGGCTGATGAACAGAAGCGTCGGAACGCTTAGGATCAGCCGTCGGATTGTATATGTGAGCATTTCGCCGGTCCGAAGTGGTAGGGCGGGGCCACGCCCGCCCTACCTGTGGGATCAGTTACCGATCCGGTACCAGTCAGCGATGTTCCAAAGCTCGCTGTCCCAGACATTGAGTGCAACACCACCAAGGCTGTTGGCATGGGCCGACAGACGACCGCGGTGAACCAGCGGGATCATACCGCCGTTTTCAACCATCATGTCGTTCAGCTTGGCCGCGATTTCGCCGCGCTTGGCGATATCGGCGGTGTTGGCCAGTTCGGCGTGCAGGGCATCGAACTCTTCCATGCAGAAGCGCGAGATGTTTTCGCCCTGCCACTGGGTGGCCGGAGACGGTGCCTTGTCGCAGAGGCCGTTGCCAAGATAGGTCTGCGGGTCGGTGCCGTTGAAGGTGTTGGCGTACATTTCAACGTCGGCATAGAACTTCTGGAAGGTGTCGGGCGAGCCCGGGTCACCGCCGAAGAAGACCGACGCGTCAAGGTTGCGCAGTTCGGCTTCGATGCCGATCTCGGCCCACCACTGCTTGATCAGCGCCTGGAAGTCCTGACGCACAGCGTTGGTCGAGGTCTGATAGAGCACCTTCAGAGGCACGCCGTCCTTTTCGCGCACGCCGTCGCCGTCGCTGTCCACGATGCCGGCGGCATCGAGCATGGCGTTGGCGCCTGCGATGTCCTGGGTCGAACAATCGAAGGTGGTCGAGGCATAGATGTTCGGCACCGGCACCCAGTTACAGGTGACGCGGCCGGCCTGACCATAACCAACGTCCACCAGAAGCGGACGGTCGATGGCCAAGGACATGGCCTTGTAAACCGCCGGATCGCCCAGGAACGGGTGCGGCTTGATCACAGAACGTTCGTCGGGCCCAAGCGATGGATCGGGGTTGGTCTGGTTCAGCATGATGCGCTCGACCAGCGGGCCGAAGCCTGCGACGGGCGTACCTTTGCCGCCTTCTTCCATCTTGGCGATGACGTCGGGGGCAAGCTGAAGGTTCCAAGCGTAGTCAAACTCGCCGGTTTCCATCACGGCGCGCCCTGCTGCCGTTGCATCGCCGCCGCCCTTGAAGGTCACGGTTGCGAAGGCGGGCTTGCCTTCTTCGCGATAGTTTTCGTTGGCCGCATAGGTGATCACGTCGTTCGGCTTGAACTCGGTGACGACAAAGGGGCCGGTTCCGATCGGGTTAAAGTTCGCCTCGGTGCATTCGGGCGCGCGGGCGCCGATGCAATCGGCGAACTGGGCGGCCTGGATGATTGGAGCCTCACTGCCGACGAACGGACCATAGGGGTTCGGCGTCGGGTTTTCGAAGTTGACGATAACTGTCAGAGCGTCTGGCGTTTCAACGCTGGCCACGCCTTCGTATTTTGTCGCCTGTGCGCAACCACCTTCGGGGTGGGTGCAATATTCATAGGTGAATTTCGCATCCGCCGAAGTGAACGGCGTACCATCCGACCACACAAGGCCCGGCGTGATTTTCCAGGTGATCTGGGTCAGGTCTTCGGAAACGCCGCCGTTGCCGACAGTTGGCACTTCGTCGACCAGGTAGGGCACAAGCGTGCCTTCGGTGTCATAGCGCGCAAGTGGTTCGATCACCAGCGAGGCGGCTTCGCTGTCCTTGGTGCCGCCCGAAAGATAGGCGTTCAGGATCGAGGGGGCCTGCCAATAGATGATTTTCACTTCACCATCGCGGCCACGTTCGCCTTCGTGGCCCTCTGCGAAGGCCATCGGCGCAAGCGCCACGGCAGCAGCGGCCCCGAGAAGGGCTGTCATGAGTTTCATAGGTTCACTCCTTGTTGGATTTGAGCGTGCCTTTGGGTCCGCGAAAGGCGCGGATTTGGTTCATTCCGAGAATTTGCAGGTGGCGATTTACGCACTCTTTCCAGCTTTTCCCTGTTTCCTGTCCCACC
The DNA here is from genome assembly GCA_013002465.1 of Silicimonas sp. Lineage (GTDB taxonomy): Bacteria > Pseudomonadota > Alphaproteobacteria > Rhodobacterales > Rhodobacteraceae > JABDJO01. The sequence goes on along the minus strand of JABDJO010000021.1, from coordinate 6,697 downwards.
CAAGGCACGGACTTCGAGAGTTTCGGACGAATCCCGTTCAAAATGCAAGCACTGCCGCTGGGTCAGCTTTCAAAATCTTGTTTCGCCCCGGTCCAATGGCCAAAATCAGTGGCTGTCCATTGTGGTTTGACAGCGCTCTCTAGAGAGGTTTAGCGTGGCCCACGTTGCTTTGAACGGGGATCTCATGCTTGACCAACCGCTCGCCTCGCTTCGACAGTTGCGCGTCGAGTTTCAGACAAAAGATGGCCCCGTTGTCGGTGTCGAAGATATCAGTTTCGACATAAATCCGGGCGAAACCGTTTGTGTCGTGGGCGAATCGGGGTCGGGAAAATCCGTGTCGTCCCTGTCACTTATGCGGCTGGTCGAGTTTGGTGGCGGCGAGATTGCGGGCGGTCAGTTGTTGTTTGACCGCGGCCAGAACTCGGGCGGTGTACTGGATGTGTCCAAGGTCGGTGACGGGCTGATGCGCCAGATCCGCGGCAACGAGATCGGGATGATCTTTCAGGAACCGATGACATCGCTCAATCCGGTATTCACCGTTGGGCGGCAGTTGACGGAAGGTTTGCGCGTTCACAAGGGCATGTCGCAAGAGAAGGCCAACAAGCGTGCGCTGGAACTGCTGCGACAGGTGCGGATCCCGGAACCCGAGCGGCGCCTGCAACAGTATCCCCATGAATTGTCAGGTGGCATGCGGCAGCGTGTGGTGATCGCGATGGCCCTGGCTTGCGAGCCAAGGCTATTGATTGCCGACGAACCGACGACGGCTTTGGATGTCACCATTCAGGCCGAGATTCTGGCATTGATCGACAGATTGAAACGGGAAACCGGGACGGCGGTCTTGTTCATCACCCACGACATGGCCGTGGTCGCCCAGATGGCGGACCGGGTGGTGGTCATGTTCCGCGGTCACAAGGTGGAAGAGGGGACGGTCGAACAGATATTCGAGAACCCGACGCACGATTACACCAAGGCATTGTTGGCCGCGGTGCCAAAACTTGGCGACATGCAAGGCAAGGACGCGCCCGAACCCATGCGCCTGATGGGCGATGGCGGACCGTCCAAGGGGCGCGCGCCCAGTGCGGAAGACAAGGTTCTTCTGGACGTGAAGAACCTGGTGACGCGGTTTCCGGTCACGGGCGGTTTCTTTCGCCGGACAGTTGCCAATGTGCATGCGGTCGAGGACGTGTCGTTTCAGGTGAAGTCAGGGCAAACGCTAAGCCTTGTTGGCGAAAGCGGGTGCGGGAAGTCATCTTGCGGCCGTTCGATCCTGCGGCTGGTCGAACCGGTCTCGGGCGAGGTGTGGCTGGACGGCGAGAACATCATTGATTTCGACACAGAACAGTTGCGGCTGGCGCGGCGCGAGATGCAGATGATCTTTCAGGATCCGTTCGCGTCGCTCAATCCTCAGATGCGGCTGTCGGATCAGGTGGCCGAGCCTTTGCTGAACTATGACATCGGGAACGCGACGGAACGGGCTGACCGGGTTGCGGCCTTGTTTGACCGGGTGGAATTGCCGCGCAGTTTCCTGCGCCGGTTTCCGCACGAATTGTCCGGCGGCCAGCGCCAGCGGATCGCGATTGCGCGGGCCTTGTCGCTGAATCCCAAGTTGATCGTGGCTGACGAGGCGGTCAGCGCCCTTGACGTGTCGGTTCAGGCACAAGTCCTGAACCTGCTGATGGAATTGCAGGCCGACCTTGGGATCTCGATGCTGTTTATCAGCCACGACATGGCGGTTGTTGAACGGGTAAGCCATGCCGTGGGGGTCATGTACCTTGGGCGGATCGTCGAGATCGGGCCAAGATCGGCCATCTTCGAGGATCCTCGTCATGAATACACAAGGTCGCTTCTTTCGGCGGTGCCAGTTGCGGATCCACGGCGGCGAAAATCGGAAAAAGACTTGAATTTCAAACCGATACCTTCCCCGATCTTTCCTGTCGGACACGAACCAGGGCCTTCGATCTATGACGAGGTCACGCCGGGTCATTTCGTATTGAAAACCGCATGAGCCTGTCTGCGAGGGACATTCTGGATCGGCTTGTGTCGTTTCCGACTGTCAGCCGTGTGTCCAACATCGACCTTGCCGATTGGGTTGTGGGCTATTTGACGGATCTGGGTATCACGGCGCACCGGATGCCGAACGAGGATGGCACCAAACACGCGGTGTTCTGCAGTGTCGGTCCGGATGTGTCGGGTGGTTTGGTTCTTTCGGGGCACACCGATGTGGTTCCTGTCGACGGCCAGGACTGGACGTCGGACCCTTGGGTCGTAACCGAACGGGACGGGCGGCTTTACGGACGCGGGACCTGCGACATGAAGGGGTTCGATGCGCTGGCGTTGCACGCGCTTCAAAGGGCACTTGTGTCCGATCTAAAGCGACCCTTGCAGATTGCACTGTCGTTTGACGAAGAGATCGGCTGCATCGGTGCGCCGCCTCTTATCGAGGCGATGGCCGAAGCGGGATTGCCGAAGGCCGAGGCGGCGATCATCGGCGAACCGTCGATGCTGAAGTGCGTCACGGGCCATAAGGGAAGTGCGGGTTTCGATGTGCATATCAAGGGGTTCGAGGTTCATTCGTCGATCATGCACACCGGGGTCAATGCGATCATGGAAGGTGCAAAGTTGATCGACTGGGCCAACCAGATGAACGTCGAAAACCGTGCCAAAACGCCGTCTTCACTAGCGGCAATTTTTGAACCGCCCTGGACGACGTTGCATGTGGGAGAGATCCACGGCGGTACGGCCCACAACATTACGGCGGGGGATTGTCGGTTCGGGCTGGACATGCGGTTTGTGCCCGATGACGACCCCGAGGACTGGAAGGCGCGTACTCGCGAAAAGGCAGCCGGGATCGAGGCCGGGATGCAGGCGGTGGCCAGGTCGGCGTCGATTGATCTTACCCCGTTTTTCGATGTGCCGGGTCTGGTTCCCGAAGACGATGGCCCTGCCGAGGCGCTAGTCCGCCGGATCACGGGCGATAACGGTAGCCATGTGGTCAGCTATGGTACCGAGGCCGGGCATTTTCAGAATGCGGGGTATTCGGCGGTGGTCTGCGGGCCCGGCAATATCGAACAGGCGCATCAGGCGGACGAGTTTATCTCGGTCGCGCAGTTCGCCGAAGGAGAGAAGTTCCTGGAACGAGTAATCGCTTCACTTTGTGAGTGATTTCAAACCTTTACCAGAATGTCAGGATCAGTCCTTCAGACCCGCAGCACGCATCAGGCTGTCGGATTCTGCCTGCAAGAGCCGCTCGCGCCCTTCGCCGGCAATTGCGACTCGACCGTGTTCCAGAAACAGGGGTGCTGCCAAAGGGGTCACGCGATCCAACACGACGTGATCGACCCGGCCCATGGTCCGGGCCAACATCTCTTCGATACGGCCAAAATCCACCAAGCCGCGCATCGCCTCTTCGCGGGTGATTTGCAGCATCAGATGGTCTGGGTCGTATTTTTGCAGGGTGTCATAGAGGATGTCTGACGAAAACATCGCTTGCCGCCCGGACCGCCGATCGGCGCCGTAGTTTCGTTCCAGCAGCATCGCGACTGTCGCGGTCGAACGAAACGTTCGCTTCATGACCGCATTTCCGCCCATCCAGGCATCGAAGGCCTGTCGCAATTCCTGTTCCTGGAACAGGGGCTCGGGATCCGGAACGTCGTCCAATCCCCAGATCAGCACGGCATAATCGGTTGACACGAACCCAAGCGGCCCAAGGCCCAGGTCCTCCATGCGTTGCGTGATCAGAAGACCGAGCGTCTGCATGGCGTTGCGACCGGCAAAGCCGTAGATGCAGGTATTGTGCCGCCCATCATGGGGAAAGCTTTCGACAAGTATGCGGTCGGCTTCGGGCAGTTTCGAGCGGGATCGCTGTAGGGCAAGCCAATCGGCGGTGTGATCGGGCAGGGCGGGCCAAGCGTCTTGCCCGAGCATGTTCAGGATCCTGTGGCTGAGCTGGGTCGAGGTGGCAAACTTGGTTCCGGCAAAGACCGCGATCTTCGGTGCCTTGTCGGCGCGGCGCGACACCTCGACTGTCATTTCACGCAAGGATTCGTACCGGACGACCTGTCCGCCGATCAAGAAAGTGTCGCCGGGAGTCAGACTGGCGGCAAACCCTTCCTCGATCTCGCCCAGAGGCCGCCCGCCGCGCCGGTTCTGCAGGCGGACCTTGAGTGTTTCGGTGTCCTGAATGGTGCCAAGATTGCGCCGGACATGCGCTGCCGTGCGTGGATCGCGCAATTCCCACATGCCATCAGGGCGTTGTTTCAGTTTTTGCCACCGATCATAGGCCCTGAGCGCATAGCCTCCGGTGGCGACAAGATCGAGGCAGGCGTCGAACGCCTTGCGCTCAAGATCGGCGTAAGTGCCGCTGGTGCGAAATACCTGAAACAGGTCGTCGGCGGAAAAAGGCCCTCGGCACGCGCGGATCAGAATGTGCTGGCACAGCACGTCTTTCGGGCCGGGTCCGCGCGGATCGCCATCGAGGTCGGCGGCGCGGACGGCTTCGAGTGCGGCAACGCATTCGACGACCTCGAACCGATTGGCCGGCACGATCAGGGCCTTGGACGGCGCATTGTAGCGATGGTTCGCCCGACCGATGCGCTGGACCAATCGTTTCACGTTCTTTGGCGCGCCGATCTGGATGATCAGATCCACGTCGCCCCAGTCGATCCCCAGATCCAGGGTGCCGGTGCAAACGATGGCCCGCAATTGGCCTGCGACCATGGCGGCCTCGACCTTTTCGCGTTGCGCCCGTGCAAGGCTGCCGTGGTGGATGCCGATCGGAAGACCTTCGTCATTCTGAAGCCAGAGTTCGTGGAAAAAGATCTCGGCCTGGGCGCGGGTGTTGTGAAAGATGAGCGTGGTCTTGTGTTTCTTCACTTCGTCCAGAACGCGGGGAATGGCGTACTTTCCACCGCCGCCGGACCATGGGGGCAGTTCATCGGTGCGCAGCATGTCGATGTCGGGGGCAGGACCGGGGTCAGCCAGCAGGACGGGGCAGGGGTCAGGGTGACAGGCCAGAAATCGTGCGATGGCGTTGGGGTCTTCGACCGTCGCCGAAAGGCCCACGCGCCTGAGACCGGGGCAAAGCGCCTGGAGTTCGGCCAGGCACAGCATCAGTTGATCGCCGCGTTTCGATTCAGCCAACGCGTGGATTTCGTCGACGATGATCCTGGACAGGCCGGAAAACATCCGTGGCGCATCCTCGTAACTCAGCAGCAGTGCAAGACTTTCGGGGGTGGTTAAAAGGATATGCGGAGGGTCGGCCCTTTGGCGTTTCTTCCGGGTTGCGCTTGTGTCTCCGGTTCTGTCTTCGACGCGCACGGCCAGCCCCATCTCGGACACCGGGGTTGCGAGATTGCGTTTGATGTCGGATGCAAGCGCTTTCAGGGGCGAGACATAGAGCGTGTGAAGCCCACTTTCGGCGGTGTTCTCTAGTTCGATCAACGTGGGCAGGAACCCCGCCAGGGTCTTGCCGCCACCTGTCGGTGCAATCAGCAGAGTTGCCGGTTCTCGGGCGCGGCGTGTCAGTTCGATCTGGTGCGGATGCGGGTTCCACCCATTTTCGCGAAACCAGGTTTGAAATCGCGCGGGCAGCGTCTCAGGCATCAAGCGGCGTGCCCTGCACAAGAGCCATAAGGTCGCGATACAGCGGTGTCTTTTTCAACTTTGCGATCTGAGCCCGGTGCGATTCGACTGATTTTGCATGCAATTCGGCAAGACGGGGATCGCGTTTCAGATTGGCGATCTCTTCCTCAAGCCGGGGAAGGTGAGGCAGCATTTCGCGGTTGTCAGTCCGCAGTTGATTACGTTGGCGAAAGTACTTGTGGTCGATTGTACCGCCCATGGGTTGGCCGCGTGCGGCCTTGACCAGATAGCTTTCAAGCGAGCGAAGGGCATAGTGGTTGAGCGTGATCAGATCGAACATGCCCCGTGCGTCGGTGCCTTTTTGCAGGCGGGTCCGAAGGTCAGTGGGAAAATCCCGCCCCGATCCGTCAAGCCAGCGAATGTCGGCTGCGTGTTTGCGTGACACTTTGGGACGGTGGTTGCGGATCACAAGCCGAGGGTCGTTCCGACAAATGGATTTGAAACCGCGCCGGCTTTTCCATTTTCCAGGGGCGAGGCTGGTGCTTTTCGTGAATTGCGCGGTAAGGGGTTTGTCCTTGAAGCCGATAACGTCGCCGGTTCCAAAGATCGTTTCACAGAAGGTCAGGACGTCGGGGTAATCAAGCCGCCTCAAGAGGGTTTTGAGGGTGGCGTCGCCTGCGCGCAGACAGGGGAATTCATCGACGTCCGACAGGAAGATGTAATCGGCGTCGCGCCATTCCCTGAGCCTGCGGCCATAGGCAAAGGCAGCGGTTTGCGGTTTCATCGGCCCGCCCGGATCAGAGGGCAATAGTTCGCAAGGATTTGGCAGGTGGCTGACAACGCCCATACGATCCAACTGGTCAAGGATGTCGTCGGTGCCGTCGTCGCAATCGTTGCTGAGAACGACGATCCGGTCGATGCCGATCAAGCGTTGCCAGGCGACCCATTCCAGCACGAAGGGGCCTTCGTTCTTCATGGCGGTGAACGTGAGAAGTCTAGGATCGGGCAATGCTGGCTCCGTCGTGGGTAGGGACGGGTTTAGCATTGGGGCAAGGTGCGCTCCAGCCTTCTTGTTTTTCTGACGCGTGCAATAAGAAAGCGCGCCCATGCCTTAGCA
>JABDJO010000017.1 GCA_013002465.1 Silicimonas sp. | reverse complement strand
GACCTGGGCAGTGTGGGCGATTTTCCGCGCGGAAAATCGTGCCTCCGGCGGGCATATTTCTTGCAAGATGAAGTCCGGGCGGGGCAGACTTCGCGGCGATGTTTCCGCTCAGTGATCTTGGTGTTCTTGCCCTGACGGCCTCGGCCCCGTTCCTGGCAGGTGCATTGACGGGTGTCCTGCGCCGCAGGTGGTCCGTCCTTGTGCTTTTGTTGGCAGCGGTGGTGTTTTATGGGGTCTATGTCCGCCCTGCCCTGGACAGCACGGACGCCGCCTTCAGGGGCTTGGCAGCTTCGGTTTACGGGGCGATCTTTCTGCTTGCCTGGGTGCTGGGCGAGCTTTGGGGATGGGGGATTCGGGTGTTTCGCCAGCGCGTGAGCCTTCCTGCGAGTGCCGCCTGGGTGATCTGCATCCTGCCCGCATTGGCGGTGTCTGGATGGACCTTGCACCGCCAGTATGTACCGGAAAGCTGTCTGGGCGGTCTGACAGTTCAAATGGGCGGTGCCGCGTTTCACCTTGGTGTCGAGGACAACGCGTGGCTGGCCTGGTATCCCGACGGCGCGGGCGAAGCATGGGAGTTCTACAGCGCTGAGCGCGACCGGAAGGATTCACTGGCCCGGTTGTGCCGGTTGGGATCAAACGGCGATCGGCCTTTAACGGCGCGTGAGGTGGCCTTGGGTGAAGTGGGCACAAGGGCAACTTCGTGCCAGGAGGGTCGCGCCTGTATCACGACGGACACTTCCGAATTTCTGTTGCAAAGCGTCGCTTTGGAGGACCCGGTCAAGCCATCGGCCTGGTTTGGCGACGAGATTCGGGACGACATCCAATGGTCCGGTACTGCCGGGGATGGCTGGATCTGTTTCCTGCCGAACGGGTCGTTCACCTGGGTCGCCTGCCAGCGATGGATCACCCCGGCATCGGGTGTCAGGGCCATGGCTTCGGCGGATTTCGAGGCGGGCACTGATCCCGAAAGGGCGGTGACCGAGCTTGAAACCGTGATCGCGGATTGGTTGGTGCGGCTGACCGAAAAGCCGTAGGTGAGAGGCTGGACAACGACCCAAGCGGGGCTCGTTACGGCTGCTTCCTTCCGGACGTGTCCGGGTTGGCGAGGCGCTCGCCCGCGCCAACCTCTCGGCTGAAGAATATAAGGCTTGGCAGGGGTTGACGCAAGGGGTGTCAGAAAAGCACGCCATGCCAGGCAAGGACGCCAAGAATGGCCAAGCCAAGCAATATCCCGATGACCAGAGGTGTGGCACCCGCCCGGCGCACCGCCGATCCCTTGGGCCATGCCCGCGACGTGCCAAAGACCGCCAGCGCAAAAAGCGCCGCGATCCCCTGCCAGCCAAGGAACACCGCCGGTTTGTTCAATCCGTCGGGAAACCCCGCCCCTTCGTAGGGCGCGCGGGCATAGGCGACGAAGGCATAGAGAAAAGCCATCAGCCAGGCGGCCCATAGGGCGGTCAGGACAAGGCGGGCGGTATCGCTTGGCTCGTTGCTCATGTCGTCCCTCTATCCAAGGCGGGGGCGGTCGCCCAGGCCTGTTGTGACGGCGTTTCGACAGCGCAGGGGCGCGCTTTTCGCAAGCGGGCAAGGGCGGCGTCTGCCGGTTCGCCCGCTTCGACCATCAGCCGCAAAAGCGCCATGCCCGAGCGCCCACATCCGCCATAACAATGGGCCAGGACCCGCCCCCCGGTTGTCAGCACCGTGTGCGCCCGAGGTGCGACATCCTTCCATAGACGCGCGGTCGCGGGTGGTGGCGCGCCGAAGTCGGGGATCGGCAGGTGATGCCAGCCGACACCGGCCGCGCCAAGATCGAGGCCAAGGTTCGCGGCGCCCGCCCGGTTCAGTTCCTCGGCCGAGGTCATGGTCAGAACCAGACCGGCACCCCACTGAAGGATGGCCGTGAGATCGCCTTGATAAGCGCCACCGCGCCCAGGCATGGGAGCGATCCCCAAAAGGCCCGGACCCAGCGAAACTTCGGCTATGCGATACTCAGCCACCATCCTCGACCACCTGTTCCGGATGCGCATCCGCCCAATCGGCCAGAAACCCGGCCATCTCGGCATCCCCGGCGAATGTAATCGCGCGGCGCGGCAATGGAACCCCGGCAAGAAGGGCGAGGCGCGCGCAGGCCTGATGGTCGCGGGGTTTCGTCTTTGGGGCGTTTTCCCAGCCATGCATGATCGTCGACAACAGATCGCCGCCGTATCCATTGACATGGGTCAGATCGGGACCAAGCGACAACAGGTACTCCATGATGTCCGGCAGGCCCTCCCACCCGGCGATCTGCACCGGCGTCAGCCCCTGGGGATCAATGTTGTCGAACGGCAGGCCGACGGCGACCAGGGCCTTCACCTTGCGCAGGGCGTCGGGCAGATGGATCAGCGAGCGGATCATGTCGCGGGTTTCCACCGGAAGCTTCCCGGCATCAATCGGATCGGCAGGCTGGCCGGCGATGGCCGCTGCAATGGCGGATTCCTCGGGCGTCAGATCGGTATTGGCCCGATGCGCCGCCATCACCTCGGCCGCCGCATCATTGCCGTACATCCGCGCCAGGGCATAGGCCCGGTGGCCCCATTCGACGGCATCGGGGTTGCCGCCCGCCTTCAGCAACAGCGCGACGATCCGGGGCGAGCACATGCGCCGCGCCGCCTGGTGAAGGGCGGGGATGACAAAGGGCGCCTCGCCCGATTCCTCGGGCCAGTGAATGCCTTCGTTGGGGTCGGCGCCAGCGTCCAGAAGCACCTCGATCATTTCGATGTCATTGAAATCGAGCGCGCGCGGAATGGCGTTTGTCCTTTCGGTGCGGGCCCCGTGTTCCAGCACCAGCCGCAAAGCGGGCGCACCCATTTCGCAGGCGTGATAGACCGATTCCCCGTCATTGGGATCGGCGCCGTTTTCCAGCATCCACCTGGCCAGCGTCAGGTTTCGGGCGTGGCCGATGGCTCCGTAAAGCGCCGACAGGGGATAGTTCGGCATCTGCTCGTAACTGGCGTTCAGGTCGGCACCGGCGTTTTTCAAGACTTCGGCGGCCTCAAGCAATTGCGCTTCGGTTCCGCCGTGCTGCCACCACCGGGAATACGTCAGGTGCAACAGGGGCTGGCGCGGGCCAAGGACGGGTGTGTTGACCGCCTCGGGATCAGCCGTCAGCGCTGCACGAATGCCTTCGACATCGTAAAGCGCACACATGATGCCAAGATTGTCGCGCCGAAGATCGGGCGCGTCTTTCAGCACCTGTTCAATCCGCCAGCCCTGGCCGTGAAAAAGCGCCATCTTCAGGCGCTCAAGCATCTCATCTTTGCCAAGAAGTTGATTTTCCAGCGCAAATTTCAGCTTGGGCCAACTGTCGTGCCCGTTTTCGCGGGCAATGATGTGCAAAGCCATGGTGTGGGTCAGCGGTTCTTGCCGATCCCCCAGTTGCGCGTGCACACGCTCAATCGCTGCCGGGTCTTCCGCGGCATGCGCCTTTTTCAACGCCTTCGCATCGCGTCGCAGGTTGTCTATGGATGTCATTTTCGGGCTCCTCATCATTCGGCCCGGTGGTTCGCAGAAGCGGGCGTGAGTTGCACCGATTGGTGTCTTGATCGCTTGACTGGGGTGCCGGTCTCGGCTGTCCGCGAACCAGGAGGCCGCCCCGAACGGCCCTGCCCGCACCCTAACGCGACGCGCACAATTCGGTCAATCAGGGGGCTGGTTTGACCGAGGTCAATGCAGGCGCCGCCGCAAAGCGCAGTCTGGGCCGCAACAGACGGAGGACATATGTCACACACACCGCACGAGTTGCCCGAAGAGTTTCCTGACAAGGTGGAAAAGATGCACGCGTTGAAGGAATCCAACGCCCATTTCGCCAAATTGTTCGATGCCTATCATCAGATCAACCGAACCGTGCATCGCGCCGAAACCAACGTAGAACCGGTCGAAGACCTGGCTGAAACCGAGATGCGCAAGGAACGCGCCCGTCTGAAGGACGAAATCTGGGGGTTTCTGAAGGACTAGTACCGCGCGCCTCCGGCTCGTCGACACCCCCGGGGGCGGTCATACCCGGGGCTTTGCCATAGACCTTGTCCCGGCAGGATCCTAGATTGGGCCGACGAATCCCCGGCGAGGCCTCATGAGCGCATCCAACGACACAGGCTACCAGGTTCTGGCGCGGAAATACCGGCCCGAGACCTTTTCCGACCTGGTCGGTCAGGATGCCATGGTGCGCACCCTGAAAAACGCCTTCGAGGCCGACCGCATTGCGCAGGCGTTCATCATGACGGGTATCCGGGGGACCGGAAAAACCTCGACCGCGCGGATCATCGCCAAGGGCATGAACTGCGTCGGCGCCGATGGCAAAGGCGGTCCGACGACCGAGCCTTGCGGTGTTTGCGAGCATTGCACGGCCATCGCCGAGGGGCGCCATGTGGATGTGCTGGAAATGGACGCCGCGTCGCGTACCGGCGTGAACGATATCCGCGAAATCATCGACTCGGTGCACTATCGGGCGGCCTCGGCGCGCTATAAGATCTACATCATCGACGAAGTTCACATGCTGTCCACAAGCGCTTTCAACGCGCTTCTGAAAACGCTGGAAGAACCCCCCGCCCACGTCAAGTTCATCTTCGCCACGACCGAGATCCGCAAGGTACCGGTGACGGTTCTGTCGCGGTGTCAGCGTTTCGATCTGCGCCGGATCGAACCCGAAGTCATGATCGACATGCTGCAAAAGATCGCAAAGGCCGAAAAGGCCAAGATCACCGACGACGCGCTGGCACTGATCACCCGCGCCGCCGAAGGTTCGGCCCGGGATGCGACCTCGCTTCTGGATCAGGCGATCAGCCATGGCGCCGGTGAAACAGGCGCCGATCAGGTGCGCGCCATGCTGGGGTTGGCGGATCGGGGCCGGGTCATGGACCTGTTCGAACGGATCGTCACCGGCGATGCGGCGGGTGCCCTGTCCGAGCTTTCGACCCAATACGCCGATGGCGCCGATCCCCTGGCCGTCTTGCGCGACATCGCCGAGATCACCCATTGGATCAGCGTCATTCGCATCACGCCCGAAGCCGCCGACGACCCCACGGTCAACCCTGACGAGCGCGCGCGCGGTCGCGATCTGGCGGACCGGTTGCCGATGCCCGCGCTTACCCGGATGTGGCAAATGGCGCTGAAGGCGCTCGATGAGGTGTCCAGCGCGCCGAACGCCATGATGGCAGCCGAAATGGCGGTGATCCGCATGACCCATGTGGCCGAACTGCCGACACCGGGCGAACTGGTGGCCAAACTGAAGGACATGACACCGCCCACGGGGCCTGCGCCCACAGGTGGCGGCGGCGGATCGGCCACCAGCGATGGCGCCAAGGCCGTGGCGGCGCGCAGCACCGAAATGTCGCGCTCGGGCAGTGTCACGGCAAGCGGGGCCAGAACGGCGCTTGCCCAGGCACCCGAAAGCGCATTGGCGCGCTTTCCCAGCTTTCAGTCCGTCGTCGATCTGATCGCGTCGAACCGCGACCAGCTTTTGAAGGTCCAGGTCGAAGACCACCTGCGCCTGGTATCCTATCAACCGGGCCGGATCGAATTCGAACCTGGCCCCAAGGCCCCCGCCGATCTGGCGCAAAGACTGGGACAACGTCTTCAGGCCTGGACCGGCGTCAGATGGGCCGTCACCATCGCCAATGAAACCGGCGCGCCCTCGATCACCGAAGTGCGCACGGCCGATCAGCAGGCCCTGAAGGCCGCCGCGCGCGAAGACCCCCTGGTTGCCACCATTCTCGACGCCTTTCCCAAAGCCAGGATCGGCGAGATCAAGACCGCCAGCGACATTGCCGCCGACCTTGCCACCGAGGCCCTGGCCGAAGTCGAAGACGAATGGGATCCCTTTGAAGAGGATTAACACCTTCTTCCTGTCTCAAATACTCCCGGGGGTCCGGGGGTGGAACCCCCGGCGGATCGGTGCTGAAAGCGCCGAATGCTCCCTTGCCGCTGGCCC
>JABDJO010000011.1 GCA_013002465.1 Silicimonas sp. | reverse complement strand
CCACCCAGGATGGTCATCCAGGCAAAGCAGACCAGGGCCGGGGCGAAGACGCATCCGACGATGAATTCGCGCACCGAACGGCCTTTCGAGATGCGGGCCAGGAACAGGCCCACGAACGGCGAGAAGGCGATCCACCAGGCCCAGTAGAAGGTGGTCCAGGCGGCCTGCCAGGCGAACTGGCGACCGTCGTTGCCCGCGGCATAGACTGCTTTCAGGGTTTCTTCGTCCAGTTCGGCTGCGGCACCCGTCAATCCTCCGACGAAGCCTTCGTAGCTGCCCCAAGGACCGGTTGCTCCTGCCATTAAGTCACCTGCCAAAGACTTGGCGGCTTCCGGCAGGGCGGCGGCGAAGGCGTCAGCCGACTGCGGCCCGTAGGCACCGAAGCTGAGCGAGAAGAAGTTGATGATGTAATCCACCATCGCCGAACCGTAAGTCGACAGCGCAAACAAGAATGAGCCGAAGACAACGAAGGTACCCAGAAGGATCAGTGACAGAACCAGGTTCAGGTTCGACAGGTACTTGACCCCGCGTCCGACGCCGGACACCGCCGAGATGATCGACAGCGCCATGATGGTGACCAGACCCGCGATCAGGCCAACCTTGCTTGGTGTCGGCGGACCTTCTTCGGGAATGTCCATCAGCCAACCCATGTCAGTGATGTTGTAGACGCCATCAATAAACTGGCTAACGCCGAAACCGATGGTAACCGACACACCAAGAATGGTGGCGACAACGCCCAAAACGTCGACGACATGGCCAAGGAAGCCGTTCATCAGCCGCCCGAACAACGGTGTCAGCGCCGAACGGATCGTAAGAGGCATGTCACGCGTATAGGCGTAATAGGCCAGCGACAGGCCCGTCACAACGTAGATCGCCCAGGCGTGAAAGCCGTAATGGGCAAAGACATAGCGATAGGCAGATTGCAGCGACTCTTCGGTTTGTGGCTCTACTTCGCCGGCCACCGTGACCGGGTTCGAACCCCAAAGGCCCAGAGGTTCAGCGGTGGCAAAGACCATCAGTCCCACACCCAAACCGGCGCCGAACATCATCGAGAACCAGGAAAAGTTCGAGAATTCCGGCGCTTCGCCAGGCACACCCATGACTTTCCTGCCCGATGGCAGTATCGCCACCGCGATCAGGAAGAAGATGAACAAACCAACGATTATGATATAAAACTGGTTGAACAAGCTCAGAAGATAGCTGTTAAAGCTGCCCAGCGTGCTGTTCGCGTTGGCCGGAAATACCAGCGCCCAGATCACCAGTGCAACCATGACGCTTTTGCTTATCAAGGCAATCGGCAGGCTGTTGTTTTCGTAAAACCCCGATTCCTGCTTCTTGATATCGATATCCGTGAATGGCGGTTTTGGTGCCATGAATCCCTCTCCCTATCTATTATTCCCAAGAGCAACGAAGATAGGTGTGCCCACGGGCATTGGGGCATTCAGGTCACAAAATACTGACCTGTGACAAGCCCATTGCGACCAATTCCGTCACATCCGCGGCACCCGTTGCAGAAAGACTTGCGGTCGAATTCGCCTCTGAGATCAGGAAAATTGCCCGATTTGCGACACAGGGCTTACCTCGTTTTGCCTGAACCTTCGGCCATGATTGCCCCATAAAAACGAGGGTATCTGCCATGTTTCGCGACACTCAGCCGATTTTTGAATTCCGTGGCCCCTGGGGGGTCCCGATCCAGTTCGGCGCGTCTATTTTCATTTTGGCGATCATCCTGATTGATTTTTCCGGAACGCCCCGAAGTTTTGCCTTTGATCTGATGTTTTTCGGAATTTTGATCGGATCGATCTTTCTTCACGAACTGGGCCATGCCTGGGGCGCGCTCATTCAAGGCGTGCCGGTGCGCAGGATCATGCTTTACGGCGGCGGCGGGTTCTGTGAACACACGCGGTCGGCCACGCGTCACGAGCAGGAATTGATCGTGGCCATGGGCCCCATCGTCAATCTGGCCCTTTGGGCCATTGCGGGGCTGATCGCGCCGATGATTTCGGATCCGGAAACCAAGTGGGTGTTTCAGACAATCGCCTGGGTCAACGGGTTCCTGGCCATTCTGAACATGGTGCCGGTGCATCCTTTGGACGGTGGCAAGCTGTTCGAACTGCTGTTGCACCGCCTTTTGCCGCCCGATCTGGCAATCCGCATCAGCGCAGGCGTCGGTTTGGTGCTGTCCGTGCTTTGGGTCCCGGTGATGGTGCTTTGGTTCATGACATCGGGCGTCGCGCTTCTGTTCCTGCCCTCGATCCGGCTTCATTGGGAGATGCTGCGCCGACAGGGCGCTTGACGTTTCGCCCCGGGGCGCGTTTTTTCGCGCCCCATGACATCCTTGGACATAGATTTCGTCCGGGCCCAGTTCCCGGCATTCTCGGAACCCGCTCTTGCCGGGCTCGCCCTCTTTGAAAACGCTGGTGGGTCCTATCCCTGCCGTTTCGTGACCGAACGCCTTCAGCGGTTCTATCGCGAACGCAAGGTGCAACCCTATGGCACCTTCGAAGCCTCGCGCCTTGCGGGCGAGGAAATGGACGAGGCGCGCAGCCGCCTTGCCGCCATACTCGGTGTCGCAACCGACGAACTGAGTTTTGGGCCGTCGACCACTCAGAACACCTATGTCCTGGCCCAGGCATTTCGCAAATGGTTGCCCAAGGGGGCGGCAATTGTTGTGACCAACCAGGATCACGAAGCGAATTCGGGCCCTTGGCGCCGACTTGCCGATGACGGGATCAAGGTGCGCGAATGGCAGGTCGACCCGACCACCGGCCACCTTGATCTTGCAACACTTCAGCCCCTGCTGAAGGGTGCGTCATTGCTGTGCTTTCCCCATTGTTCCAACGTGATTGGCGAAATCAACGATGTCGCGTCCATCACAGCATTGGCGCACGAGGCCGGAGCCGTGACCTGCGTGGACGGTGTCAGCTATGCCCCCCACGGTCTGCCCGATGTTGGCGAACTTGGGGCCGACATCTATCTCTTTTCGGCCTACAAGACTTACGGGCCGCACCAGGGTCTGATGGTGATCCGCCGCGCCCTGGCCAAGGCGCTGCCGAACCAGGGGCACTATTTCAACGGTGGTACGCTTTGTCAGCGGTTTACCCCGGCCGGTCCCGACCATGCTCAGATTGCTGCCTCGGCTGGAATTGCCGATTATGTGGATGCGCTTTACGCCCACCTTGGCGGCCCGGACACCGATCCGCGACAGCGCGGGCGTGTGGTGCATGATGCGATGCGTGCGCGGGAAGTGGCGCTGCTTCAACCCTTGCTTGACGATCTCGCTGACCGCAATGCGCTGCGGCTGCTTGGCCCAAGGGACGCCGCCTTGCGCGCCCCGACCGTGGCAATTCAGACCGACACACCCGGCGAAGCCCTGGCCGAAGCCCTTGCACCATTCGGCATCGGGGCAGGGGGCGGTGATTTCTATGCCCCGCGCGTGCTTCAGGCCATCGGGATTGATCCGGCGAAAGGCGTGCTTCGCGTCAGCTTCACCCATTACACGACCGAAGCCGAAGTGGCGCAGCTTATCTCGGCCCTTGATCAGGTCTTATAGGATGCTTGGCTTGACCCGGTGGATCCCAGCCTAGTTTCATCGGGAAAGGAGTGTGGCCATGAAACCGGTGATCTGGTGGGTTCGAAAGGACCTGCGTCTGAGTGACAACCCGGCATTGTCCGAGGCCGTACGCCTCGGCAAGCCTGTCATCCCTGTCTTCGTTCTGGACGAGGTTTTCTCGGGGTATGGGGCGGCGCCTCTCTGGCGATTTGGCCTTGGATTGGGGGCGCTGGCACAATCATTGAAGGCGGTGGGATCGCGCCTTGTGCTGCGACGCGGTCCAGCGGCCCAGGTCCTGGAAAAGCTTGCAGCAGAAACCGGCGCGGGCGCGGTGCGGTGGAGCCGGGCCTATGACCCCGATCAGGTGGCACGCGATACCAAGGTCAAAGCCGCTCTGCAGGCCAGTGGTGTCGATGCCGCCAGTCTGCCCGGTCACCTGTTGTTCGAACCCTGGACGGTCGAAACCGGCACAGGGGGATATTACAAGGTCTACTCGCCCTTCTGGCGCGCGGTGCGCGGGCGTGATGTCCCGGCCCCGCTTCCTGAACCTGGAACCATCCCGGCGCCCGAAACCTGGCCCGCCAGCGATGGCCTGGAAGACTGGGGTCTTGACCGCCCGATGCAGCGCGGGGCCGATGTCGTGCGCCGCCACGCGGTCGTTGGCGAAGCGGCGGCCCTGGACAGGCTTGGCACCTTCATCGAAGATCGCATCGCACAGTACAAGGAGCGGCGCGATTTCCCGGCCGAGCCGGCCACATCGGGTCTGTCGGAAAACCTGGCCTGGGGTGAAATCAGCCCACGCACCTGCTGGCACGGCACCGTTCGCGCAATGGACGAAGGCAAAACCGGCGCCGAGCACTTCCTGAAAGAACTGGTCTGGCGCGAATTTGCCTATCATCTGGTCTGGCACACCCCGCATATCCTTCTGCGCAACTGGCGCGAAGGTTGGGATCGCTTCCCCTGGAAAACCGACCAGACGCCCGGTTTTGCCGCCTGGACCATGGGACGCACCGGCCAGCGGTTTGTCGATGCTGCCATGCGTGAACTTTATGTGACCGGAACGATGCACAACCGGGCGCGCATGATCGTGGCAAGTTATCTGACCAAGCATCTGATAACCCACTGGCGCCTTGGGCAGGATTGGTTCGCCGATTGTCTGATCGACTGGGATCCGGCCTCGAACGCTATGGGCTGGCAGTGGGTGGCCGGGTCCGGGCCCGATGCCGCCCCCTATTTCCGGGTGTTCAACCCCGACACTCAATTGCAGAAGTTCGACCCCGACGGCACCTACGCCCGGCGCTGGATCGCCGAAGACGAAGCGGCGCCCTCAGACACGGCTTTGTCCTATTTCCAAGCTGTGCCGAAGTCATGGAACCTGTCACCCGACATGACCTATCCGCAGCCGATCATCGACCTGGCCGAAGGGCGGGCGCGGGCCCTGGCGGCCTATGAAGCCCGTGTGTTCTAGGCGCTCAGTCCCACCAGAAATACCGCCCCTTTGAACGCCGTCAGCGCTGCCGGTGACCTGGCTCACTTCCATTTGGGAAAACCTGGCACATCCTCGCCGCACTCCCGAGAATCCAATGTGATTCCGTCATCTTTGAATGGGATCTAGGTATGCTTAGCCAAAACATGGGAAAAGATGGGAGAAAAATTGCCTATACTATATATAGTATTTTCAACAGGCAAATACAAGATATAGACCCAACATGTCGTGCTACACTTCACCGAGCCGCGTCGTAGAGTCAATAATTCTTGAATATTTTTGTTGCCTCCCATGATTTCCCATGTCACAAACCTTTTACCGGATAGAGCGGTTCAGCACACGGGGCACCAAACGACCCCAGGCAAACCAAAAAATGAGCAGGTTTCATACAGGCTACCGCTTTTATCCAGACTGAGATCCGGCGCGCGGGCGAGCAGACATCCCCCCAGGTGGCGCGCGCAGCTGGACTATCCCGGAAACGGGACGAGGGCGGCGGATCGGACAGTGGCAGCAGTCCGATCCGCCGTTTCCTATTTCGGGGGACAACAAAGGGGACCGCGGGACAGTGGTTCGGAGATTCAGAGGCGAGGGTGTCCAGAAAGTGGACACCAAAGGTCGGGTGTCCATCCCGGCCAATTATCGCGTCGTGCTCCGTGACGGCGATCCCAACTGGTCCGAAGGCAAACTGCCGGAATTCATTATCGTCTATGGTGATCACCGCCGGGATTTCCTGGAATGCTTCACCATCGACTCCGCGAACGAGGTTGACGAAAAGATCGCGCGGATGCCGCGCGGGTCGCGTCAACGCCGGGCACTGGAAAAGCTGTTCAACGGGCAATCCTTGCCTGCGTCTGTCGACGAAACCGGGCGCATCGTGCTGCCCGCCAAGCTCAGGCAAAAGATCGGGATCGAGGGCGAAGCTTATTTCCTGGCCATGGGTGACACGTTCCAGATCTGGAAGCCCGACACATTCGAAACGGCAGACAGCGCCGTCGATGAACTTTTGGATTCGATGCCGGCGGGGTCCGATATCTGGACTCTTCTGGACGACGGGGAGGGCGAATAGACAATGGCCGCCGCTGCCCGCGCAACCGACACATCTCCGCATATCCCTGTTCTTCTGGACGCCATTCTGGATGCCTGCGCTCCGATCAAAGGGGTCTGGCTGGACGGCACCTTCGGGGCGGGGGGCTATGCGCGCGGATTGCTGGAGGCCGGGGCGGACAAGGTGATCGGGGTCGACCGAGACCCGCAGGTATTTGAAATGGCCGCCGATTGGGTCGAAGACTATGGCGATCGGCTGGAACTGGTCGAAGGCACGTTTTCCGATCTCGACGATTACGTTGATAATGCTCTCGACGGTGTTGTGCTGGATCTTGGCGTGTCCTCGATGCAGCTCGATCAGGCGGAACGCGGGTTTTCCTTCATGTCCGACGGACCACTGGACATGCGGATGAGCAAGGACGGGACCAGTGCGGCCGAGTTGGTGGCCGATGCCAGTGAAACATTGCTGGCCGATATACTATATCACTATGGCGAGGAGCGGGCGGCCCGTTCGATTGCGCGCGCCATTGTGAAAACGCGGCAGGACGGCCCCATCATGACGACCGGGGCCCTCGTACGGATCATCGAGGCCGTTCTGCCGCGACCAAAACCAGGCCAAAGCCATCCCGCAACACGCACGTTCCAGGCCCTTCGCATCGCGGTGAACGACGAATTCGGACAACTTGCCGACGGATTAGAGGCCGCCGAACGTGCGCTTGGGCCAAACGGCTGGCTGGCGGTGGTCAGTTTCCATTCGTTGGAAGATCGCGTGGTGAAACGGTTCTTCCAGTTGCGCTCGGGTAAGGCTGGCGGCGTCAGCCGCTATCAACCGGAACAAACCGCCGAAGCACCGCGCTTTGCCGCCCGCAACAAGGCCATTCCGCCCAGTGATGCCGAAACCGCACGAAACCCCCGTTCAAGGTCCGCCAAACTGCGCATCGGACGCCGCACCGACGCCCCCGCAGGCCCGGTTGATCGCGCAAGGCTTGGCTTGCCGAAACTGGTGATGGCATGAAGTCGCTGTTTTATCTTGTGACCGCCATGGCCGTTCTGGCGCTTGCCGTCTGGGCCTATCGGCAGAACTATGAAACCCAGGCGCGGCTGCGCGAAGTCAATGAACTTAGGGCAGAAATTGCCGACCTCAGGGAACGCACCGGGGTCTTGCGCGCCGAATGGGCCTATCTCAACCGGCCCGAGCGTCTGGCGGATCTGGCCGACCTGAACTTCGACCGTCTGGGGCTTCTGCCGCTCAGGCCTGAACACTTCAGCAAGATCGACCAAATCCCCTATCCCGTTGAAAATGTGACAGATGTCATGGCGCGCGAGGCTACCCAATGACCCGCACGCCGCTTCGCCCCCTGGCTCGCATCCTGGCCGCTCGGCAATCGGGGGAAAACCCGGACGCCATCGAACGCGAAAACCTTGCGGCCCGCCACGAAGCCGACCGCGACAGCCAAAGGCAGCGCGCCGAAGGCCGGTTGCTGGTCCTTGGCATCGTCTTCCTGTGCGCGTTCTTCATGGTTGGGCTGAAAATGTCCTTCCTCGCCGCCTCGGACCCCGCCGAACCCCGCGCGGCGGCCTCTGGTGCCCAGATCGTGGCGGCCCGCGCCGACATCACCGACCGCAACGGGCGCATCCTGGCCACCAACCTCACCACCCATTCGCTTTATGCCCAGCCCCAGCAGATGATCGACCCCGAACGGGCGGCGCGCGAAGTGGCCCGCATCTTCCCCGATCTCGATCAGGAAAAACTGCTGCGCCACTTCACCGGGTCGCGCAAGTTTCTCTGGATCAAGCGCCGGATCAGCCCCGAGCAGCAGCAGGCCGTTTTCGACATCGGCGAACCGGGTCTTCTTTTTGGCCCCCGCGAAATGCGGCTTTATCCGAACGGCAAGCTTGCCGCCCATGTTCTGGGAGGTGCCGGGTTCGGGCGCGAGGGCGTCAGTTCCGCCGAGGTGATCGGTGTTGCAGGCATCGAACGCGCCCTTGATGAAGAACTGCGCGATCCGGGCCGGGGGGACGTGCCACTGACCCTGTCGATCGACTTGACCGTACAGGCGGCGGTCGAACGGGTTCTGGAAGGCGGCATGAAGCTGATGAACGCCAAGGGCGCGGCGGCAATACTGATGGACGCAAAGACCGGCGAGATTGTTTCGCTGGCCAGTCTGCCGGACTTCGACCCGAACGACAGGCCGACGCCATTGACCACCGGCGATCAGGCGGAAAGCCCGCTGTTCAACCGCGCGGTTCAGGGCGTTTATGAACTTGGATCGACCTTCAAGATCTTTGCCACCGCCCAGGGCGTTGAAGAACGGCTGGTCAGCCGCACCACATGGATCGACACCACCGGCCCCCTGAAATGGGGCAGGCACACGATCCGCGATCTGCGCGATCACTCACCGGCGCTGACGGTCGAAGACGTGATCGTCAAATCCTCGAACATCGGCACCGCCCGCGTCGCCATGATGATCGGACCCGAGCGCCAGCAGTCCTTCCTTGGCAAACTCGGCCTGTCTTCGCCCTTGCCGGTCGAATTGATCGAAGCCAGGGGCGCCCGGCCCCTTTTGCCCAAGAAATGGTCGGAAATTCACACAATGACAGTGTCTTACGGCCACGGCCTTTCTGCGTCACCTCTGCATCTGGCAACCGCCTATGCCTCGCTTTTGAACGGCGGCACACGGGTGACCCCGACACTTCTGAAACAGGATCAGGTCGAACCCGGCCCGCGTGTGGTCAGCGAAAACACCTCGGAACAGATGCGCTCGTTCCTGCGCCAGGTGGTCCAGCGCGGCACGGCGACCCTTGGCGAAGTGCCAGGTTATCACGTGGCCGGAAAGACCGGCACGGCGGACAAACCGAAGCCTCAGGGCGGCTATTACGACGAAAAGGTCATCGCCACCTTCGCCAGCGTCTTCCCGGCCGACGATCCGAAATATGTGCTGGTCGTCACCCTGGACGAACCGGTCGAAACCTCGGGCCGCAAACCCCGCCGCACCGCAGGTTGGACCGCCGTGCCTGTCGCCGCCGAGATCATTCGCCGCGCCGCCCCGCTTCTGGGGCTTGCGCCTGACATTGAACCTGACCATGGACCGGGTGTAACACTAGCCAGCAACTGATCAGAGGTTTTCCGCAATGCAGACCCGGGCAAAGACAAAGACACTGGCCGAGCTTGGGTTAACTGCGACCAATGCCTCGGACGTTCGCATCACCGGGCTGTCGGTGGACAGCCGCGACGTCAAGGAAGGCCATCTTTTTGCAGCCCTTCCCGGCACCAATGTGCATGGGGCCGAGTTCATCCAGTTTGCCCTTCGCATGAAAGCCGGCGCGGTCCTGACCGACCGCGAAGGCGCGGCACTTGCCCGTGACGTTCTGGGCGGCAGCGACGTGCCCCTGGTCGTGGTCGAAGAACCGCGCGAGGCGCTTGCGTTCACCGCGGCCCTCTGGTTCGAAGCGCAACCCGAAGTGCAGGTCGCGGTCACCGGCACCAACGGCAAGACCAGCGTCGCCAACTTCACCCGCCAACTCTGGACCGAAATGGGGGCCGAAGCGGTCAGCATCGGCACCACCGGTATCGAAGGCGCCTTTACCGCGCCTTTGGCCCATACGACACCCGAGCCGATCACCCTGCACCGCGCCCTTGCGCGGATCGCCGACGAGGGCATCACCCACGCCGCGATGGAGGCATCCTCGCACGGGTTGGAACAGCGCCGGGTCGACGGCGTGCGCCTGCGGGCGGCGGGGTTTACAAATCTCAGCCAGGATCATCTGGATTATCACGCTGATTTTGAAGATTATTTTGCCGCCAAGGCGGGATTGTTCAACCGCGTGCTTCCCGAAGACGGCACCGCCGTGATCAATATCGACGATCCCTGGGGCCCGCGCATGGTCGAGGTATGCGATGCGCGCGGGCAGGACATTCTGACCGTCGGGCGCGATGGAGCGGCGGCGGCGCAGATCCTCGGTCAGCGCTTTGACGCCACGGGCCAGGAACTGCGGTTCGAATGGGGCGGGCGTATCCACCAGGTGCGGATGGGGCTGATCGGCGGGTTTCAGGCGGAAAATGCCTTGATCGCGGCAGGGCTTTGCATCGGCACCGGGGCCGATCCCGAAGAAACCTTTGACACGATGCACACGCTGCAGACCGTGCGGGGCCGGATGCAGTTCGCGGCACGGCGCGAAAACGGTGCGACGGTCTTTGTCGATTATGCCCATACACCCGAAGCTCTGAAAACGGCGCTCCGCGCGATCCGCCCCCACGTCCTGGGTCGCCTGATCGTGGTCTTCGGCGCCGGTGGCGACCGCGATCGCGGCAAGCGCCCCCTGATGGGCCGGGCCGGGGCCGAGAACGCCGAGATCGTCTTCGTCACCGACGACAACCCGCGCACCGAGGATCCCGCATTAATCCGCGCCGAGGTTCTGGCCGGTGCGCGCAAGGGGTTCGCCGAGGTCACCGAGGTGGGCGACAGGGCCGAAGCGATCCTGCGCGCCGTCGACAGTCTTTCGCCAGGTGATACGCTTTTGATCGCCGGCAAGGGCCATGAAACCGGCCAGACCGTGGGCGATACTGTCCTGCCATTCGATGACGTGGAACAAGCCAGCGTCGCCGTCGCCGCACTGGACGGCAAGGGCGCATGACCGCGCTCTGGACGTCCGAGGCTGCGGGTGCCGCCACAGGTGGCACCCTGTTCGGGCATAGTTGGACCGCCACCGGCGTTTCAATCGACACCCGAACCCTTCAGCCCGGCGATCTGTTCGTTGCGCTGAAAGACATCCGCGACGGCCACGACTTCGTTTCCCAAGCGCTTGACAAGGGCGCAGCCGCCGCTCTGGTCAGCCGGGTGCCCGATGGTCTGGGCGACGACGCGCGGCTTTTGATCGTCGACGATGTGCTGGCCGCGCTCGAACGCCTCGGCGCAGCCGCGCGCACGCGCACCAAGGCTCAGGTGATCGCCGTTACCGGGTCGGCTGGAAAGACATCGACCAAGGAAATGCTGCACCATGTCCTTGACACCCAAGGAAAAACCCACGCGGCCGAAGCCAGCTATAACAACCATTGGGGCGTGCCCCTGACACTGGCGCGCATGCCCGCCGACACCGACTTCGCGGTGATCGAGATCGGCATGAACCACCCCGGCGAAATCGCGCCCCTGGCAAGGCTGACCCGGCCCCACGTGGCGATCATCACCACAGTGGCCGCCGCCCACCTGGAAGCCTTCGCCTCGCTAGAGGATATCGCGCGCGAAAAAGCGGCAATCTTCGAAGGCCTTGAACCGGGTGGGACGGCAATCTTCAACGGCGATTTGGAAACCTCCTCCATCCTTGCCGATCTGGCAACCCACCCAAACGGTTTTGCCATCGGCTTCGGGACCGATCCCCATGGCATCATGGTGGCCGAAGATATCACCCTGACCGACACCTCAAGCGTGGTCCGGGGCAGGTTTCACGGTGAACCCTATCTGTTCAAGCTTGCCGTCCCGGGGCGTCACTTTGCGATGAATGCCCTGGCCGTCCTCGCCGCGGTCTCGATCGCCGGAGGTGATTTTGGCGTTGCCGCGCTTGACATTGCGACCTGGGCGCCCTCAGCCGGGCGCGGGCAGCGCGAAACCCTGATGCTGGATGTGGGCGAGGGC
Organism: Silicimonas sp.; assembly: GCA_013002465.1. Classification (GTDB taxonomy): domain Bacteria; phylum Pseudomonadota; class Alphaproteobacteria; order Rhodobacterales; family Rhodobacteraceae; genus JABDJO01. Next base: position 9,875 of record JABDJO010000011.1, on the reverse strand, counting down.
CTGACGATCGACCTGATCGACGACGCGTTCAACGCCAATCCTGCGTCGATGGAGGCCGCATTCGAGGTGCTGGCAGCCACTCAGCCAACCGACAACACCGGCCGAATTGCCAGGGGACGCCGCATCGCCATTCTGGGCGACATGCTAGAGCTTGGCCCGGATGAAACCGCGCTTCATGCCGCCTTGGCCCAGCTTCCCACAATGAACAAGATCGCCCGTGTCGATTGCGTCGGTCCCCGGATGCGCGCGCTCTACAATGCCCTGCCGCCCGAAAAACGCGGCACCGCCGTGGATACCGCGGAAGATCTTGCAAGCGCTGCACACCATCTGCTGGATGCCGGCGACATCGTGCTGGTAAAGGGTTCGAAGGGGTCGAAAGTCAGCCTTGTCGTCGATGCGATAAAGGCCCTCGCCGCCCAAGGTCGGCGGACGCCAGAAAAAGGATTTGTCTAATGTTATACTGGTTGACGGCCTTCTCGGATGGCGGCGATTTTTTCAATCTTTTCAGATATATAACATTTCGCGCTGGCGGGGCATTCTTCACGGCCCTGGTGTTCGGGTTCCTGTTCGGCCGCCCCCTGATCAACCTCCTGCGGCAAAAGCAGAAAAACGGCCAACCCATTCGCGACGACGGCCCCGAAAGCCATATCGAATCCAAGGCCGGCACCCCGACCATGGGCGGGGTTCTGATCCTGGGGGCGCTCATTACGTCCACGGTGTTCTGGGCCCGTCTCGACATCGGGTATGTCTGGCTTGTGCTCTTTGTCACCATGGCCTTTGGCGTCATCGGCTTCACCGACGATTATCAAAAGGTCACACGCAACAGCCACGCGGGAATTTCGGGCCGCATGCGCTTGGCCATCGGCTTTGTCATTGCCGCCATTGCGGCGCTCTGGTCTGTCTGGCTGCATCCCGCGGATCTCCAGAACCAGGTGGCGGTTCCGGTTGTCAGCACACTGATCAACCTTGGCATATTGTTCATTCCGTTTGCGATGATCGTCATCGTCGGAGCCGCCAATGCGGTCAACCTGACCGATGGTCTCGACGGTCTGGCGATTATGCCGGTGATGATCGCAGCAGGAAGCCTGGGCGTCATCGCCTATGCCGTCGGACGCACGGACTTCACCGAATACCTGGGCATCAACTATGTCCCGGGCACCGGTGAAATCCTGATCTTTGCCGCCGGGTTGATCGGCGGTGGCCTTGGGTTCCTGTGGTACAACGCCCCCCCGGCGGCGGTGTTCATGGGCGACACCGGGTCGCTTGCCCTTGGCGGAGGTCTTGGCGCCATTGCAGTCGCCACCAAGCACGAAATCGTCCTTGCCATCATCGGCGGATTGTTCGTTGTCGAAGCGCTTTCGGTGATCATCCAGGTTGCCTATTTCAAGATGACCGGCAAGCGCGTATTCCTGATGGCCCCGATCCACCACCATTTCGAGAAATTGGGCTGGGCCGAACCCCAGATCGTGATCCGGTTCTGGATCATTTCGCTGATCCTGGCACTGATCGGTCTGGCAACACTGAAAATCCGGTGACACGGGCGAACCCGCACGTGACGCCTTGAATTATCGCATCAGAACACGGAAGTCAGACGGGGCAGGGGCCGCTGCGCCCCTGGCGTCGTGGCCAATTCACCGCGAAGTATTCCCGACAAATGTCGCGGGCCATTGGAAGTCTTTCAAAATTGCGGGAAACCCGCTAGCCCTTTCAGCAAAGGAGATCTGATATGGGTTTTTTGTTGCGCTGGCTCAGTGCCTTCGTGTTGCTGGCCGCGACCTATAATCCGACCGAGTGGAGCTATATCCGCTGGGCGGCGAAGAACTGGCAAGAGCAACTGCCCTTGGCGGTATTCATCGGGCTTGTCCTGCTGATTGCCTATGTGCTGTTTCTTACGGCCGTCTTGCGTGGCATTGGCGCGGTCGGTGTTGCACTGATCCTGGCGGTTATCGGCGCGCTGATCTGGGTTCTGTACAGCTGGGGCTGGCTCAGCCTTGAAAACCCCTCGGCCAATACCTGGATCGCCCTGATTGCCTTGTCGGTCGTGCTGGCCGTCGGCATGTACTGGGGCATCATGTGGCGGCGGCTTTCCGGTCAGCTTGAGGTCGACGACGACGGGGAACTCTGATGGCGTCAGGCGCCCCATGATCCCGGTCCAAGGTCTGACAGGTGCCAGGGTCGTGGTGCTTGGTCTGGGGCGCAGCGGTCGCTCGGCAGCACTGGCGCTTGAAGCAGGCGAAGCCACGGCCCTGTGCTGGGATGACAGCCCTGATGCGCGCGCCGAGGCCAAGGCGGCGGGTCTGACACTTCACGACCTCTCGCGCCGCGAAGCCTGGGAGGGCGTGGCCTCGATGATCGTCAGCCCGGGCATCCCGCATCTTTACCCCGAACCTAACCCGATCGTTGCAAGCGCCATGGCGGCAGGCGTGCCCTTGGACAATGACATCGGGCTGTTCTTCCGCTCGCTTGCAACGGCGGAATGGAACCGTTTCGACAAAACCCCCAAGGTCGTCGCCGTGACCGGCTCGAACGGTAAATCCACGACCTCGGCCCTGATCCAGCATTGTCTTGAGGCCGCCGGTCGCGACAGTCAATTGGCCGGGAACATCGGGCGCGGTGTTCTGGACATTGATCCGCCGGGGGATGGCGCGACAGTGGTTCTGGAACTGTCGTCCTATCAGACCGAACTGGCGCGGGCTTTGACGCCTGACATCGCCGTTTTCACCAACCTCACGCCCGACCATCTGGATCGCCACGGTGGGCTGGGCGGATATTTCGCCGCCAAACGTCGGCTTTTTGCCGAAGGCGGACCGGACTGTGCGGTGATCGGCGTGGACGAACCCGAAGGGCGGTTCCTGGCCAACCAGTTATCCGAAGGCAATGGCGATGATCGTGTGATCCGGGTGTCGGTCGCGGCCAAGCTTGAAGGCGCGGGCTGGGGTGTTTTTGCGCGCAAGGGGTTTCTTTCCGAAATGCGGAAAGGCCGGCAGATCGCCTCGATCGACTTGCGCGGCATCCGTGGGTTGCCTGGCGCCCATAACCACCAGAACGCCTGTGCCGCCTATGCCGCCCTGCGCGCCCTCGGGGTACCGCCAAGGCAGATCGAAACCGGATTCCAAAGTTTCAACGGCCTGCCGCACCGCAGCCAGATCGTGGGCGAAAGGAACGGCGTGGTTTTCGTCAACGATTCGAAGGCCACCAATGCCGATGCCGCAGCCATGGCGTTGCAGGCCTTCGACCGGGTCCGATGGATTGTCGGCGGTCAGGTGAAGGAAGGCGGATTGGGTGCCCTTGCACCCTATCTTGATCGGGTTGCCAAAGCCTATGTCATCGGGCGCCAGGCGCGCGACACCGCACTTCTGTTGGGTGACTGTGCCCACGATATATCCGAAACCATGGCCCAGGCCGTGATGCGCGCCGCCGACGAGGCGCAGCCGGGCGAAACCGTACTTCTGGCGCCCGCAGCGGCCAGTTTCGATCAATACGACAACTTCGAAGAACGCGGCGAGGACTTCATCGCCGAGGTGCAGAAAATCCTGTCAACGCAATCCACTTAGGCCACAGACCGAACCGCGCGCGCGACGACAAAGCCGGCGCAATCCTTGTCAAAGGATCGACTGCCCCGTCGCTTTCCAGTCCTTCAGAAATGCATCCAGCCCCTTGTCGGTCAGCACATGCTGGGCCATTTTCTTGATGACATCCGGCGGAGCGGTCGCCACGTCGGCACCGATCTTGGCGGCTTCGGACATATGGTTCACCGACCGGATCGAGGCGGCAAGGATCTGAGTTTCAAACCCGTAGTTGTCATAGATGTCGCGGATTTCCGCGATCAATTCCATACCGTCCAGGTTAAGGTCATCCAGCCGCCCGATGAACGGCGAAATGAACGTCGCGCCCGCCTTTGCCGCCAACAGCGCCTGATTGGCCGAAAAACACAAGGTCACATTGACCATGCGGCCTTCGCCCGTCAGCACCTTGCAGGCCTTCAGCCCGTCCCATGTCAGCGGCACCTTGATTGCGATATTGTCGGCCGTCTTGGCCAGTTCGCGCCCCTCGGCAATCATCCCCTCGGCGTCCAATGCCACCGTTTCGGCACTTACCGGGCCGTCAACCATGTCGCAGATTTCCTTGGTGACCTCTTTGATGTCCCGGCCCGATTTCATGATCAGCGAAGGGTTCGTGGTCACCCCGTCGACCATGCCAAGTTCGTTCAATTCGCGGATGGCGTCGGTGTCGGCGGTATCGACAAAGAATTTCATGGCGCAGCCCTCTGGTGGATTGTTCAGGTTTCGTGCCACTCATACATGAGGTAACCGGGGGGCAGAACCCCCAATTCCACCCAAGTGCAGGTGCGCACCACGTGATCCGCCATTTCGACCAAGGCACACTTATTTCGGTTCTGACGACCCAGCCGTTGGACCGGACGCTGGACTACAAGGCGCCCGAGGGCGGTTGCTTTGAAGGTGCCTTTGTCGAGGTTCCCCTTGGTCCTCGAAAGGTGCTTGGCGTGGTCTGGGGGGAAGGCGAAGGCGGGTACGATCTGGCCAAGGTGCGCAGTGTCATCCGTGTGCTCGATGCCGTTCCGATGCGCGACGAAATGCGCACGCTGCTGACCCGTATCTCTGAATATACCCTGACACCCATGCCCGCGATGCTGCGCTTGGCGACACGTTCGCCAGGGCTTGGCGATCCACCCTCCATGCGCCGCATCTATCGTCGCGGCACCACGGACGAACCCGATCGCTGGACACCGGCGCGCAAGAAGGTCGTCGCGGTCCTGGACGAATACGGTGGCCTGTCCTTCACGCTGAAGGAACTGGCCGACATGGCGGGCGTGTCCACCAGTGTCGTCAAGGGCCTCGTGACCCAAGGCGTCGTTGCCGAAGAAGAAAGCCCCCGCGATCTGCCCTTCCCGCCGCTTGATCCCGGCCGCACATCCGTTGATCTGACCAAGGAACAAAAGGCGGCGGCCGATGCCCTGATCAAGGGCGTCAGGGCGCGCGAATACGGCACCACTTTGCTGAAAGGCGTGACCGGGTCCGGCAAGACCGAGGTTTACCTTGAAGCCGTCGCCGCCTGCCTTGAGGAAGGTCGCCAAGCCCTTGTTCTTTTGCCGGAAATCGCACTCACGGCCGAATTTCTGACCCGTGTCGAAGAGCGCTTCGGAGCTCGCCCCGCCGAGTGGCATTCGGGCGTTACCATGACCGAACGCCGCCGGGTCTGGCGCATGGTGTCTGAAAACAACGCCCAGCTTGTCGTCGGGGCCCGTTCGGCGCTGTTTCTTCCCTATGCCGATATCGGTCTGATCGTCGTCGATGAAGAACACGACACATCCTACAAACAAGAGGACGGCGTTCTTTACAACGCCCGCGACATGGCAGTTCTGCGGGCCTCGATCAACAAGTCCCAGGTCGTCCTCGCGTCGGCCACGCCATCGCTGGAAAGCTGGGCCAATGTCGAAGCGGGCAAATACACCCGCCTTACCCTGACCACCCGGTTCGGCGAAGCCGTCATGCCCGATATGCGCGCCATCGACATGCGCGCCGAACAGCTTCCCTCGAACCGCTGGATCTCTGAAACCCTCCGGCGCGAAATCACGGCGCGGATCGAGGCGGGCGAACAATCCCTGATCTTCCTCAATCGTCGCGGGTACGCCCCCGTCACCATTTGTCGGGCCTGCGGCCACCAGGTGGGCTGCGACCAATGCGATGCGCGAATGGTCGAACACCGGTTCCAGAAACGCCTCATGTGCCACCAATGCGGCGAAACGAAACCGATGCCAAAGACCTGCCCCTCCTGCGAAGCCGAAGATCGGCTGGCCCCCGTCGGCCCCGGTGTCGAACGGCTGGGGGAAGAGGTCGTGGCCCTGTTCCCCGACGCCCGCATCGCGGTTCTGTCGTCTGATCTATTTGGCTCGGCCCGCGCCTTGAAGGCTCAGATCGAGGAAATCGCGGCAGGGGCGGCGGACATCATCATCGGCACCCAGATCGTCGCCAAGGGGCACAACTTTCCCCATCTGACACTTGTGGGGGTGATCGACGCCGATCTTGGCCTGCAAGGCTCCGATCTGCGCGCCGCCGAACGCACGTTCCAACTGATGCGCCAGGTCGCGGGCCGGGCAGGGCGGGCCGAAAAGCCGGGGCTGGCCCTGTTGCAGACTTATCAGCCCGAGCACCCGGTCATCCGGGCGATCCTGTCGGGCGACGAAGAGGATTTCTGGCGCGCCGAAGCCGCCGAACGCCGCCAATCCGGTGTGCCGCCCTATGGCCGGATGGCGGGGATCGTCCTGTCCTCGCCCGATGTCCAGCAGGTCTTCGATGTCGGCAAGGCCCTTGCCGCCCGCACCGACCCCCTGCGCCGGATCGGGGCCCAGGTCTATGGCCCCGCCGCCGCCCCCATTGCGCGGATCCGTGGCCGACACAGGGTCCGGCTTCTGGTCAAGGCTGACAAGAACGCGCCCCTTCAACCAGCCCTGGCGGCCTGGGTCAGCCAGGTGAAATTGCCTAACAATCTGAGGCTTTCCATCGACATTGATCCGCAAAGTTTCTACTGACCGCGTGCATGTGCCCCAAACCCGGCGCAAGACGGCACAAAGATTTGTGTTGGGTGTTCAACGAAACGGGCTAGGGTCCAGTGAATGAGACGTATCTTCTGGATTATCCTGACCCTTTTCGCCGCGACCACCGCGACAGCGGCCCCCCTTGCCTATACCCTGAACAAGGACGATAGCCGCGTCGGGTTTTCCTGGTTTCTCGGGCGCGACGAAATCAAGGGACAGATGCCGGTTGCAAACGCCGATATCGTCGTCGATTTCAACCGGATCGAAAACAGCAGGGTCAGCGTGGCGGTCGACGTGACACAGGCGCGCGCCGGGTTTCCCTTTGCCAGCCAGGGCATGAAAAGCCGAAAGGTGCTTTGGGCCGACCGGTTTCCCCAGATCACATTTGCCAGCACAAGTATCCAACGCGCTGGTAACGGGGCGAAAATTCTTGGCGATCTGACCGTGCGCGGGGTCACCCGCCCGGTGGTCTTCGACGCCCAGCTTTTCCGCCAACGCGGCACCGAACCCGGCGACCGCCGCCGCATGTCGATCCTTCTGACCGGCAGCCTGTCGCGCAAGGCCTTCGGTGCCGACGGTTGGGCCGATCTTGCCGGTGACGAGGTGCGATTGTCGATCCTGGCCCGTATCGAGCTGGACGAATAGGGATGGCAGCCCGGAACGATCCCGACGGCTTCGGCTGGGTCACGCGCGTACTGCACTGGCTAATGGCGCTTCTGGTGTTGATGACGCTTCCCCTGGGCCTTTGGATCGCAAACATGGAGGTCTCGCTCGCCTCGCTGAAATACTTCGGATACCACAAGTCCCTCGGCGTCACATTGTTGGTTCTGATCCTTATCCGGCTGACGTGGCACAGGATCAGCCCGCCGCCCCGGCCCATGTCCCATGGCCTGGCCTGGCAGGACCGGCTGGCGCGAACGGTGCATCTGTCGTTCTATGCCCTCTTGTTCGCCATGCCGTTATCGGGATGGATCGCAAGCTCGGCCACGGGGATCGACACCGTGATCTTCAACCGCTGGACCTTGCCCGCCATCGCCCCTGCTTCCGAAACATGGGAGACCCTGGGCTTTGCCCTGCACGGTATCCTGGGCAGGCTTCTGATCCTCTGCATCATCCTTCATGTCAGCGGTGCGTTGTACCGTGCCCTGGTCGCAAAGGACGGCTCACTCAACAGGATGCTGACGGGCAAGCCATAGATCACGCACTTTCCATCGCCCAAGGAAAGGCGTAGGGCAACTGGATGGCCATCGTCGATCTCCAGACAGCCCGGTCGCTGCCGTTCTGGCGCTCGCCCGCGATGCTTTTGATCCTGATGTCGGCTGCCATGCCGCTGGCGTTCGCGACCTGGTCGGCGCTTTTGAACAATTTCGTCATCGAGCGGGCAAACTTCACCGGCGTTGAAATCGGCTGGTTGCATTCGGTACGCGAAGTTCCGGGGTTCCTGGCCATAGGCGTGATCTTCGTCATCATTTTCATGCGCGAACAGGTGCTGGCGGTGGTGTCGCTTTTGATGCTGGGCCTGGCGACCGCCGTCACCGCCTGGTACCCCAGCTTTGGCTGGCTGATGCTGGTGACGGTCGTGTCGTCGATCGGGTTTCACTACTATGAAACCGTGAACCAGTCCCTGCAATTACAGTGGTTGCCAAAGGACAAGGCGCCCCGGATGATGGGCTGGCTTGTGGCCGTTGGGTCGGGGGCCTCGCTGTTGTCCTATGGATTGCTGGTGGCGACCTGGGATTTGTTCGATCTGACCTACAACACCGTCTACATGATCGCGGGCGGGGCCTGCATGGCCATCGCGATCTATTGCGCGGTCATGTTTCCGCAGTTCGAAGGCGAGCTTCAGACCAAGAAAATGGTGCTGCGGCGACGCTATTGGCTGTACTATGCGCTTCAGTTCATGTCGGGCGCCCGCCGTCAGATCTTCCTTGTCTTCGCTGCGTTTATGATGGTCGAGCGCTTCGGGTTCGAGGTTCACGAGGTGACGGCGCTTTTCCTGATCAACTTTGTGGCCAACATGATCTTTGCCCCGATGATGGGCCGGGCCGTGCACCATTGGGGCGAACGCAATGCGCTGATATTCGAGTACACCGGCCTGATTGCGGTCTTTCTGGCCTATGGCGGCATATATTTCTTTGGCTGGGGCGTTGTGCTGGCGGCCTCGCTTTACGTTTTGGATCACCTTTTCTTTGCTCTGGCCTTCGCCCTGAAGACCTATTTTCAGAAGATCGCCGATCCCGCCGACATCGCACCCACGGCCGCCGTGGCGTTCACGATCAGCCATATCGCGGCGGTCTTTCTGCCGGCCCTGCTGGGGTATCTCTGGATCACCTCGCCGGGCGCCGTCTTTGGATTGGCCTCGGCCATGGCCGGCATGTCGCTTGGCCTTGCCCTGATGATCCCGCGCCACCCCGAAAAAGGGCGCGAGACGATCTTTTCACGCCCCCGCCATGTCCCCGCCGAGTAGTCTCGCGGCGATGTGAGATCAGGGTCGCTTGGTTTCCGGTGCCGCAGCGCCCATATTCCTCATCAAGAACGGAGGATACCCATGTTCCAGATATTCAGAAAAAACACCGAGATGGTGTCGGACTCCGACGCCCTTCCGGGCCGCGACAGCCCGATTCCCACGGCCGACACCCATTTCGTCCTTGATCGGCCCCTGACGGCGGATGTGCCCGAGGGTTTTGAGGTGGCGATCTTCGGCATGGGGTGTTTCTGGGGCGTCGAACGGATGTTCTGGAAGCTTGAAGGCGTTTATCTGACCATGGTCGGCTATGGTGCGGGCCACTCGCCCAACCCGACCTATCAGGAGGTCTGCTCGGGCCAGACTGGCCATAACGAACTGGTGCGCGTCGTCTATGACTCCGAGGTGGTGTCCTATGAGGATCTTTTGCGTGTGTTCTGGGAGGGCCACGATCCAACCCAAGGCATGCGCCAGGGCAACGATGTCGGCACGCAATACCGCTCGGGCATCTATTGGACGAACGATGTCCAGAAATCGGCCGCAGAAAGCTCGAAGGCGATGTTCGAAGACCGGCTGGATGACGCCGGTTATGGCAAGGTCACGACCGAGATCCTGCAGGCGCCATCGTTCTATTTTGCCGAAGACTATCACCAGCAGTACCTGGCCAAGAACCCCGGCGGGTATTGCGGGGTCGGCGGCACCGGCGTCAGTTGCCCGATTGGAACCGGCGTGACGGTTTGAGGTTTCGCCTCCTGGCGGAGGCGACCGGGGGGGGGGGGGGGGGGGGGGGGGGGGGGGGGGGGGGGGGGGGGGGGGGGGGGGGGGGGGGGGGGGGGGGGGGGGGGGGGGGGGGGG
>JABDJO010000127.1 GCA_013002465.1 Silicimonas sp. | reverse complement strand
GTTTCCGAGGTCGTGTGGTGGCCGTGAGGAATCGAGACGGAGGTGGACCTGGAATTATCGATCTGGTAAGCGGTGCGCTGGGTGTTGTCGATTTAGAGTTGAGCTGATCCGGGTCGATCAGAAACTCCGATCTACCGACGTCATCAACGTCCTGTCTGTCTTGTTCATCCTGCGCGGCGTGCCGGATTTAATCAGGTCCGACGACGATCCGGAGTTCGTGGCGAAGGCGGTGCGGGACTGGATTGCCGCCGTCGGCGCGACGACCGCGCATATCGAGCCCTGCAGCCCTTGGGAGGACGGCCACCGCGAGAGCTTCAACGCCAAGCCCCGCGACGAGCTGCTCGACGGCAAGATCTTCTACAGCCTGGCCGATGCGAAGACTGTCATTGACAGGTGGCGCGGGCATTGGAATATCCAGCGCCCGCACTCTTCGCTTGGCTATCGGCCCCGGCCCCGGAGGTCGTTTAGTGGCCGGCTTCGCCATCCGGAACTGATTTGCCGGCCACCCCCGGCTGTAGCGCCAAGACCGATCATGCACGAGGACTGAAACCGGACCACTCGGTTGGGCCTGGCCGACTAGAGACCGAGTTCTTCTACGATCGATCTCGCCACACTCCTAAGTGGGCTGCGTCTTCTTCCTTTCGCCGGAGAAAGATCAGAAACTCCGATAGTATATTGGTTCTAACTTTTGTAACGACTGGGCCACGCGGGCCCTTGCGACGATGCTGGCGAACTCAGCCCTTTCGGCGGGAGCGCCTATAACTGCACAGGCTGCGGCCCGGTGATGTCCGCGCCTGTTCTGCGCAGAGGATCGGGGAATCTGCTCAGGCGCAGAAATCTTCGAGCCGACTCATGTTTAGGTTGAACGAGAGCCAGCGCCAATAGGAGGTTGAGCGATGTATGGTCCATTCCCCTATATGAATCCCTACTACGCCGGTTTCGCTGAACCTGCCATCAAGTACGCCTGCACCTCGGTCGCTGGTGCCGGCATGGACGCCGCCGCAATCAAATACGCATGTACATCCGTTGCGGGCGGCATGGACATGGTCGGCCTGAAATACGCCTGCACCTCGGTGGCGGGCGCCGGTTTCGGGGATGCGGCGGCTATCAAGTATGCCTGCACGTCGGTCGCAGGCGGCATGCCGGACATGTACGGGGCCGCGATCAAATACGCCTGCACCTCGGTCGCGGGCGGGATGGTCGAGCCCGCGATCAAGTACGCCTGCACCTCGGTCGCTGGGTGGGGCGCGGACATGCAGGGCGCTATGGAAATGCCGTATCTCTGCACGGGAATCGGAAAGTATGGCGCCGGCAATAGTGGAATGGCGGCATTCGCAACCGAGATGGCGATCAAATACGGCTGCACGTCCGCCGGCTACATGGAGGCGCTTTCGGCCGGAACCCAGGGTGGCTTTGACACGAGCAGCTTCGCCTACGATCCGCGCATGATGATGATGTCATCGGCCATGGCCGCGCGGCCGCAGTGATGCGGCCGCCCCCTATTCCAGCTGAAAGAGGTGCTTGAATGAACGTATTGGTCGAAAAACGCGCCCCTGCCATGGATGTCAGAACCCTTGGGCTGTCGGGCTATGTCCACCGCCACAAGGTCGCCGACGGGGTGCTTGCGCTGTATCATCCGTTCGGACACGAGGTGTCTTTCATTCCCGAGGCGCTGGAGGAGGTGCTGGACCAGCGCCGGTACGAAATGATCCCTCCGGAGCTGCTGAACGATCTGATCCAACGTAGATTTCTCGTGCCCGAGGACTTCGACCGGTCTGCGCTCGACCACGTGTCGGCGCCCCCGATCAAGGGGTTCTTCAGCTTGTGGCTGCTAATGGTCCAGACCTGCAACATGGCCTGCCGCTATTGCGTGGTGGAGGCTGACGAGCAGACGCGCAAAGTCGCGCAGGATCCCGAGAAGACCAATGCCAGCACTAAGATGACACCTGAGACCGCCGACCGCGCGGTTGAAGTCTTTCGCCAGAGCCTCGAGCGTCACCGACAGCCCTTCGCCAAGACCACCATCTATGGCGGCGAGCCGTTGCTGAACCGTCTGACCGTGGCGCATGTGGTGCCGCGGCTGCGCCAGATGCGCTGGGAAGGGCAGACACAGCCATTGGAGATTCTGTGCTTCACTAACGGGCTGATCTACGACCCCAAGATCACCGAGATCTTCGTCCAGAATGATGTCACGGTCGGGCTGTCGCTGGACGGACTGCAACAGCACAACGACGCGTCCCGGCCCTTGCTGAACGGTGGCGGGTCCTTCGACAAAATCGTCTCATCGCTCAAGCGCTATCGCGACGCGGGCGTGCGCGTGGGCTTGTCCTGCACCATCGGCAAGCACAACAAGGACGATTTGGGTGAGATCGCGGCCTTTTTCGCGGATGAGTTGGGTATAAACACCTTCCAGCTGCAGACGCGGATGCATCTTGTCCGCGAAACTCGGCGGCCTGCTTCGTTAGCACGACTGGTTTCCTTACTTGTCAGCCCTGATCCCTCCATGCGTTGGGACTCTGAGCGGCACGCTCAATGAAATGAACTTTGAGACCGAGGAGATAGAGTATCGTGACATCGAAATAGCGATGCCGCGCAACCAGCTTGTTGCAGCTCTAAAATTGGTCCGCCACGAAATGGGTTTGCCGGATACCCGTATTCAAGCCTCGACGATGACCAAGTTGCAGCGCTGTACCTCTGTGCGACGGGTGGTGACGACGTTTGCATGAAACAGTCGACTGACTTCGAACCAGGTTGAGTGATGCCTTAGCGTCGAACAACCTTTGGGCAAATTGACTGATCTGGGATCTTCAGGAAAACCGCTGCAACAGTGCGTTGGTCGCAACTTTGACATCACGCTCTACCATCCGCCAGATCACGGTGATAGTGTCGCCCGCATGCGTATTTTGCTCCCATTGCTGCTTTCAGGATGTGCCGCCGCGGTGCAGGTTGGCCCTACGGCCACGGACGCCGACCCAACCATGATTGGACAGGGCGACGTCCCCGGGAATGAAATATTGATCACACGGCCTTCCGAGGCGGGTCCGGTCACGACCGTGGCCACCATTCCGGTTATCTTTCTTGACGATATGGAGGTGGGGCGCTGCGAAGTTGGCAAACCACTTCTGTTGCGGGTCCCGGATGGCGCATGGACCGTGACCGCGCGCACGCTCTCAGGTGAAATGTCACGACGAGTCTCGGTGGAAGGCTTCCAGACAGTCGAGATGACATGCGGCGCAAGTGAGGCGCTGAAACCGCGGCCCCTTCTGACGGTCGACCCGGAAGGCTGACCAAACAGTGGGGGCAAAAGGGCCGGTCGTTGCCGGCCCAAGTTGTCAGGTGGCCTTCAACTCGCCTGCCGATTGCCGTCCATCGCGGCCTTCGACCAGTTCGTACTCTATTTTCTGATTGTCGGCCAACCCGGTCAGGCCAGCCTGTTCGACCGCCGAGATGTGAACAAAGATGTCCTTGCCCCCGTCATCGGGAGCGATAAATCCATAACCCTTTGTTGTGTTGAACCATTTTACGGTGCCAGTAGGCATGAGGAAGTTTCCTTTGTCGTCTTCCCTTCGGGAGCGTCCCGAAGGTCCTTTCTTGCAGCAAAAATCGTAAGAATGCCGTTGAAACGGCAGCCGGTTTGACGTCTGTTGCGGATAGAAGTCTGGGGAATTTTCCGAAAAACACAAGGAAAACCTCAATGATTCATGCGAGGCAGGTGATGCTTACACTTTATGGATTGACGACCTGTGATACTTGCCGACTAGCCAGAAAGCAGATCGAAAACTCTGGAAGAACAGTCGTATTTCAGGATGTTCGAAAAAACCCCCTGTCTCAGGACCAACTGGCAAGGTTTGTCGCGGAATTTAGTGGCGCACTGGTCAACCGCCGTTCAACGACATGGCGCAACCTCTCGGAAGCGGAACGGATCGGCACCCCTGAAACATTGATCGCGCGTCATCCCACACTGATGAAACGTCCTGTGATTGAAGATGGCGGTGCATTGACACTGGGATGGGACAAGACGGCAAAGGATCGACACCTTGGATAATCCTGCTGGGGACTTTAGATAGAACCCAGTGTGAGAGGAGTGACAAAATGCGTAACGCAGCCACCGCCCTTGGTATGATTGGCGGGATCCTTGCCCTCATCATGGGCATCGTCAGTTTCAGCTATACCGAAGCATTGGATCGCTGGCAGGAGTTGGGCGAGTTCGTACCCGTTCCCGACAATCCGGCCCTGTTGCGTGCGATGAGTGTCGTTGCTCCACTGCTTGCGATTGCCGGTGCCGGTATGGCGCGCTATCGCGCCCTGTGGGGTGGACTGTTGCTGATTGTGGCCGCGGCCGCAATATATACGACTTTTACCGGTTTCTTCGCGATTTTCCCGGCTTCAATGTGTGGCCTCGCCGGTGTTCTGGCGGTTGCCGCCGGTCGCCCGGACGAGGAAAAGGCACACTTCTGACCGCCTAATAGTCTTCGTAGACGGGCTCGTAAGGCGCCAGGAAACGGTCGAGTGAAATCGGGCCGCCGCCGCGGAAAACCAGGTAAAGAAGCAGAAATACCCAGAAGGCGCGTTGGTCCAGGATCAATGCATCCGACGCTTTGTCGAACCAGGCGCCAGGTTCGCCGCCGTGCCCGTAAATGTCGGTCAGGCTTTGGACCACCACGAAGACGACCATGCCCAAAGCGGCCGCCCGTGTCCAAAGCCCGATGACCACAAGCGCCGGCAGAATGAACTCGGCCAATGTACCGGCGACAATGACGATCTTCTGAAACTGGGTGGCTTGGGTGATGTCATAGCTGGCTGCTTCCGCCCCTTTGGGAAAGATCTGGCCAAACGCGTTAAATGTCGGTGACAAAAGGCTTTTCAGGGCATCCACCAGACCGATATCGCCGCCGTCCAGAAACGTCTTCATGCCTTCGGGCAGCTTGGTCAGGCCGGAATTCCAGAAGTACATCAGCAAAACGGCAGCGAATACCAGTCGGGCAAGCGTCGTCAGGACAGGCACCGAAGCGGGTTCGACCCAGGCAATCAGACGGTTGGGCAGGTTCAAAAAGGCGCGGATCATGTGGAATTAATCTCCGATCTTGGTCATGGCTTCGGTTTCGATCAACAGTGCCAGAACGGCGCCAAGATCGAAGGTTTCGCTTGCATTTGTGGCGATTTCGACCGCCGCCCCGAAAAGCTGGCCATCCGACAAGGCGGCCACGAAAGTGCCACCACCAGAAGGTAGCAGATGTGGGGCCGGGTCAAGCTCGGGGCGCGCAATCAATACGTCTTCGGCAGCCATGACGGGCTTTGGTGCATCAGCCTCGGTATTGTAGCGCCAGATCGAATAGACCGGCCATTCGGAACGGATCACTCTGACAGAAGGGGCAAGGGTGATCGTGCTTTGCATCAGGTCTTCTGCAGGAAGCGCCTGTAGCGCCGTCGGGTCCACCGGATCGGCGTCTGCCGCGTGATAGCTTTCGCGCAAGGCCAATTCCAGCCGCGCCACATCCGAAAGGTATCCGGTGCCCCTAGTTGGGCCAAAGTCACCCAAAAACTCAGGCATTTCAGCGCCATAGAACATCATCAGCGGCGTGCATGGCGGGTGGGCCCGCAGAAACGCCGACGCCAAAATCTTGAAATTTTCCTCACCAACCAGCTTACGGATGACGGGAAACGCCGCTTCCAGCGCTTCGGACAGCGAAACCGCGACATTGTTGCGATAGACGTCAAAACGTCGTCCGGCAGCACGGCCCTGTCCGTCTTTCAGGCCAGACGGGCGTTCGGCATCAGGATCAAGCACGGCCACGCGAAACGGGGTCTGGGTGACGCTCATGTGATTGCTGTCTCCAGCATGGTCGCGGCGCGTTGCGCTTCGGCCTCAAGCATGGGCCATTCGGGCACATCGTTATCCCATTCTATCAGGGTTGGACGCGCGCCACCTCGGCGGATGGTATATTCGAAAAGCGCCCAAACCGGGTCGGCAATCTCGCGGCCATGGCTGTCGATCAGCAAGGGGGCACCGTGATCGTCTTTGTCTTCATCATGGCCGCCAAGGTGAATTTCCTGAACCAGATCAAGGGGAAAGGCGTCGATATACGACCTTGGATCGGTGTCGAGATTGGTGGCGCTGACAAAAACGTTGTTCACATCCAAAAGCAGCCCGCAGCCAGTGCGATCTGCCACCTCCCGCAAGAACTCGGTCTCGTCCAGAGTGCTCTCTTCGAAGGCAAGGTAAGACGACGGGTTTTCCAGCAGCATTTGTCGCCCGACTGTGTCCTGCAACTCGTCGATATGGTCCGCAACGCGGGCCAGTGTCGATTCGGTATAGGGCAGGGGCAAAAGGTCGTTCAGAAACGCCGACTCGTGGGTCGACCAGGCCAGGTGTTCAGAAAAGCTGGCCGGATTGAGCCAGCCGACCAGGTGTTTCAAACGCGCCAGATGGTCGGGGTCAAGTGGGCCCTCGCCCCCGATGGACAGGCCAACGCCATGGACCGAGAACGCGAATCGCTCGGCAAGATGGCGCAGCTGCGCAATTGGCCGACCGCCGTCGCCCATGTAGTTTTCCGCATGAATTTCAAGCCACTCAACCGCACCGGCGTTCTCTGTGATGGCAGTGAAATGCTGCGGTTTGTACCCCACGCCAGGCTTGTTTGGCAGGCGGTCAAATTGGTGGTTGGACGCATCCAGCATCAGGCGGGCCTCATAAAAATGGCGCCCCCGAGGATAACGGAGGCGCCACTAAAAAGACAGGGATTTAGCCCTGAGGCAGGTCGCGCTCGATCGCTTCGAGCGAACCCATGCGAGCCGATCCATCAGCCATTTCGGGCAATTCGATTTCCGCGCACGTGCCAGCGTCGACCAGGGTCCAGGCATTGCCCTGGTAATCCACGGTCGATGTTCCGGCGCAAGTGGTGCCCGGGCCGGCGGCACAGTCGTTCTTGCCGGCCAGAGACACGCCAAAGCATTTCTCTTTTGCCTGGGCGTGAGCCGGAACAGTCATGGTGGCGGAAAGAGCAGCAGCAACAGCGCCTGCAACGGCAAGGGTTTTGGTCTTGTTCGACATCAGGTTCAGTCCTCGTGTTTGTAGCAAACAAAATTCATCGCCACCAAATTGGCGGCTGGCACATAGAAAGCTGAAATCGTCATGACATTCCATTCACGGCTCCGTGTTTAACGCGGTCGTTAGAAATTGAAACAAAAGGGTGTATTGCTTCACCGATCCTTAGCACCGTTCGCCTAAGCCCAAGGTGTTAAGCGCAAATCGAACGTGCATAAGGATGTTATCGCCCTGTCTCGTGTTCTTGTTTCCATACGTGTGATGGTCGTTGCCATTGCCGCGTTGTCCGCTGTTTTGGCTCGGGCTTTGATGGAATTCTCCGCCAGTGTCGGGTTTGATTGGCGATCACTGGCCCTGACGGCGACCTCGGGGGGATGTATCGCGTTGTTGCTTTTGCATCGCCGCACCATTGCAGTGCTTCGAAGGCGGCGCAGTGTCGCCGCGCCCTGGGCCGCATCTTTGTCTTTCGATCCAATGACCGGAATCGCGAACGCGACAAGATTTCAGGACAAGGTCACCGTGACGATGACCGCCGGATGTGATGCAGCGATCATCTTTGTCGACATCGCTGGCACAAGAGAGGTCAACACACGCCGTGGCCGGGCATTTGCAGACGCCTTGATCAAGGAACTGGCGCACCGCATCCGGGCGATGGCGGAAGAAGCTGGCGGATTTGCGGCGCGCGTGGGGGGCGACAGATTTGGTGTCTTGTTGCCACGCGTCAGGGGTGGCGAACTGGCGGATTTCTGCGAGCGGTTATCCGCGATCTGCGCCGCCCCCGTTTCAAAGGGCGGCGAAACCCTGACACCTCGTGTTTGGATTGGCGCGGTGGACATCTCGCAGTTGAATGACTCGGAACGGATCGGATACGACGACATCCTGCGCATGGGCAAATTCACTTTGTTCGCCGCCCGTTCAAGCGGGCAATTGTTTCGGGTCTATGACACGTCGCTTGAAGCGAAGTACGTTGACCGTGATGCCATGGTGGAAGAATTGCCTGGTGCATTGCGCAATCGCGAATTGGAGGTTTTTTTGCAGCCGCGCGTCAATCTTGACGACGGAACAATCTTCGGGTTCGAAGCATTGGTGCGTTGGTCGCGCGGCGGTGATTATGTGCCTGCCGTGGATTTGGTCGCCACGGCCGAAGAGACTGGGCAGGTAATTGATCTTGATCGCTATATGATGGATCGCGCAATCGAGATTGTTGCCGACTGGAACCGTCGCCGGAAGACCGCGTTTTCGCTCAGTGTCAACATGTCGGCCTTGCATCTGCGGCGGGAAAGCGGCGCGGATTTCGTGGCGGATTGCCTTCGTCGCCACAAAATGCCGCCTGAATTGCTGACCGTCGAAATCACCGAAACCGTTTCGTTGGAGTCCGCCCATGGCTGTTGTCCCTCGCTCATCCGGTTGAAGGAATTCGGCTGTAAGGTTGCCATCGACGACTTCGGAAGCGGATACGCCTCGCTTTCCCACTTGCGCGATCTGCCAGCGGATCAAATCAATATCGAACGCTCCTTGGTCGACCGAACCGACCAGAGCGAGGAGGCGCGGATCATCCTGACGGCAGTTCTGGGCCTTGCAGAGCGACTGGGGCTTGAGGTGTTGATTGGTGGGATCGAGCGTCAGAGCCAGGCAAGACTGCTGTCAGAGCTTGGATGCAGGAAAGGGCAGGGATACCTGTTCGGGCACCCCCGCCCTGCACTGGACTGGCTGGAAGACGTGACTTACTCGAACATGCCAAACGCGCCAGCGGCCTGATACTAGGGCCCCCGGTCGGCGGTCTTCCGGTAATTCGCAAGGGCGTCAGCGCGGACAAAAGGCGGCCGCTCGCCTGCATGCCTCATCGCAGATCGGGCGGTGTCGCTTCTGCGGTCAGATCCTTGATGATCGTCTCAAGGGGCACTGTCTCGGTCGCCTTATTGCCCAATCGCCTGACCGTCGCTGTGCCTTCATCAACCTCGCGCTGCCCGATGGCCAGGATCACGGGAACCTTGGCCACGGAGTGTTCGCGGATCTTATAATTGATCTTCTCGTTCCGGATGTCGGCTTCGGCCCTGACACCGGCATCGCACAGGGTTTCAACGATTGCTTCGACCTGGGCATCAGAGTCCGAGGTGATCGCGGCGACGACAACTTGCCGGGGCGCCAGCCACAAGGGAAACCGCCCTGCGTGGTTTTCGATCAGAATGCCCAGAAAGCGTTCAAAGCTGCCAAGGCACGCCCGATGGAGCATGAAGGGCCGATGCTTGGAGCCGTCATCGCCAACGTATTCCGCGCCCAGACGTTCCGGAAGGTTGGGGTCGACTTGAAACGTCCCGCACTGCCAGACGCGGCCAATCGCATCGGTCAGATAGAAATCCAGCTTCGGGCCATAAAAAGCGCCGTCCCCCGGCTCCAATTCGTATGGGCGCCCGGTGGCCTTGACCGCATTCTCCAACGCCGTTTCGGCATGATCCCAAACCTCGTCGGCGCCGACCCGTTTTTCGGGCCGGGTTGCGAATTTGATGTCGAAGGTTTCAAATCCAAGATCGCGATACACTCCGTCCAGATAATTAACGAACCGCACACACTCGGATTCGATCTGCTCGGCGGTGCAGAAGATATGCCCGTCGTCCTGCGTGAAACCGCGAACCCGCATCAACCCATGAAGCGCGCCTGAAGGTTCATAGCGTGAACACGATCCAAACTCGGCCAGACGCAAGGGCAATTCGCGGTAACTGCGAATGCCCTGATTGAAGACCTGAACATGGCAGGGGCAATTCATCGGCTTCAGGGCGTTGATGGCCTTTTCCTTGGCGTGTTCCTCTTCCACCTCGACCACAAACATGTGGTCGCCGTAGTTTTCCCAATGTCCCGACTTTTCCCAGAAAGTCCGGTTCAGGACCTGGGGCGTGTTGATTTCCTGGTATCCACCAGCCCGCTGCTGCCGTCGCATGAAATCCTGGAGCGTGACATACAAGGTCCAGCCGTTCGGGTGCCAGAATATCTGGCCCGGCGCCTCTTCCTGCATGTGATAGAGGTTCATCTCGCGTCCCAACCGACGATGGTCACGCTTGGCGGCCTCTTCCAGCATGGTCAGGTGTTTCTTCAGATCGTCGCGGTTCTTGAACGCCACACCATAGATGCGCTGAAGCATCGCCCGGTTGCTGTCGCCACGCCAATAGGCGCCGGCCACGCTCATGAGTTTGAAGGCATCGGCCGGAACTTGGCCGGTGTGCTGAAGGTGCGGTCCACGACACAGATCCTGCCAGTCACCGTGCCAGTACATGCGGATGGGATCATTGCCGGGTATCGCCTCGACCAGCTCGACTTTATAGTCTTCGCCGTTGTCCCGGTAATGTTGAAGCGCACGCTCACGCGCCCAGACCTCGGTGCGGATCGGGTCGCGGGCGTTGATGATTTCCTTCATCTTGGCTTCGATGGCGCCCAGGTCTTCGGGCGTGAACGGCTCTTGGCGGTCGAAATCATAATACCACCCATGTTCGATCACCGGGCCGATCGTCACTTTCACGTCGGGCCAGATCTCTTGCACCGCGCGCGCCATGATATGCGCCAGATCATGGCGGATCAGCTCAAGCGCTGGCGCATCGTCCTTCATCGTATGAATGGCAATCGAGGCATCCGTGTCGATCGGCCAGGCAAGATCCCAATGGTCGCCGTCAACCGTCGCGCTGATCGCCTTTTTCCCAAGCGATGTTGAAATATCGGCCGCCACTTCGGCAGGCGTGATGCCGGCCGCGAAATCACGTGCATTGCCATCGGGAAAAGTAAGGGAAATCTGGGCCATCAGGCTCGTGCTCCTCGTCAGTTTGGCGCCCACGGAACGCCCGGTTGCGGGTTATGGTCGGTGTCAGATGATATAAGTGCCGGTGACTGTCAACGCGAGGTTAACAAAAAAGCACCGATTGCACCCGGCGTTCGATAGTCTAGCCTTTGCCAAAAAGAGGAGACCCCATGTCCGGCACCTTTCACCATGACGTCCGCCAGATCGCCTATGACCAAACCGAGGGCGATGGACCGGGTGTGGTCTTCATGGGCGGTTTTCAGTCGGACAAGGAGGGTACCAAGGCGCTTGATCTCGAAGCCTGGGCCAAGGAAAACGGCCGCGCTTTCTTGCGGTTCGATTATTCCGGGCATGGGCAATCTTCGGGTGATTTCCTGGAAGGTGCCATCGGGGACTGGGCCGAGGATGCTGCCGCGATCATATCCGGGCTGACGCGCGGTCGCCAGATCCTTGTGGGGTCATCCATGGGCGGCTGGATTGCATTGTTGCTGGCCCGTGAGATGCCGCAAACGCTCGCTGGCCTCGTGACCATCGCCGCAGCGCCGGATTTCACCGAGGACGGCTATTGGGCCACGTTCGACGACAGTCAAAAAGCGGAACTGGAACGCGAAGGGCAGATCGCCCTGCCGTCTGAATACTCGGACGAACCTTACATCATCACCAGGCGGCTGATCGAAGAGGGCCGAACGCGCCTGGTAATGCGTGACCCTCTGCCTTTGCCATTCCCGACACGGTTCCTTCAAGGCACCGACGACACGGCGGTTTCCACAGAGACCGCCACCCGGCTGCTGGACCACGCGACCGGACCCGACATGCGGTTGACCTTGGTCAAGGGCGCCGATCACCGGTTCTCGAATCCGGATTGCCTGGCACTTATCCGTCAATCTGTCGAAGAGGTCAGTTTGCGGGCATTGCGCGCCTAGTCGCGGTTCAGAAACGCGAACAGCCTGGATTGCATGCCGACGGTCCAAAGGCCGCTGTGACCTTTGCCGTCGATCCTTAGAAACGTCTTGTCTGTTGAACCGGCGGCGGCGAACAATTGTTCGCCCATGGCCATCGGCACCAGGCGATCGCGATCGCCGTGAACGATAAGAAGCGGCTGTGTGAGCGCAGGAATATGAAGGTGGTTTTCCCATTTCTGCGTGATGAGGTGATCAAGCTGCTCGGCCGGGTACTGCGCCAGCAAAAGGGCCCGGATCGAGGTGAAAGGGGCCTCAAGCACAATTTTCGAACCGATGCCTTCCGCCCCAAGCCGGATTGCGACCGCGGCGCCCAGGCTTTCGCCATAGATGATGAGGTTCGGCGACATTTCGGCGCGGGCCACTGCCCGGGCGTCGCCCAACAGTGTCATTTCGTTTGGGGTGCCCGTTGAACCGCTGGACCCGCGATAGGCAGGGGCAACAACGCCGAAACCACGGTCGATCAGACGGCGAAACCTCTCGGATCGTTCCTTCAAGCCGCCCGCATTGCCGGTAAAGTACAGAACTGTCGGCTGGCCAACCTTGGCCTTGGCGCGCCACAGGACAAGGCGCTCGCCGTCGTCGGTCAGAAAGGTCTCCTCGCTCATCCTCGGTTCGCCGGCGGCGTCGGGCGAGGCATAGGTCTTGTCGAATGGGTAAATGGCCGCGATTTCGTGGCGCTCGATGTACCAGGCGACATAACTGGTCGCAAAGACGAAAAGCGCGGTTTTCAGCATCGAACCATCTATCCGGCAACCTCATAGGGCAGGGTTTCGCGTCGGTCGTGGCGTATCGTCAGTTCGCTTTCCAAAGGGGGAACCGAACGCTGGTGACAATTCCGCCGTTCGCATATCCTACATGAAATCCCGATTGGCTCAAACGCAGCACTGTCCGACAGATCCAGGCCATCCGAGTAAACCACCGATCCGGCGTGGCTGATTTCGCATCCAAGGGCGATGGCAAAGCGCCGGGTCGGGGCCCGAAACGCCGTGCCTGGAACAGAGATTTCCCGGGCCAGGCAAAGATAGCGCATGCCGTCCGGGGTCTCGGCCAACTGGCGCAGGAACCGGTTCGGCGTTTCGAAAGCGCGGTGGACATTCCACAAGGGGCAGGCGCCGCCATAGCGTGCGAACTGCAACCTCGTCGCCGAATGACGCTTGGTGATCGTTCCGGCCTGATCAACCCGGACAAAGAAAAACGGCACACCTTTCGCCCCTGGCCGCTGTAACGTCGATAACCGGTGTGCAACCTGCTCAAGCGATGCGCCGAATTGCCGGGCCAGACGTTCAAGGTCATGACGGGTGTCACGGGCAGCGGCCAGAAAGGCACCATAGGGCATTAGGGCGGCACCAGCGAAATAGTTCGCCACGCCAATCTTTGCGATGTCGCGTGCGGTGTCTGACTGAAACCGGGCCAGATCCAGTGTGGCGTCGATCAGATCGCCCTGTGTTTCCAGCGCAATCTGGTGCAACGTCTGAAAGCGCCGGGTTGATTCAGCAGCCGTCGGCGAAAGCCAAAGGGTGCGTGTGGCACGGTCATACCGGCGCGTTACGCTTTCTTCTTCGGCATCACGCCGCTGGATCCCAAGCCCGTCACAAGCGTCCCGGATTGCCTGACCGGCAGATTTGCCATTTGTGAACCGCTCGGCGGCGTGGTCGACGGCATCAATATAGTTGTCGCAATAATGAAAGAAATCCCGCACTTCGTCCCAGGGCGACGCACCGGGTCTGACGCCATCCTGATCAAGGGCCGCATCCAGTGACGCCAGCCGTTCGTTCGCCTGAACATAAGCGCGATGCAGGGTCAAAAAAGCCCGCGCCACCTGCGGCGCGTTCGAGGCCACCAGCCGCAAATCCACGTGGGGCGGCACCGCTTCGGCAAAGATCGGGTCGGCCAGCACCTCGCGCAAGTCGGTGACCATCCGTTCACCTTCACCGACGGCAAGCTCGTTCACATCGAAATCGAATTCCTGCACCAAAGACAGGATGACAGCAGACGAAACCGGACGATGGTTGTTTTCCATTTGATTGAGGTAGGGCAGCGAAACACCCAGCTTCTCGGCAAACAGCTTTTGCGTGAGGCCAAGGCGCGTGCGGGTTTCGCGCAGTTTCGCACCGGCATAGAGTTTCTGGGTGGCCATGGCGCCTCGCAGATTTGAATATCTGCAAATACCGTTTCGCAAATTGGCAAACTTTTCAAGAGATCGTGGCGCCGATCTGCTTTTCCCTCCAGATGACATAGAGGATCGCCAAAAGGCCCAGGAATGAGGTCACGAACATGATGACCAAAAGGGTCAGGCTGTCGCCGCCGCGTTGGATCATGTTCCCGGCCAGTACCGAAAGCGCGGCGCCGCCTCCGATGGTGATGGCATTGCCAAGGCCCGACGCCGTGCCTGCCAGATGTGGCCGTACCGACAGCATACCCGCACTTGCATTCGGAATGACCATGCCATTGCCAAGTCCGACAAACGTGCAGGCCCCAAAGAACATGAACGGTGACGCAAACCCAAACGCGGTCAGGACAGCCGCCGCCCCCAATCCGACCGAGGCGGCAATGGCGCCAGATCGGATCATCCAGTTGACGCCAAATCGCACCGCAAACCGCCCAGTGATGTAGTTGCCGGTGAAATACCCGATTGCGGGTGCCCCAAGGCAGACACCGGTCCAGAAGGAAGACAGCCCAAACACATTTGAGGCGACATAAGGCGCGCCACCCAGAAATGCGAAAAACGCCCCGGTAGCAAATGCGGCCGAAATGACATAGCCCCAGAAACGGCGCGAGGCCAAAAGCTCGGGATACTCTCTGAACTGTTGTGAGAACCGGACGCCGCCGCCCTTCGTGGTTTCGCCCAAATCCACCCAGCAAAGCGCAAGTACTCCGACACCGGCAACCGCAAGGAACCAGAAAACGGATTGCCAGCCAAAGGCACCCTCCAATGCGCCACCAATGGATGGGGCGATCATCGGGACAAGCGCCATTCCCATGGTGACATATCCGATCATCGAGGCCGCTTCGTCTTGCGGCACCATGTCCCTGACGATGGCCCGCGACAGCACGAAAACCGCCGCAACAGCACCTTGCAACATCCTGAACACAAGGAATATCTCGACGCTTGGCGCAAAAATACACCCAAGGGTCGACAGGATGAAAACAACAAGGCAGGCCAAAGACAGATTGCGCCGTCCATAACGGTCG
Organism: Silicimonas sp.; assembly: GCA_013002465.1. GTDB lineage: Bacteria > Pseudomonadota > Alphaproteobacteria > Rhodobacterales > Rhodobacteraceae > JABDJO01. The sequence goes on along the minus strand of JABDJO010000127.1, from coordinate 52,621 downwards.
CTGAGTGGCCCGATCATCAGCTGAAGCACGGCGTTTACGGCCAGATAAAGCGACACCGACAGTTGCATGACACCATAACTGGTCCCGAAATATTCCGTCATTCGGGGCAGCGAGGGCAAAAAGGCGCTCATGTTCATGGCGCCAAGACCGGTCATCAATACTAGGGTCAGAACATGTGGGGGTGTTGTCCGATCCAGAAAACGGACATCGGGTCGATTTGTCATTGCCGTTTCCTACGCCCGGGTTCGGGACAAGTCCATGTGAAACAGAGTTTGCAGATTTGCAGATGTGTGACGTTGAATTTCGCAGGATTTGCAAATTTTCAATGTTTTGCTTCCGTGAACCGCAAAGTGAGGGTAACCCGGATTGCAAGAACAAAACGGGAGAGCCGAATGTCCGATATCCTTGCAGAGTTGGAAAGACGACGCGCCAATGCACGCGCGGGCGGCGGCGAGAAGCGGGTGGCGGCGCAACACGCCAAGGGCAAGCTGACCGCCCGTGAACGGATCGGGCTTTTGCTGGACGACGGCTCGTTTGAAGAACTCGACATGTTCGTGACCCACCGGACGACCGAGTTCGGTATGGAAAAAACCAAGCCTGCCGGCGATGGCGTTGTTACCGGGTGGGGCACGATCAATGGGCGCCTGGTCTACGTGTTCAGCCAGGATTTCACGGTTTTTGGCGGCTCGCTTTCCGAAACGCACGCCCAGAAAATCTGCAAGGTCATGGATATGGCGATCCAGAACGGAGCACCGGTCATCGGGCTGAACGATTCCGGCGGGGCCCGCATTCAGGAAGGGGTGGCGTCGCTGGCCGGTTATGCCGAGGTGTTTCAGCGCAACATCATGGCTTCGGGCGTTGTGCCGCAGATCAGTGTCATCATGGGTCCGTGCGCGGGCGGGGCGGTCTATAGCCCGGCAATGACCGATTTTATTTTCATGGTGCAGGACAGTTCCTATATGTTCGTCACCGGTCCCGACGTTGTAAAAACGGTCACCAACGAGGTCGTGACAGCCGAAGAATTGGGCGGCGCTTCTACGCACACCAAGAAAAGCTCGGTCGCCGACGGAGCCTTCGCCGACGATGTCGAAGCCCTGGCCGAAATCCGGCGGTTTTTCGATTTTCTGCCCTTGAACAACCGCGACAAGGCGCCGTCGCGCCCGTTTTTTGACGATCCGGAACGCGAGGAATCCAGCCTCGATACGCTGATTCCCAGCAATCCGAACCAGCCCTACGACATGAAGGAATTGATTCTGAAGGTGTCGGACGAAGGCGATTTCTTCGAAACTCAGGCCGATTTCGCGGGCAACATCATCACCGGTTTCATCCGCCTTGAAGGCCAGCCGGTTGGCGTCGTTGCCAACCAGCCCATGGTCCTGGCCGGGGTTCTGGACATTGACAGTTCGCGAAAGGCCGCGCGGTTCGTGCGGTTTTGCGACGCCTTTGAAATTCCGATCCTGACGCTTGTTGACGTGCCAGGTTTCCTTCCCGGAACGGCTCAGGAATATGGCGGAGTGATCAAGCATGGCGCAAAGCTTTTGTTCGCTTATGGCGAAGCAACGGTGCCAAAAGTCACTGTTATTACACGAAAAGCTTATGGTGGCGCCTACGACGTCATGGCGTCAAAGCACCTTCGGGGCGACTTCAACTATGCCTGGCCGACGGCGCAGATCGCGGTGATGGGCGCAAGGGGCGCGACCGAAATCCTCTATCGGTCCGAACTGGGCGATCCCGATAAAATCGCGGAACGCACCGCGGAATATGAACGCAACTTTGCCAATCCTTTCCGTGCCGCTGAACGCGGCTTCATCGACGAGGTGATTTCGCCGCATTCGACGCGGCGTCGCATCTGCCGGGCCTTTGCGTCGCTACGCACCAAAAAGCTGACGAATCCCTGGAAGAAACACGACAACATTCCGCTGTGATCGAAATTCCGCCGATGAAGCTTTCCTGCCACATAATCCTGAGAAATTCGGCACATTATGGAAGGGCTGGAAACCCTCTACCAAAATGCGCTAATCAGCACTTAACCGCCGAGAAGTCATGTCCGACACCGGGTATGGGATTTCGGTCGGTTAGTTTCGCTTCGTGCGTTCTTCGGGGCGTGCGGGACACTTGGAAAGGCCAAGTACAAAAAACGGCCTTGACGGACCGAAGGAGACAGTCATGTCGATCGCAATCAAATCTATCTTGGCTCTCGGCCTTTTCACTCTGTTTGCCGCCTGCGCGCAGCAAGAAGAAACCCATGACGACACTATGGTCATGGAAGAAGAGACCATGTCGAAATTCTAACCGAAGTCTAGGGCCGGGCCCCAACCGGTCTGCTTCAAATAACGGGAGACAGTTATGTCCACTACACTTAAGACCCTTCTCGCCCTTGGCCTGTTCACCATCGTCGCAGCCTGCGCTCAGCAGGAAGAGACTGTTATGGTTGAAGAGCCTGTCATGGAAGAAGCACCCATGTCGAAGTACTAATCAGTACTTCTATCGACCGGGCGTCTTAGGCGCCCGGTCGACGACCCGCCTCGCGGAGGTTGGGTCATGCTGAAGCACAAAGGCTTCCCCGGCCGGTTTCCCGGCACCGATTTTCAATTCACCATCCGTCGCGCAAATCCTAAAGGTGTAACGCCTTTGGTCGAGCGCGAGCGTTTCGCGGACAGAAAGCCTGCTGATCGCAAGGCGGATGCTGCGTTCATGGCCTGTCTTTGGGATCATTTCGGCAATCTGCCCTTCGAAAGGGGCAATCTTGATGCAGGCCGCCTGTCCTGGCTTTTCGGTCGTGAAGTGGTCCCCGCAGAGGACCCGTTTGACCCCAAATGCTACGAAAGCATGCTTGTTATCGACGAATTGCGTGCCCGCGCCAGCTTTCCTGACGCCTTAGACGGGACTTGGGTGGCATGAAACCGCTTCTGTTTTCAATGGATTGGCGAAGAACCGCCGGTTTTGACCGGCTCAAGCAGTTTTTCTTTTCCCGGCTGCTTTCCACGTGCAGTCTGATCCCCGAGGCGCACCCCTCCAGCATGCGAGGCGTCTCTGTAAGTCAAAACCGTTACCCTTCCCCTTCACGTCGGTCTGGTCAGAATTTTCTGACCGGACCAACGTGTATTCGTCGATACCAGCAATTAGCCGCCGGTCATTGGCGCGGATTGATTAATATCATTGCGCCCGGCCCAGAAAACCCTCTGACTTGGGGTGGGGAAACACTCCCCCTGAACAATCATGAAGGGAATCCGCCATGCAAAAGACCACATCATTCGCGTTCATTGCCGCCATTGTCGGCCTGTCGGCCTGCGACCAAATCAACTCCGACCTTGAGCGTGCTGCGGTTGGTGCCGCCATCGGCTGTGTGGCGGGCGAAGTCCTTGTCGACGGGCGCTGTGTCGAAGGTGCAGTCATTGGTGGGGCAGCGGGCGTTATTTCCGACGACCTCTAAGGGAATTGCCCCTGGCTGGGCCCGTCCAAATGAAAAACGCACACCTGGCTTGCCATCTCAGGCCAGGTGCCAGGGTTTTCGGTCGAAACTTGCCGAGCCTCGTCGCTGCTCTGCTTTTGTTATTGCCTATCAAGCCGCAAAAGGGCTTCTGACGGCATGGGGAATAAAACCCCGACAAATCAGAGGCAGAACACTATGTATAAGAAACTATCCCTTGTCGCGGTCGCCGCGATCCTCGGTCTTTCGGCATGCAGCCAGGGCACCGACTTGGAACGCGCGGCCGTCGGCGGTCTTGCCGGGTGTGTTGTGGGAGACGCGCTGGACGAAGGCAAGTGCCTCACCGGCGCCATTCTGGGTGCTGGCGTCGGCGCGTTGGCCGACGACATCTGATCCCAGGCCAATCGACGAAAGGGTCGCCATCCCCAGGAAAAACGGCGACCCGATCCACTCAAAAATTGAACTGAACGGCCGCCTGAGCTTTGTCGGCAGATACGCTGCTCCTCTCAAAGAGATCGCGTTCACCGGTGATATACTTAAGCCCAACACTGGTGTTTTCCCGCAATTGATAGATTGCGGTCAGATGGACCGTATCCAGTTGTCACGTGTCGGTCGGCGCGCCGATGTCAGTCTCGCAAAGCCCATAGGCAACCCCAAATGTCCAGACGTTGGCCACCTGGGACCGGCCAAGGGCGACGCCCTCGGATTCGACGACAAGACCGCTGAAGCCAAGGCTAAGCTTGGGTCGTTCGTCAAGTTCGGCCACCCTGGCTTCCAGAACCGCGATGCGGTCTTCTTGCGCAAGCGCGGGTCTCAGGATCCGGGCCAACCCTGCAGCGCCGCAGAGAATGAGTTTTCGTGTCATGAGGCCCTCCAACCGCTGTCGCCCGCCGGAAAAAAGCAGGCTGATCTAAGCGGCACACGGAGGATGGATCACGACCCAACAACACTAGACGGAAAGAAAGTGCCCGCGCTTGCGATCAATCGCGGGAACAACGTGAAGAACTTTGCTGCCGTCAAAGCGAGCAACCGAGAGGGGACGATATGTTCAAGAAAATCCTGATCGCGAACAGGGGGGAAATCGCCTGCCGCGTCATCAAATCGGCCCAAAAGATGGGGATCAAGACGGTCGCCATTTATTCGGACGCCGACGAGAACGCCTTGCACGTCAAAATGGCGGATGAAGCGGTCCACATTGGGCCGCCGCCTGCAAATCAATCCTATATCGTGATCGACAAGGTGATGGAGGCGGTGCGTCAAACCGGTGCCGAGGCCGTTCACCCAGGCTATGGCTTCCTTTCGGAAAACCCAAAATTTGCCGAGGCTTTGGCGGCCGAGGGCGTCGCCTTCATCGGCCCGCCCAAAGGTGCCATCGAAGCCATGGGCGACAAGATCACGTCGAAGAAAATCGCCCAGGACGCTGATGTATCCACTGTGCCCGGGTATATGGGATTGATCGAGGATGCCGACGAAGCGGTGAAAATCTCGAATGAAATAGGGTATCCCGTGATGATCAAGGCCAGTGCCGGTGGTGGTGGCAAGGGCATGCGGATCGCCTGGAGCGACGATGAGGCGCGCGAGGGGTTCCAGTCATCCAAGAACGAGGCGGCCAGTTCATTCGGTGACGACCGCATCTTCATCGAAAAATTCGTCACGCAGCCACGCCACATCGAAATTCAGGTGTTGGCCGACAGCCATGGCAACACGATCTATCTGAACGAGCGCGAATGCTCGATCCAGCGTCGCAACCAGAAGGTGGTCGAAGAGGCACCGTCACCCTTCCTTGACGAGGCCACGCGGAAGGCCATGGGCGAACAATCCTGCGCTCTGGCCGCTGCCGTAGGTTACACAAGTGCCGGCACGGTGGAATTCATCGTCGACGGCGAACGGAATTTCTATTTTCTTGAGATGAACACCCGCTTGCAGGTGGAACACCCGGTGACCGAGCTGATCACCGGCATTGACCTGGTCGAACAGATGATCCGGGTTGCGGCGGGTGAGGAATTGTCGATCACCCAAGGCGACATCGGTATCAACGGCTGGGCCATGGAATCGCGGCTTTACGCCGAGGATCCCTATCGCGGCTTCCTGCCTTCGATCGGCCGTCTGTCCCGTTATCGACCGCCGGAAGAGGTGGCAGAGGAAGCGCGCGCGGTGCGCAACGACACTGGCGTCTATGAAGGCGGCGAGATTTCGATGTTCTATGACCCGATGATTGCCAAGCTTTGCACCTGGGCACCGGATCGCGCGACCGCCATCGAGGAGATGCGCATCGCTCTCGATTCATTCGAAATCGAGGGTATCGGGCACAACATCCCCTTTCTGGCCGCCGTAATGGACCATCCGAAGTTCGTCGCAGGCGACATGACCACGGCCTTTATCGAAGAGGAATACCCTGAAGGTTTCGCTGGCGTTGAACACGACGAACCGACGCTGCGTCGGATCGCGGCAGCAACGGCGGCGATGAACCGCGTTGCCGAAATCCGCCGCACCCGGATCGCCGGGCGCATGGACAATCACACCCGCCATGTGGGCGACGATTGGATCGTGACGCTTCAGGGCCAATCAATCCCGGTCACCATTACGGCGGATCATTCTGGCGCGGATGTCCAGTTTGACAACGGTGAAACCCTGCGGGTGGAAAGCGATTGGACACCTGGTCAGCTTCTTGCGCGTTTGGATGTCAGTGGGGCGCCGCTGATTTTGAAAGCCGAAAGCTATAGCCACGGGTTCCGCATTCGATACCGCGGCGCCGATCTGAAGGTGACCATCCGCACGCCACCGCAGGCCGAACTTGCCTCGCGGATGCCGGAAAAGACGCCGCCTGATACCTCCATGATGCTGCTTTGCCCGATGCCGGGGCTGATTGTGAAGGTCGACGTTTCAGAAGGCGATGAAGTCGAAGAAGGGCAGGCGCTTTGCACGGTCGAGGCGATGAAAATGGAAAATATCCTGCGCGCCGAGAAAAAGGGCAAAGTGTCCAAAGTCAATGCCAGTGCAGGCGACAGCCTGGCGGTGGATGACGTGATCATGGAGTTCGAATGATGTCCGGACACATAGCCGGGTGACGGATCACGCGACATACCCAGATCGGATCGTGACCCCGGCGATTGTTGCGGCCTTGGTCACCTTGGCCGGGTTCCTTGCCGTGGCGATGGCAGGCAATGGCGGCGTTTTCGAGTATCCTCTCGACGATGTCTACATTCACCTCGCCATGGCCGAGCGAATCGCGTCTGGCGGCTATGGGGTGAACGCGGGCGAATATGCCTCTGCTGCGTCATCCCCTGCCTATCCGCTTCTGCTCACGCCATTTGCGGGGTCAGGCGCGCAACGTTGGTTACCGTTGTTCTGGAACGCTGTTTCTCTCGTCGTGGCCGCCGGTCTTTTGGCCACCATCCTGCGGGAGGCAGGCATCGGACGGGCCGCATTCTGGTTGGTGATTGCCGCGCCCGCTGCGCTCAGCCTTTACGGCACGGCCTATGCGGGCATGGAGAATATGGCGCACACCGCCGCGAGCCTTGCAATCGTCCTGGGTCTATGGCGGTTCGCCACATTCGGTCGGGTTGGCTGGTTGTTGCTGGGCGGCGTATTTCTGGCCCCGGCATTCCGAATTGAGGGCTTGGCACTGGCGTTTGCCGCAGGCGGTGTCGTTGCACTTTTGGGCCGACCATTGGCCGGGGCAGGCCTGATTGCCCTGGCCGCGGTTCCCGTCGCGGTATTTGCGGGCTTTCTGACCATGCTTGGCCTTGATGCCCTCCCCAACTCGGTGGTGGCGAAACTGTCCGATCAGGGTTCAGGCGGTGGTGGCATTCTGGCAAGGGCCTCCGCCAACCTGGCCAACAACGCAAGCGCCTATGGTGGACGTTACCTGTTGGCTTTGTGCGTGGTTGTGGCGGTGGTGTCCATCGGAACGCTGATGAAAGACCGCCGGGCGGGCTACATCGGACTGGCGGTAGCGGCCGCCGGACTGGCGCATCTGGCCTTCGGATCCGTCGGTTGGCTGGACCGATACGAAAACTATGCTGTTGTTTCAGCGTTTGCTGTTCTGGCGCTGTTACTTCGCCCGGCCAGCGATTTTCTGAAGACCGGCGTTTTGACGGTCGCATTGGTCGGCGGGTTTCTGACCTATGGACCTTATGTCGACAACAACATGGCCAATATGCGGGCCATTAACCAGCAACAAAGCCAGATGGCCCGGCTTGCGAAGGATTACGTCAAGGTGCCGGTTGCCCTCAACGATATTGGCTATGTCGCCTGGCAGAACCCGAACTATGTCCTGGACCTTTGGGGCTTGGCCAACGGCGATGCCCTAAGCTTTCGTCTAGCCGGTGACTGCAAAACCTGGGTGGACGTTCTGGCGGATAACCACGGCGTTCAACTGGCAATGATCTATGACGATTGGCTTTTTTGCAATCTGGGCCCCAACTGGCAGAAAATCGGCGTTCTCTCAGTGACCGCGCCGGGTGCTTTTCTGGGCGGACCGGACGTATCGTTCTATGCCCGCAATGCGGAACTCGCGCCCGAGCTGACACGGCAAGTGAAGGAATGGATGCCGGGGCTTCCGGAAGGTGCAACATTCACGATGGCTGGGGCAAAATGACCTATTCGACAGCCGATTTGCTTTCGCGGATTTCCTGCCTTCGGATCGGGAGCTTGTCGATCGAGCGGCTGATTTCGCGCACGTCCCAGGGAAAGGGTTTGCGCAGAACGACCCGGCCCTCCTTGCTGATAACGGTCAGCATGAATCCTCGCGGGCGCAGCTTTGTTCGAATGTCGGATTTTTCCGCCGAAGCCGTATCGACGATCAAAACGACATCGCGCTTGGTCAATTCGTCAATCCGGGCCGTCAACAGCTCGATCTGTTCCTTGTATGCCGGATCCAGTGGCGAGTCTGCAAAGACGACGACAGGTCTGGCGACCCACTTGAAATCGTCAAGTGACACGTCGCGCGCGTCGAAAATCGTATCGGGCGATTCCTCCCAGACCGACACCGGCGATGGTTCTGTCGTGCTTGCATCTGTTGCAAGTGTCTGTGCCGCGGCCACCGTGGCGGCTGCAAAAGCAAATAGAATCAGGGCGATACGATTTTTCATACTGTCTCCGTTCCCCTTGAATATATGTCGCATTTCGGAAAATCGAAGGGGTTTTGCGCCCCTGAGCCCGGAAATCGCGACCAAACCGCCAAAAGAGGTCCTGTTATGAACGATTGGAAAGCCCTGGCCGAGAAAGAGCTTCGTGGCCGAAGCATTGACGATATCCATTGGGACACGTTGGAAGGTATCCGCGTGAAGCCGCATTATTCCAGCGGTGATACCGACCAACTGGATCATATGGGAGGCGTTCCGGGGTATGCACCGTTCACCCGTGGTGTGAAGGCAACGATGTATGCCGGTCGCCCCTGGACCATTCGCCAATACGCCGGGTTTTCGACAGCCGAGGAATCAAACGCCTTTTACCGCAGAAACCTTGCCGCCGGTCAGCAGGGGGTATCGGTTGCCTTCGATCTTGCCACGCACCGGGGCTATGACAGCGATCATCCCCGCGTGTTGGGTGATGTCGGCAAGGCGGGTGTTGCCATCGACAGTGTCGAGGACATGAAGATCCTCTTTGACGGCATTCCGCTGGATCAGGTCTCGGTCTCGATGACGATGAACGGGGCGGTGATTCCGATCCTGGCCAGCTTCATTGTCGCAGGTGAAGAGCAAGGGCACGACAAGGCGCTTTTGTCGGGAACCATTCAGAACGACATTCTGAAAGAGTTCATGGTGCGCAACACCTATGTCTATCCGCCCGAGCCTTCGATGCGGATCGTGGCCGACATTATCCAGTACACTTCTGACGAAATGCCGAAGTTCAACTCGATCTCGATCTCGGGTTATCACATGCAGGAAGCCGGCGCGAACCTGGTGCAGGAACTGGCCTATACCCTTGCAGACGGGCGCGAATACGTGCGTGCGGCCATCGCGCGCGGCATGGATGTGGACGCCTTTGCGGGGCGGTTATCGTTCTTTTTCGCCATCGGCATGAACTTTTTCATGGAGGCCGCGAAGCTGCGCGCGGCGCGGTTGCTGTGGAGCCGGGTCATGGCCGAGTTCGAACCGAAGAACCCGCGCTCCTCGATGCTCAGGACCCACTGCCAGACGTCCGGTGTGAGCTTGCAGGAGCAGGATCCATACAACAATGTCATCCGCACGGCTTATGAAGCCATGAGCGCGGTTTTGGGCGGGACCCAGTCTTTGCACACCAATGCGCTGGACGAGGCGATTGCGCTGCCAACAGACTTCTCTGCCCGGATTGCGCGAAATACCCAGTTGATTTTGCAAGAGGAAACCGGAGTGACCAACGTCGTCGATCCTTTGGCTGGTTCGTACTACGTTGAAAGCCTGACCGCCGAACTGGCTGAAAAAGCCTGGGCATTGATGGACGAAGTCGAAGAGATGGGCGGCATGACCAAGGCCGTCGCCAGCGGTATGCCCAAGCTTCGGATCGAGGAATCGGCCGCGCGCCGTCAGGCGATGATCGACCGTGGCGAAGAAGTGATCGTCGGCGTCAACAAATACCGCAAGGACAAGGAAGACCCGATCGACATCCTAGAAGTCGACAATGACAAAGTGCGCGCGTCCCAGATCGCGCGACTGGAAAACATTCGCGCCAGCCGTGATGCCGATGCTTGCGAAGCCGCTCTTGCAGCGTTGGAGCAAGCCGCGTCGGGCGATGGCAACCTTTTGGCCGCAGCCGTGGAGGCGGCGCGGGCACGTGCCTCAGTAGGAGAAATATCAATGGCCATGGAAAAGGTATTCGGACGCCACCGGGCCGAAGTGAAGACCCTCGCGGGCGTCTACGGAGCCGCCTATGAGGGCGACGAAGGGTTCGCGCAGATCCAGAAAGAGGTCGAAAGCTTTGCGGAAACCGAAGGCCGCAGGCCGCGCATGCTGGTGGTCAAGATGGGCCAGGACGGCCATGATCGCGGCGCCAAGGTGATCGCGACGGCCTTTGCCGACATTGGATTTGACGTGGATGTCGGGCCATTGTTCCAGACGCCCGAGGAGGCCGCGCAGGATGCGGTGGACAACGATGTCCACGTGGTTGGCATTTCTTCTCAGGCCGCCGGGCACAAGACCCTGGCACCCAAACTGATCGAGGCATTGGCCGAAAGGGATGCAGGCGATATCATCGTGATCTGCGGCGGCGTCATTCCGCAACAGGATTATGAGTTTCTTGAAAAAGCAGGGGTCAAGGCGATCTTCGGTCCCGGCACGAATATCCCCGAAGCGGCTTCGGACATCCTGCGCCTCATTCGGGGGGGCTGATGGCTAGGGATTTGCGCCCCGCTGCGCCGGTCGCCCGGGGCGAGGGGGCGTTGCCCCCTCGCACTCCCCCAGGATATTTCCGCCAAGAAGAGGGGTGGAGTGAGGTCAGATGACGAAGCGTCGACAAATTCTTGCGGGCATGGGCATTGGCGCGATTTGGGCTATCCTGATCGTTTGGCTGCCAGGGCAGGGGCCGCAGCCCTTTATTCCGCTCAATCTTGCGCTGGTCTATGCGTTTGTTCCGGGCGGCCTTGTTCTGCTTTTGGTGATCGGGCGCTTGGCCGGGCGGCGATTTTTCGATGACGAGATCATTGACGGAGAGGCCTTTCGACCGGGCTCGGCGGCAGACATCGACCAACGGGTTCTGACCAACACAAGCGAGCAGATGCTTTTGGCCGTCCTGCTTTGGCCATTCGTTGCGATGCAGCTTGGGTCGGTGACCGTCATTGCGCTCGGGATCTCCCTTGGGGTGGCCCGGGTGCTGTTCTGGGTCGGCTATCACCTTTCGCCGCCGATGAGGGCCGTGGGATTTGCAGCCACTTTCTATCCGACGGTTTTTGCAACCATCGTGTCGCTCTGGCGGCTGTTAACCTGACACGGGTTTCAGAATCAGCGCAAGCGAGGCCACCAGAAGCGCGGCCATCGTCCAGTTGAAGGTTCTCAGGCGATTATGACTGGTCAGATACCGCCGGATCTGCTGGCCCATCCAGGTCCAGACGGACACCGACGGCAGGTTAACCGCGGCAAACACCGCGGCCACCGACAGGATCGCGGCAAGGCTTTGTGACGGCGCATAGACGGTGATCGCCGTCAGCGCCATGAACCAGGCCTTGGGGTTCACCCATTGAAACGCTGCGGCCTGCAGGAACGTCATTGGCGTGCCTCCGGCCTTGCCTTCGGCTGGCGGGGCGGCATGGGCGATCTTCCAGGCAAGGAACAAAAGATAAGCAACACTGGCAATTGTCAGCGCCGTGTGAAGCAGCGGAAAGGTCTCGAACAATCGGATCAATCCCAGGCCGATAAGCACGATCATGAACATGTGCCCAAGGCTGATTCCGGCCATATGAGGCACGGTGCGCCGAAATCCGAAATTGGCGCCCGACGCCATCAGCATGAGGTTGTTGGGCCCCGGTGTGATCGAGGTTGCCAAGGCAAAACCAACAAGGGCGAAGAAAACGTCAAAGGTCATGGAAAACCCTTAGATCGGACGGTTCCAAGGAGAAAGCCCTTTGAGCAAGGTTGCCCACTGATCCTATGCGTTCACAGGTCGTCGCTCCGTAACGGCACTTTAAAAAGTTAGGCGTCCGGACTCGACAAGAGCGCGGTCTGCTTGCAGAAAAGTACAAGAAAATGAGATTTTCTCTATCTCTGGACCATATTGCCGTGGTTTGCAGGACCCTTGAGGAGGGCGCGTCCTTTGTCGAGGCTGTTCTGGGGGCAGAACTGTCTCCGGGCGGGCAGCACCCCGACATGGGTACTCATAACAGGCTGCTGTCCCTTGGGCCGGATGCATACCTGGAAGTGATCGCGGTCGATCCGGCAGCCCCAAAACCAAGGCATCGACGCTGGTTCAATCTTGATGCCTATTCCGGGCCACCGCGCGTCATGAACTGGATTTGCCGCACCGATGATCTGGACGAAGCTTTGGATGCCGCTCCCGCTGGCTCCGGTCGCCCGATGACGATATCGCGCGGGGACATGTCCTGGCGCATGGGGGTGCCGGAATTCGGCCGTCTGCCCTTCGACGACGCCGCCCCTGCTCTTATGCAGTGGAGCGGCACGACGCACCCGAACCGCCGACTGCCTGATCATGGGTTTCGTCTGACCCGACTGGACGTGTTCCACCCCGATGCCGCGACGCTGTTGGTGGCATTTCCGGCCCTTGAGACCGTTGATTTGGTATCCGTGCGCAAAGGCCCGGAAAAACGCCTGATTGCGTCGATTTCAACGCCCGAAGGGAAACGGGTTCTGGCATGATCGTGCGTCGGGCTGTGGTAGGGGACGCCGCACGGTTGGCCGAGATCCAGAACCCGATCATTCGGGACACGTCGATCACGTTCAATCCACAAGAGCGCACAGAGGCGGAATTTGGCGAGGCCATACGCACCTTGCCGTGTTTTTTGGTGGCCGAGGTTGATGGACAGGTTGTGGGCTTTGTTACTTATGATCAGTTTCGCAAAGGGGCGGGATATGCCCGCACGGCCGAACATACCATCGTCCTAGCCGAGACAGCGCGCGGCAAAGGGGTGGGTCGTGCCCTGATGGCGGCCGCCGAAGATCATGCCCGTGCCGCCGACATCGGGTCGCTTTGGGCTGGCGTCAGTGCCGAAAACCCGGCCGGTGTCGCCTTTCACGCACGACTTGGGTACGAAGAAATTGCGCGACTGCCAAAGGTGGGCTTCAAATTCGGTCGCTGGATGGACCTCGTGTTGATGCGCAAATGGCTGGGGCCAAGTTAAAGCCAGGACTGGTGAATTCCGATTTCCTTAGCCTGCGAAGGGCATTACTGTCACTCAAATGTCAATCTGGACACGTATTTCCGAGGCGATTTCCGCCCTAACTGCTGGCGAAAGCCTGGCGCAGGTTTTTGAAAAACTGCGCTCGCCGCCTGAACGATCAGTTGGATTCACCATCGCGGTGATTGCCTTGGGCGCGAAGATGGCCAAGGCCGACGGGCTTGTGACCCGCGACGAGGTCGCCGCATTCCGCGAGGTTTTTCATATCCCGCGCGAGGATGAACAAAGTGCAGCCAAGGTTTTTAACCTTGCGCGTCAGGATGTGGCGGGTTTCGAAGATTATGCTCGGCGCGTGGCGAGCATGTTTCAGGAAGCCGACCAAACGCTTTGCGATCTGATCGAGGGGTTGTTTCACATTGCGGTGGCCGACGGAAACTATCACGCAGGCGAAGACGATTATCTGGCGCGCGTTGCGACGATATTCGGCATGTCGGATCGCCAGTTCCGCGCATTGCGCGCCCGGTTTGTCCCGGACGCCGAACCCGATCCATGGGATGTATTGGGGGTTGAGCCCGGAACGGCGGTGGAAGACGTGCAGAAGGCCTGGCGGCAGCTTGTCCGCGAAAGCCATCCCGACCGGATGATCGCGCGCGGCGTACCGGAAGAGGCCATCAAGCTTTCGGAAAAACGACTGGTGGCCATCAACAAGGCTTGGGAGTCGATCCGCAAGGAAGCTGCCTGATGCGCATCGCGACCTATAACGTCGAGTGGTTTTCCAACCTTTTTGACGACGAAAGTCGGCCGCTGGATGACGATGAATGGTCAGGGCGACACGACGTAACCCGCCACCAGCAACTTGAGGCCCTCGGGATCGTCTTTACGGCGCTCGACGCCGATGCGGTCATGATCATCGAGGCGCCTGACAGTCACCGGCGCCGGGACGGGGTTGCCGCCCTTCAGAATTTTGCCGAAGTGATGGGATTGCGGTGTTGCCGCGCGGTGCAGGGGTTCGTGAACGATACCCAGCAAGAAATCGCGCTGCTGTATGACCCCGAGAAACTAACGGCCAAACACGATCCGATTGGGCAGCCAAGATTTGACGCCGAGTACCGCATTGACCTGGATGTCGACGACGCGCCCGAGAAGGTGCGCTGGTCCAAACCGCCGCTTGAACTGGCTGTGACGACGGCAAATGGGACGGCTCTGCGATTGATCGGGGTCCATGCGAAATCGAAAGCCCCGCACGGGGCGCGGCGACCCGAGGAAGTGATGCGGATCGCGATCCAGAACCGGCGCAAGCAACTGGCACAGTGTATTTGGCTGCGCGAACGGGTCGAAGACCATCTGGACCAGGACGATCCCCTGATTGTGCTTGGCGATTTCAACGACGGCCCGGGATTGGACGAATACGAACGGCTGTTCGGTCGCTCGGGCGTTGAAATCGTGATTGGCGACGTGGACGACAGGCGGCTTTACGATCCCCACGCTGAAACCATTTTGCGCCGTCGTTTGGGTGGTATTGCGCCAGCCTCGGCCCGGTTCTGGATCAAAGGGCGCTGGATGCAGGCACTTCTGGATTACGTCATGGTTTCACCGGATTTGCGCGACAAAGCCCATGACTGGCGGATCTGGCATCCTTTTGATGATCCAGCCTGCGAACAGATGCCCGAGCTTCGAGATGCCCTTTTGACGGCCTCTGATCACTTTCCGGTGTCGGTCGAACTGGACATCTGAGGCGCTCAAGGGAGCACTGACGCCCAGGGACGTTTTCGAGCAGATGCCGGACAGTTTCATTCAATTTGGTCCGGTAGCCTTCACACCCTGTTAACCCCGCTGTGGTGAGTGTACATTCCGCCGACAACAAGAGATTCGGGGGGGAAATACCACCATGGCAGGCTCGGTAAACAAGGTCATCATCGTCGGAAATCTGGGCCGCGATCCGGAAACCCGCACATTCCAGAATGGCGGCAAGGTCTGCAATCTGCGTATTGCGACGTCTGAAAACTGGAAAGATCGCAACACCGGTGAACGCCGCGAACGCACCGAATGGCACTCGGTTGCCATCTTTTCGGAACCGCTTGCCCGGATTGCGGAACAATATCTGCGCAAGGGCTCGAAGGTGTACATCGAAGGCCAGTTGGAAACCCGCAAGTGGCAGGATCAGTCAGGCAACGACCGCTATTCGACCGAAGTTGTTCTCAGACCCTATCGGGGCGAACTGACACTTCTGGATAGCCGTGGCGACAGTGGCGGCGGCGGTGGCGGCGGATATGATGACCGTGACAGCTACGGCGGCGGCGGTGGAAGCGATCAGCAGGCCCCCGCAAATCAGGATTTGGACGACGAGATCCCGTTCTAGACCGGTCTGACTGTTCCGCGATAGTGGACCAACCGCCCTATGAGCGGAAAATCGGCCTGCGAATAGAACTCGACCCCGCCTTCGGTCATCTGCAACCAAGTATTGACCGCGAGTTGATCCTCAATCGTAGGGAATCCGAAAATTCGCCGCAGATTACGAGCCGAAACATGGGCGCCGCCTGAAGAGGCTGCGCCTTGAAATGCGTATGGGCGTGGTTCGTGGAACTACCTGACCGTCATGGGAAGCAGGTAATAGTCGGACCCGAGAACTTCGCGAAAGATCGACGTCAGCGCGCCGACAGCGCATCTTGCAGCACCGATTTCAGGATATCGCCCGGAACGTCGTCGGCCACGAAGGCATCGCCGATCCCGCGCGCAAGGATCAGGCGCAGTTGCCCGTCAATCACCTTTTTATCCTGCCCCATCAACGCGATGAACTCTTCCGGACCCGGCAGGTCGCCCGGTATATCGGCAACGTCTGTCTTCATGCCCATGGATTTCAAATGCACACGCACCCGGCTTGGGTCCTCCTGCGAACAAAGCCCCATTCGCGCCGACATTTCGAACGCCAGCGCGCATCCGACTGCCACGCCCTCGCCGTGCAGCAGACGGTCAGAATACCCGGTGGCGGCCTCAAGCGCGTGGCAGAAGGTATGGCCAAGGTTCAACAGTGCCCGGTCGCCTTGCTCGGTTTCGTCGCGGGCGACGATGTCTGCCTTCATTTCCACGGATCGGCAGACCGCCCGGGACCTCAGTGCGCGATCACCCGCGGCAAGTGCCGGACCGTTGGTTTCCAGCCACTGAAAAAAGTCGGCATCGCCCAAAAGACCATATTTGACCACCTCGCCATACCCGGCCAGAAAATCCCTCGGTGCCAGGGTATCAAGCACGCCGATATCGGCCAGCACCAGCGAGGGTTGATGAAATGCGCCGACAAGGTTCTTGCCATGGGGCGAATTGATGCCCGTCTTGCCGCCGACCGAACTGTCGACCTGCGCCAGCAAAGACGTCGGGATCTGAACGAAACGCACACCGCGCCGCAGGATCGCGGCGGCAAAGCCCGCAAGATCGCCAATCACACCGCCACCCAAGGCAACAAGAACATCCTGACGTTCGATGCGCTCCGACAACAGCCATTCGACCGATTTTTCAAGCGCTGGCCAGCTTTTGGTGGCTTCGCCCGCGGGCAAGGCCAGCGACACCATCTGAATGCCAGCAGCGTCAAGACCGCTTTCAAGTGTGTCGAGGTGGCGCGCGGCGACGGTTTCATCTGTTAGAACGGCGACACGGGCACGATGCAGGATCGGCGCGATCTGCGCCCCTGCGGTTGCCAAAAGCCCCTGGCCCACGCGGACGTCATAACTGCGGTCTCCAAGAGGGACGTGAATGGTCTCAAAGCTCATCAGGCGTTCTCCAGCACATCTGGTCGGGTCAAAAGCGACGCAATCACCCGGTCGGTCATGTCTTCAATCGAGTATTCGGCGTCAGCCTTCACCGTAAGATCGGCCAACCCATAAACCGGGTCGCGGTCCTTTTGGATCGACGCAAGCGTTTCCTTGGGGTTCGCCGTATGCAAAAGCGGCCGCGTGGTCTTGTGGCGCACCCGCTGCCAAAGAAGCTCAAGGTCCGCGCTAAGCCAAACCGACACACCGTTCTGGGAAATCATCTGTCGGTTTTCGCCCCGAAGGAACGCGCCACCCCCGGTCGACAGTATCGAGGCGCTGCCATCCAGAAGCCGGGCAATGACCTGGGTTTCGCGGGCGCGAAAGAAATCTTCGCCGTTGCGTTCAAAAATCTCGGCAATGGTCAGATTTGCGGCGCGTTCGATCTCGGTATCGCTGTCCAGGAACGGCACGTCCAGCCGACGCGCCAAAGCGGTGCCGATGGCGGTCTTGCCGGCGCCCATCATGCCGACCATGACCACGGTTTTCTTAAGTTTGAATGGCAAAACAGCAGCGTCCAGCACTTCTTTCCGGTCCGTCGCCTTGAATGGCGTGATCTTCCGCAAAAGACCAGTTATAAATCCCGAAAGACCGCCAAAGTGCGGCGTGGATCCGGAATATCCGGGTCAGAGGCAAGAGGTTTATTGGGATGCTTCGACTGCTGAAATTTATCCTTGTGCTGGCCGTTCTGGTTGCAGCTGCGATCTTGGGGTACGCGTATCTGGGCGATCTCAGCCCCGAGCAATCGGATGTCAGCGCTCCGGTGTCATTGGATGAAAATTAGACGCAACATCAAGATGTTGCTGGGTGTACTTGCCATGGGGATTTTCCCTTGGGGGATGGCTTTTGCGACCGGGGACGCACCCCTGTCGGCCATAGGATGGCTGTCGGACTCGGTCGATCTGCCGGAGGTCGAAGACCAGCCTCAACCGCATGTGCCCTTTGCCTCACTTCCCGGCGAGATCACCGTCATGGCGTTGGACGCTCCCCTGCCGGATCGGGCGGGATTGCGCCCCGCCACCGACTTCGGGCTGGATCCGGGCCTTTGGGGGCGCACGTCCGCCAGCGATCTTGCGCGTACTCTTGCCACCTTGAATATTGGTGCCGACGCGCCGCCTTCGCTGTTGGGTTTCCTGCGCGATCTTTTGACACTTGAATTGGACCCGCCGATTGACGCGGTGGTCGACGACAGCTTTTTCCTTGCCCGTGTCGACCGGCTTTTGGCCATGGGGCAGCTTGATCTTGCCGGGCAGTTGATCGTTGCAGCCGATGATCCCCGGCCCGCGTACTTTCGCCGCACGTTCGACATCGCTCTGCTGACAGGAACGGAAACCGATGCCTGCCGTCAGATCGGCGAAACCCCCGATCTGTCGCCGACCTATCCGGCGCGCATTTTTTGCCTTGCGCGGCTTGGCGAATGGGATGTGGCCGCGCTTACGCTTGGAAATGCCGAAGCGCTTGGCATCCTGTCCGATGACGAAGATCAGCTATTGCTGCACTTCCTTGACCCCGAGTTGTTCGAAGGCGATCCGCTTCCGCAAGCACCCCGGTTGCCATCGCCGTTGTTGTTCCGACTTTACGAAGCCGTGGGCGAACGCATTCCAACCGGTGAACTGCCCGTAGCTTTCGCCGTCGCCGATCTGTCGGACATTGTGGGATGGCAGGCGCGGCTGAAGGCAGCGGAACGTCTGACGGCGGTGGATGCCCTGCCGATCGAGCGGCTGATCGAGGTTTTTTCAGAACGTAAGCCCGCGGCGTCGGGCGGCATATTCGATCGGGTGGCGGCCGTTCGGGCGCTGCAACGGGCACTGGACAAACGTGATATCGCCGACGTGCAGAAGACGTTACCCGCAGCTTGGCGCGCGGCCAATCTGGGCGGGTTCAAGTCCGCGTTTGCGCCTTGGGTGGCGGATCGCATCGAGGGTCTTGAACTTGACCAAAGGGCGGCGCACCTGGCCTTTGAAATTGCCCTTTGGGCCGGGCGACCGCAGCTTGCGGCGGATTTTGCGACCGAAAAAGACAGGTTCCTGCTTGCAGTGGCCCTGGGCCAGGGCAACACCGGGCCCGCACCCGACGACCTTGGTCGCGCCGTCCTGCGCGGCCTTTCGGCCATTGGACCGGGAAGCGCCTATCAGGCTCTGATTGACGACGGCCGCACAGGCGAAGCGCTTTTGCGCGCGATTTCCCAGCTTCAGGACGGAGCGGCGGGAAATCCGAAAGCAACAACGCAGTCGCTGGCCCTGTTGCGCCACATTGGGTTAGAGGCTTTGGCGCGCCGGATTGCCGTCGAACTGGTGCTGAAGGAAGGTGCCGCATGAGTACAGCCCACCGAATTTCCGCCTTTCTTGAAGCACAGGCCGCGGAATTGGACGCTGCCGAGAACACGCGCCTGGCCTATGCCCGTGATCTGCAGGATTTCGCGGGCTGGATCACCCGGCAGGGGCAGGAACTGATGGCGGTTCAGCAGACCGACATCGAAAGCTATCTGATCAGTCTTGACGACGCCGGAAAGGCGCGCGCAACCCGGGCGCGGCGATTGTCGGCCATTCGCCAGTTCTTTCGATTTGCGTTCGAAGAAGGGTGGCGCGACGACAACCCGGCGATCCGTATCAAGGGGCCGTCGCGTGAAAAACGCCTGCCGGTCACGCTCAGTGAAGCCGAGGTCGATCACCTTTTGCAGGCTGCACGCACCATGGGTAAGCCCGAAGACTGCCTGCGCAACACCTGTCTTTTGGAAATCCTCTATGCAACGGGTCTCAGGGTCAGCGAATTGATGTCCTTGCCGGTTGCCGCCGCCCGAGGTGATCCGCGCATGTTGCTGGTGCGCGGCAAGGGGGGGAAAGAGCGGATTGTGCCGTTGTCCAAACCGGCGCGCCATGCTCTTGCAGACTGGCTTTCCCACCGCGATCTGGTGGCCGAGGTTGCCTTGGCTGAAAAGGGCACGCCCATGTCCAAGTTTCTGTATCCCTCACGCGGCAAGTCCGGGCATCTGACCCGCCATTGGTTCTATAACCTGCTGAAGGATCTCTCGGTGGCTGCCGGTGTTGCCTCGGACAAGGTCACACCGCACACGCTGCGGCACGCCTTTGCCACGCATCTTTTGGCCCATGGGGCCGATCTGAGGGCCATCCAGACGCTTTTGGGGCATGCAGACGTCGCAACGACCGAAATTTACACCCACGTGCTTGAAGACCGGCTGCGCGAGTTGGTGCTTGAACACCATCCCATGGCACAGGATTAACCGTCGGCTTGGCGCCGCAACTCGACCGGTAGAATGTCTTCGCTTGGCCATATGCCGGTTGTAAGCGTTTGATCGTATCCTTGCGTCAATCCCTTGGCTTCCATCGCGGCCCGCGCCGATTGGGCATCATAGTCCAGCCGATGGAACGTCACATCGCCATCATCCAGCACCGCATACCGCGTCTGGCAACGCCCGTCGTGCGGGGGCAGGCCAATCGCGCCTGCATTGATCCAGTGGTGCCGCCCGATCATACGGTGAAAGGCAATCCCTGAGTGGCCCGCGACAACGCCGTCAATTGGGCCAAGAACGGTCTCCAATACGCTGATTTCGCGCTGGAAATCACTTGCTTCACTTGATGGCCAAAGGAACCGGCTGATCTCCGTCGCACCCCCGTGAAGGACCGCAAAGCGCCGGTTGTTCTGCACAAAAATCCCCACGTCCGGCAACGCGGCCATCCATGCGCGTGTTTCGGCGTCACAGCATTGAAGGGCAAAGGGATACCAGCCGCGGGAAAGAAGGTCGCAGGCCGATCCCGCGCCAAACCCGCAGCCGCATGTATCGGCTCCTTCGGCAATCTGGCGTTCGCAATTTCCCGCCACGACCGGGTACGCTAACTCCCGGATCAGGGCCACGGATTCACTGGGATTACCGCCATAAGCCACCACATCCCCTGTGCAGATCGCAGACCTTGTTCCAATGACAGCTTGCAAGGCCAGCAGGGCTTGAAGATTGGAATAGGTCCCGCCGAAAAGGACCAAAGGCGTGTCAAACCTGCCGAAATCGCTGACCTGCATGGTGGCACTCTCTTGATTGGTGGCGCGCGGCACCCCATAAGACGTCAAAGCCCCAGATGTACAAGCAAAATGGATAGCGACACTTTTTTGATCGACGCCGCCTTCTGGATCACCAGCGGTGCGATCCTTCTTCTTTTGGTCCTGTCAGCGTTTTTCTCGGGCAGTGAAACGGCATTGACCGCGGCGTCGCGGGGCAAGCTGAAGTCGCGCGCCGAAAAAGGCGAGCGCGGCGCCGAGGCAGCGCTTGAGATCACCGAAGACAGCGAGCGGCTGATCGGTTCGGTTCTTCTGGGCAATAATCTGGTCAACATTCTGGCGACTTCGCTTGCCACGGCCATGTTCACGCGTGCCCTTGGCGAAAGCGGCGTTGCGCTGGCGACGCTGGTGATGACGGTTCTTGTGCTGATCTTTGCTGAGGTTCTTCCAAAAACCTATGCGATCTCGAACGCTGAAACCGCGGCGTCTCGGGTGGCCCGACCGATTGCGTGGATCGTGTTCTTGCTGGACCCGGTCGTGCGCAGCGTGCGTGGCATTGTACGCGGCGTTTTGTTGCTGTTCGGTGTCAGGATCGACCCGGACAGCCGCATCATGTCGGTGCGCGAGGAAATCGCGGGCGCTTTGCAGCTTGGCCATTCCGAAGGCGTCGTCGAGAAAGAGCACCGGGACCGGATTTTGGGCGCCCTCGATCTGGGGGACCGGACGGTCGAAGAGATCATGTTGCACCGCAGCCAGATCGAGATGATCGACGCGGACTTGCCGCCGCAGGAAATTCTCGAAATCTGTCTCCATTCAGCCCACACCCGTCTTCCGATCTTTCGCGGCGATCAGGAAAACATCATTGCGGTATTGCACGCAAAGGATCTGCTGCGCGCCATCTATGGCAGGTTTTCCACGCTAGAGCCCGGGTCCGATCCTTTTGACGGGTTCAAGGTCATGGACGTGGCGATGGAGCCCTATTTCGTGCCCGAAACCACCACTCTGGACGAACAGATGCGGCAATTCCTGCGCCGTGCGACGCATTTTGCGCTTGTGGTTGATGAATACGGCGCCCTTGAAGGGTTGATCACGCTGGAGGACATCCTTGAGGAAATCGTGGGCGAGATCACGGATGAATTCGACGCTGGCGAAGAGCCTCCGATGTGGCGCACCGACACCGGTGATTTCCTTGTTGACGGTGCAACAACCATCCGGGATTTGAACCGCGCGACCGACTGGTCACTGCCGGACGACGAAGCAGTGACCATCGCCGGTCTCGTGATCCACGAAGCACAGACGATCCCGATAAAGGGGCAGGTTTTTTCGTTTCACGGGTTCCGGTTCGAAATCGTGGAACGGGAAGACAATCGGATCACGCAGCTGAAGATCCGGAAACTTCTTTAGAAACCGGGGCCTGGCGCCTTGCCGAGCGCCAGAGTTTGCGCCGTGCATCAGCGGTTTCAAACCGGCGGTATTTGCCACCCGAATAGGCCGCCCAGTCCAAGGCCAGGCCACGGCGCACAATCTCCGCCGCCAGATCGCTTCCGTCAGGCAACGTGCATTTTGCAACGACGCGGTTGTGTGACAATTCACCGGTAACATGGGCGGTCACGATCTGATCCCGGCAAAGCCCGATCAACGTGGATTTCGCCTTGTGGCCCCAGGGTTGATCAAGCTCGGGCGCGTCGATCCCCGCGATCCGCACATGGGTCTGGTCGATGACAATCGTATCGCCGTCGACCACGAAGCATTTGCCCTGAAGCGTGATGTTTTCCTGTTGCACGGCTGCTTTGGCCACAGCCACGGCGCGTTTGGACCGTTCATCACGGTCGGCAAATCGCTTGTTCGTCGATGTCGAAGGGGCGGGCGCATGCCCAAGAATTAAGCTGAAAAAGCCCATAACACTGGTCCATTGGTACTCACTAACTTGGAAAACATAGCAGAATTTGCCCGACCTGTCCCAAAACAGACTGTTTCGCCCGGGTTCTTGGGATACTGTGGCTGATTGGTTCTAGCGTTCGGTCAGTTTCAATTCGATCCGGCGGTTCTGGGCACGCGCCGCCGAGGTGTCATCTGTGTTCACGGGTCGAAACTCGCCGAATCCCGTGGCCGCCAGACGTTCTGGCGGAAAGCCCAGAGCATCGGTCATGAATTTTACAACCGAAAGTGCACGACCCTGTGAAAGCTCCCAGTTGTCCGCAAACGCCCCGGTCCCGCTTAAGGGAATGTCGTCGGTGTGTCCGTCGACCCGGATGATCCAGTCGATCTGGTCAGGTATCTGGTCGGATACATCCGAAAGGATCGCCGCCACCTGGGCGATCTGCGATTGGCCAGCGGGCGACAGGGTGGCCGAGGCGCTTTCGAACAACACTTCGGACGAAAACACAAACCGGTCGCCCACAACCCGAATACCTTCACGGTCACCCAGAACACGCCTCAGGGTGCCAAAGAATTCCGAGCGGTAATCGGCCAGGTCGGCAACTTCTTCAGTCAGGCGTTCGGCCTCAATGCGAAGCCGTTCGGCCTCGGCGGCTTCAAGTTCGGCGCGTTTCTTTTCTTCTGCGGCGGCGCGGGCCAGGGCCTGGTTCAACTGGCTGCCCAAAGCCTCGATGCGGATTTTCGACGCACTGTCGCGGGCGGCGGCGCTGTCAAGAAGCCCCTGAAGCGTGTCCAGCTCTGCCCTCAGCGTCGCCACCTGTTCGTTCAGAACGGCGGCCTGCCGCTGAGCTTCGGTAGAAATCGCTTCTTCCTGTTCCAACTGCTTTCGCGCCGTGGCCAACAGGGTTTCCTGGCGCTCGCGCTCGGTCATCTGTTCGGCGCTTGCGTTTTCGGCGGCAAGCTTTGCGGCCAGCGCGGCGGCCAGTTGTTCGCGCAAGGTGGCGGCATCCGTGGCCGAACTTTCAAGGCTGGCAAGCCGTGCAAGAAGCGCATCGCGTTCGGTGGTCAAGCGGGTCAATTCGGCGTCGCGTTCCTCGGCGTTCGCTCCAAGGCTGGTCAGCTGCGCTTCGGCCTCCGACAGCCGGGCGCGCAGCGTTTCGCCCTCGGTTCGCGCCGTATCGCGCTCGGTCAGTGCCAGTGCCAGTCGATCTTCCAACTCGCTGGTCGAGGCCTGGGTACGCTCCAGGTCGCCCTCGGTCGATTCCAACTGGATCAGCGCCTCTGCCAACTTGGCATTCAGCTCTTCCTCAACCGAATTGGCCGCCGCCAAAAGGGTCAGGGTCTCTTCGGCCTTCTTGCGCTGTTCTTCCAGCGCAAGCGACATCGCGGTCAGTTCGGCGTCGGCATTTCTCAGGCGCTCGCGCAAGGCTTCCGCCGCAGCGGCTTCGGCCAGTCGGGCTTGCTCTTGATCCGACAATTCCGTCTCGGCATCGGCCAAACGTGCCCTGAGGGCTTCGGCGGCGGCGGCCTCGGCCAGACGCGCGGCTTCGGTTGCGTCCAATTGTGCGGTGATACGCTCGGCCTGTGCTGCAGCTTCGGCCAGCGCTGCCGCCGCCGCTGCATCGTCACTTTGCGCCTCGTTCAGCGCGGCCAGCGTTTCGGCCAGCGAAGCTTCGCGCGCCTCGGCCTGGGCCTGAAGGTCGGCGGTCAAAGCCTCAAGCGCCTCGCGCTGCGCGGCAGCCAACCGGGCCGCTTCGGCCTGCGCGTCGATCTCGTCGCGCGCCTGGGCCAGGGCCAGCTGCATGGCTTCCTGTTCGGTGATAAGCTGCGCACGCGCCGCTTCAAGTTCCTCAACCGTGGCGGCCAGTGCCGTTCCCTCGGCCAGAGCGGCGTCGCGTTCGGTCAAAAGCGTGGCGACCTGGTCTTCAAAGCTTGCGATCCGCGTGTCGCGCTCTGCCAGGCTGCGGGATTGCTCGTCGATCTGGCCGGTAAGATTGGCAATCAGCGTTGCCTGTCGATCACTTTCGTTTTGCAGACTGGCCAGATCGTCTTCAAGTTGTGCGGTCTGTTGCTGCGACAGCCCCAGGGCCTGGCTGAGCGACGTGATTTCGTCAGATAGCTTGTCCAGTTCGCTTTCCTGGCCGGTGATCGTTTCGCGCAACACACCCTGAACGATCATGAATATGGTCAGAACGAACATCAGGACCAGCAACAGGGCCGTCATCGCATCGACGAAGCCCGGCCAGATCGAACCTGACATGCGCTGCACGGATCGCCGGGTCAGTGCCATCGGGTCAGATCCCGTCCGAGCCGCGGCGTCCCAAAGTGCGGATCGCCTTGGTCAACTGGGCAATGTCGGCACGCAATTCGCCAATGCTTTCCTGCCGACCGGCGGATATCTCTTCCAGAATACGCAGCATCTGAACATCCATGGACCTAAGCCGCATCCGGCTTTCGGCGTCGAAATTGCCCGTGCCTTCCTGTGCCAGCCCTTCCAGAGCCACGGCAAGCCGTTCCTGGCTTTCAACAACGCGGGCACTGTCGTTACCGCCAAGTTGGCTGCTCAACGCGGCAACTGCCTGGGTCAACTCGCCCATACGGTCCTCGGCGGCGTCGCGGCGGTCGGCAGCCTCGGAATAAAAGGCCTGCATCTGGTCCAGACGCTCGGCCATGTGTTCCGACAGTTGCGCAATCGCGCCCTGATCGACGCTTGATCCCTCGTCGCTGGTGAACCCAAGCTTGGTGATTGCCGACAGCCATTCCTCAAGTTCGCGGTAGAACCGGTTCTGCCCGTGGCTGGCAAACAACTCCAGCAAACCGACGACCAATGACCCCGCCAATCCCAGAAGGGACGAGGCAAAGGCAACGCCCATGCCGCCCAACTGGGCTTCCAACCCAGACATCAGCCGCTCGAAAACCGCGACCCCGCTGTCGCCTTCCTGCGGCGCCAATGACCGGATGGTGTCGACAACGGCGGGAACGGTGGTGGCAAGCCCGTAGAACGTTCCAAGAAGGCCAAGGAAAATCAAAAGGTTGACGATATACCGCGTGATGTCGCGCGCTTCGTCGATCCGTGTGGCGACGGAATCAAGGATGGACCGGCTGGACGACGCGCCCAACTGGGTCCGGGCACCTTTCTTGCGAAGCAAAGCCGCCAGCGAAGCCAGAAGTCGTGGCGCCTTGGTAAACTGATGACCCGGGCGGTCGTGGGCAAACCCCTCGATCCAGCTAACCGATGAAACCAACTGAAAGACCTGCAAGAAACAGGCCAAGACACCGATTACAAAGACGAAACCGATGAACCCGTTCAGATAAGGGTTGGCCAAGAAGACCGGGGCCACCTGCGGATAGGCGATATAGGCGCCAAAACCGACCAGGCCCAATACGACGAGCATCGTCAGGATCTGACGGTAGGGCTGTGTGAAGTGGCGCTCGGCCTCGCGATCCGGTTGGTCCATCAGGTCCCCGGCCCTCGTGCTATCTTTTCAGGGAGGATAGTTAATACCGTCGCCGGTGCCAACCGCAATAAGTGCCCAGGGCAGGGTGCGCAAGCCATGCTAGGCCACCCCGCCCGAGCCGGTCAGATCACGCACCCGCCTGGCCAGCCAATCAAGGTCGTCATCCTCGACACCCATCTCGCGCAAGTGGTCGGCGGTGTTCCACAGATACTCGGTATTCGGCCCGCGCCCACCAACCGCAGCAGCGATTATCTGCGCCTGCCGTTCAAGGTCCATTCCGGCCACGTACTGCACGTGGTTGGTGTCGATCACATAAGCCAGCGCCGTCACCGTCTGTCCGCCGTCCAAATCCAGCGGCAACAAGCGTTCCACATAAGCCGACGAGATCAGTTCCCGTTCGCGCAAATAGGCCACCGTTTCAGCCACCGCCGCGTCAGGTACCCTTAGTGCCAGCCCATGACACTCCGCTCCTTCGGCCTCGTCCAGTGCCAGCACAAGCCCCGGATTTTCTTCGGTCCCACGGTGGTGGATCGACGACATGCAGAACGAGCGGTGGTATCCCCGAAGCGTCGCCAGCTTTTGCTCGGACACCGGAAATCCGGGGTTCCACAAAAGCGAGGCATAGCCAAAGACCCAAAGCGGTTTCAGTTCAAAGACTTTCTCTTCCGTCATGGCCGCCTTAAAACAGGCCGGTGGGGACAAGGGAAGAGGGCGTATGGTTCGTCTGGTCGTTGCACTGCTGGTCGGGTCGCTCATCTGGATGTGCTGGTGGGCCTTTGGGCAGATTGCGTATGAAAAGGGGATGAGAACCTGGGTCGAGGATCGCCGCAGCGAAGGCTGGGCGGCCGACTATGCCGATCTTGCAACGCGCGGGTTTCCCAACCGCTTCGACACAACGATCAGCCAGGTCGCCCTGGCCGATCCCGGCACCGGCATCGCCTGGTCTGCGCCCTTCGTGCAATTCCTGTCCCTGGCCTACAAACCCCATCAGGTCATAGCGGTTCTTCCCGACACGCACAGGTTTTCGACGCCGGTGCAAACCTTGACGTTCACGCACGAGGATGCCCGGGCTTCGTTGTTCCTTGAGCCGTCAACGGAACTCGCACTTGATCGCGCGCGGCTGGTTCTGGAAAACCTTGGCGCAACGTCGACTTTGGGCTGGACGATTTCGCTCGATCAGGGCCGGTTCGCCGCCGAAAGGGTGGCCGCCCGCCCGAAGTCCTATCGCCTTGGGGCAGAAGTGTCGGGGCTCGTGCCCACGGATCAGGCGCGCAACATGCTCGACCCCGGCGGTTTGCTGCCGGAACAGGTGGAAAACATTCGATTGGACGCAGAACTGGATTTCACGGCCCCCTGGGACCGCCGCGCCGTCGAACAGGCCCGCCCGCAGATCACACTCATTGACCTGTCCGACCTCTCGGCCCGTTGGGGCGACATCACGTTCCGTGCCGCGGGCGCGCTTGCGGTTGATGACGTTGGCCGACCCGAAGGTCAGATCATGGTTCGTGCGGTCGAGTGGCGGCGCCTTCTGGACATGGCCGAAGCCGTCGGGCTCGTGCCGTCTTCGCTGCGCGGATCACTGGAAACCGGTCTTGGCCTTCTATCGGGCCCCGGCGATGTGTTGGACGTGCCGCTGGATTTTTCCGACGGCTGGGTCAATTTGGGATTGATCCCCTTGGGGCTGGCGCCCCGAATCGTGATCCGCTAAGCGATTGAAAAGGCTCAGTTACCGACAATACGACCCATTGCGATAGTCGGCGATATCGAAATGGAAATGGTCCCGGTGATGCCGGTCGCTGTTTGGACCAAGAACGGTCCCGAACGGCCCGCAAGCGCTCTTGTGCAACTGGCGCAACAGACGGCTGTCACTGCCATTCCAGCCTTCCAGCACCGTGATCGTCGTTCCGTCCGCCAGAACAAAGGCCGAAATGTCGATCGCGCGCCCTCTGGCATGTTCCGACAGACGCGCGCCGCGCCTGCTGTTTCGAGTGCGGCATGCATAATGCGAAGCAACCCGAATCTGAACCAGGCCGCCGCCGCGTTGGCCAATTGTCGGCAATGCGTGGCTGCGCAGCCAACTGTCCAGCCTAAGCGCTGCCGCAGGCGATAGCGTGGCGGGTTGCGACAGTCGCACGCCCGCAGCCGAGGTCACCCGCACGGCATTTGAAATTCCGCACCCGCCGGGGCCGGAAACACTGCCCAGTTTCTCGGCTTGCAGGCCCGGACGCTCACCGATGTCGCTTGAGCCGCCACCGCAGGCGGCAAGAACGGCACATAGCCCTATCGCATGGATCAATTTCATTTCGCTTTCCCTCGCCCAAAGTTCGGCGCATCCGTGTCCTGTCCGGCCTCGATGATGCCGCGCCGGATGGCCCGGGTTCGTGTGAAATAGTCGAATAGGTGGTCCCCGTCACCGGTGCGGATGGCGCGCTGCAAAGCGAACAATTCTTCGGTGAACCGGCCCAGGATTTCCAATGTCGCTTCCTTGTTGTTCAGAAACACATCGCGCCACATGGTCGGGTCGCTGGCGGCAATCCGGGTAAAGTCGCGAAACCCGGCGGCAGAATACTTGATGACTTCGCTGTCTGTCACGCGCCTCAGGTCATCTGCCACGCCAACCATCGTATAGGCGATCAGATGCGGACAATGACTGGTCACGGCCAGCGCCAGATCGTGGTGATCGACCTCCATCATTTCCACATGGGATCCCATGCCTTCCCAAAGTGCGCGCAACCGAGACACCGCTTCGGCGTCACCATCTTCGGGCGGCACAAGAATGCACCAACGGTTTTCAAACAACTCCGCAAAACCCGAGCGCGGCCCGGAATGCTCGGTGCCCGCAAGGGGGTGACCGGGAATGAAGTGAACAGTATTCGGCAGATTCGGCCCCACGGCGTCGATAACCGCGCGTTTGACCGAGCCCACGTCCGTGACGGTGGCACCGGCCTTCAGGTGTGGGGCGATTTCACGGGCCAGCGCCTCCATGGCCCCGATTGGCACGGCCAGCACCACCAGATCGGCATCCTTCACGGCCTCGGCAGCGGTATCGAACACCTCGTCGCAGAACCCGATCTCGCGGACGATATCGCGGGTTTCGCGCGATCGAGCGGTGCCGGTGATCGTTCGGGCCAAACCATCGCGCCTCATGGCATAGGCCATCGACGACGCAATCAGCCCCAGCCCGATCAGGGCAACACGGTTATATATCTCGCTCATGATGCGCCTTCTTTGAAACGTCGGACCGAAGCGGCGACGCGCCGACAGTCGGCTTCGGTTCCGATTGTAATCCGCAGGCATTCCGGCAGGTGATACCCCGCCACCTTGCGCACAAGAATCCCGTCGGCGCGCAAAGCGGCCTCGCAGGCGTTGGCCTCGGCGTCGTCCCTGAACCGGGCCAGGATGAAATTCGCCGCCGAAGGGTCAGACGCCACACCGATGTCACGCAATGCCACGGCCAGCCAGGTGCGCATCCTTGCGTTGTCGCTCTGGCAGGCACGGGCCCACGCGCGGTCGCGCAACGCAGCCTCGGCAGTGTCCAATTGTGCCCGTGACAGGTTGAACGGCCCGCGCACCCGGTTCAGCATGTCGATCACATGCGCCGGGCCATATCCCCAGCCGATCCTGAGGCCTCCCAGCCCATATAGCTTGGAAAAGGTCCGCGTCATGACGACGTTCTGGCGTGCGTCAACCAAAGCAGCACCGCCATCAAACCCCTCGACATATTCCGCATAGGCACCGTCAAGCACTAAAAGCACATGGTCAGGAAGCTCGGACGCCAACCGAGCGGTGGTGGCGGCGTCGATCATGGTTCCGGTCGGGTTGGCAGGGTTGGCGATGAAGACAAGACCTGTCCTGTCGGTCACGCCCGCCAGAATGGCATCGACATCGACGATGCGCTCCACTTCGGGCACTTCGACCGGCGTCGCCCCGGATGCAAGCGCTGAAATACGGTACATGGAAAACCCGTGCCGGGTGTGAATGACCTCGCGCCCGGCGCCACCATACGCCTGACAGAGAAAGGCGATGATCTCGTCCGATCCCGCACCACAGATGATCCGATCGACCTCCAGACCATGCACCTCGGCCAGGGCGGTTCGCAGGGCGATGTGGTCCGAAGGGGGATATCGGTGCAGTCGATGACCGGCACTGGCATAGGCCGCCATCGCCGCATCGCTGGTGCCGGTGGGATTTTCGTTCGACGACAGCTTCAGCACGTCGTCACGGCCCGCAATCTGGCTGTCGCCGCCCTTATAGGGCGCGATCGCTTCGATCCCCGGGTGTGGTCTGATGGCGCGGGTCATGGGCCTGTCTCATGGGTTCTGGCCCCGTTTAACGCGTTTCCAGTTTGAAAAGAAACAGCTTTCTGATACCTGGCGCGCCTGCGCCTGCGCCGGTAACTTCTTCTGTTCAAAATACTCCCGCCGGAGGCAAAGGGGCCGCTGCGCCAGCAGCGGCCCCCTCGCGACGACGAAGTCGGCGCATTTCCTCTTTGTTGCTCAGTCCATGGCCTTGAAGGCGAACTCGCCGCCTTCCTTGATCCCCGAAAACCACCGCGCGGTCACGGTCTTGGTCTTGGTATAGAACTTGAAGGCATCCGGCCCGTATTGGTTCAGGTCGCCAAAGGCCGATTTTTTCCAGCCACCGAACGAATAATAGGACAGGGGGACCGGGATCGGGAAATTGATACCGACCATGCCGACATTGACGCGGGATGCGAAATCCCGGGCCGTGTCGCCATCGGCCGTAAAGATCGCGGTGCCGTTGCCATAGGGGTTGTCCATGGTCAGCTTAAGCGCTTCTTCATAGGTTTCGGTGCGCACCTGGCTCAGCACGGGGCCAAAGATCTCTTCCTTGTAGATGTCCATGTCCGCCGTGACATTGTCGAACAAGGATGGCCCGACAAAGAACCCGTCTTCATAACCCTGCATCGAAAATCCACGGCCATCGACCACCAGATCAGCGCCCTGATCGACACCGCTGTCGATCAACCCGTTGATCCGATCCTGCGACGCCTTGGTGATGACGGGGCCGAAATCCACGTCGTCGCCCGCAGTATAGGGGCCGACCTTCAGGGCTTCGATGCGGGGCACCAGCCGCTCGACCAGCGCATCGGCGGTTTTTTCCCCCACCGGCACAGCCACTGAAATCGCCATGCAGCGTTCGCCCGCAGCCCCGAACCCGGCACCGACCAAAGCGTCGGCGGCCTTGTCCATATCGGCATCGGGCATCACGATCATGTGGTTCTTGGCACCTCCGAAACACTGGGCGCGCTTGCCGTTCGAACAGGCCCGGCCATAGATATACTGCGCAATCGGCGTCGATCCGACAAAGCCGACGGCCTGGATCGTTTCGTGATCCAAAAGCGCATCCACCGCTTCCTTGTCGCCATTCACAACCTGCAAAATGCCATCGGGCAACCCGGCTTCCTTGATCAATTCGGCCAACCTCAGCGAGGTCGACGGACATCGCTCGGAGGGCTTCAGGATCATCGCGTTGCCCGCCGCAATCGCAGGGCCCATCTTCCACAGGGGGATCATCGCCGGAAAGTTGAAGGGCGTGATGCCTGCAACCACGCCCAAGGGCTGGCGCATGGCGTAAAGGTCGATGCCCGGGCCGCCGTCGTTGGTGTATTCGCCCTTCAACAGGGCAGGCGCGCCCATGCATACCTCGATCACCTCAAGTCCCCGCTGCACATCGCCGCGACCGTCGGGCAGGGTCTTGCCGTGCTCGCGGCTGACCAGTTCGGCCAGCTCGTCCATGTGATCGTTGATCAACTGGCCGAACTTCATCATCACGCGGGCGCGCCGCTGCGGATTGACCTTGGCCCATTCCACCTGGGCTTCGGCGGCCTTGGCGACCGCGGCGTCGATCTCTTCGACCGAGGCAAGGGGGACCCTGGCCTGAACCTCACCCGTTGCGGGGTTGAAAACGTCGGCAAATCGGCCTGACGTTCCGGCGACACGTTGTCCGTTGATAAAGTGGCTCAGCTCTTCCATCGAATCCTCCATGCTTTGGCCAGACATTACAGGCTGGTCATGGGCAAGGAAAAGCGGCAGTTTCCCAAAAAGGTTTTGCAAAATTGCAAGGACGAGGTCCGAATGAATTGGGATGACGTGCGAATTTTCCTGTCCGTGGCACGCCAGGAAAGCCTGTCGGCGGCCGCGAAACTCTTGCGGTTGGACCCGGCCACGCTTGGGCGGCGCATCGCCCGCCTTGAACGCGAGATGGACGCGGTATTGTTCGTCAAATCCCCGCAAGGCTATGTGCTGACCCCGGCGGGTGAACAACTTCGCACCCATGCCGAGGCGGCCGAACAGGCCATGACGGGTGCCTTGTCCGAAGTGCGCGGCGCCGACGAAGGGCTGACCGGCACGATCCGCCTTGGCGCGCCCGACGGCTGTGCGACCTTCCTTTTGCCCCACGTGATCCGCGCCATCGTCGAAGCGAATCCTGGCCTCAGCGTTCAGATCGTCGCCTTGCCCCGGGTCTTCAATCTGTCCAAACGCGAGGCCGACATGGCCATCGCTGTCAGCCGCCCCAGGGCCGGGCGGCTCAGGTTGCAGAAGATATCCAACTATTCCCTGCACCTTGCCGCATCGGCGGAATATCTTGATCGCCATGGTCCGATCACGTCGCGCGACGATCTGAAACACCACAATCTGGTGGGTTACATCCCCGACATGATCTTCGACCGCGAGTTGGACTACCTGTCCGAACTGGGTTTGGAAACGGTTCACATGGCATCGAACCTGGTGTCGGTCCAGCTTGGGCTTTTGCGCGCTGGCGCCGGCATCGGTGTCGTACATGACTTTGCCTTGAAAGATGCGCCCGAATTGCAGGCGATCCTTCCCGAAAGCGTCGAACTGACGCGGACCTTCTGGCTGATCCGCCACGCCGACGACGCTCGCGTCGAGCGTTTGAACCGCTTTGCACAGGCCTTGACCGAAGGCATGCGCGCCGAAATGGCGCATCGCACACGCGCTTGACAGAGACGCCGCCAAGGTGGGACCCTCACAAAAAGTTTATGTCCATGGAGGGACCCCATGCTCGTGCGCCAAATACTTGGTATGAAAGGCGGCACCGATGTCGTCACAATCTCGCCCAATGCATCCGTTGCCGATGCCGCGCGGATGTTGTCCGAGAAAAAGATCGGCGCGGTGGTTGTGTCAGACAACGACAAACCCGACGGCATCCTCTCGGAACGCGATATCGTGCGCGAATTGGGGCGGCGCGGCGAAGGTTGCCTGAAAGACAATGTTTCGGACCTGATGACCAGCAACCTCATTTCCTGTGTCCCTGACGACACCACCGACCAGGTTCTGACCAAGATGACCGACGGGCGGTTTCGCCACATGCCGGTGATGGAAGGCGACAAGATGATCGGCCTGATTTCCATCGGTGACGTGGTCAAGGCGCGTCTTTCCGAACTGTCGATGGAAAAAGACGCCCTGGAAGGGATGATCAAAGGGTTCTAGGCAGGAAATTCCCGCATTCACCCAAAAAGCTTGAGACCGCGCAGCAACCGTGGAAGTCAGCGTCAGGCCCAGTGTCGAGGAGCACAATCATGCGTATCGGTCTTTACCCCGGAACATTTGATCCGGTTACACTGGGGCATCTCGACATTATCCGGCGCGCGACGGTTCTGGTCGACAAACTGGTGATAGGAGTCGCGATCAATCGCGACAAGGGTCCCTTGTTCTCGCTAGAGGATCGCGTGGCGATGATCGAAGCGGAATGCGCAGATATCGCCGCCGAAACCGGCTGCCAGATCGAAGCCCATGCCTTTGACAACCTCCTGATTGACTGTGCCCAGGATGTGGGGGCAAGTATCATCGTTCGCGGGCTCAGGGCTGTGGCGGATTTTGAGTATGAATATCAAATGGTTGGCATGAACCGAGTCCTCAACAATTCGATCGAGACCGTGTTCCTGATGGCGGATGCCGAATACCAGGCGATCGCCTCGAAACTGGTAAAGGAAATCGCGCGGCTTGGCGGCGATGTCTCGCGGTTTGTCACGCCAACGGTGCAGCGGAACCTCGTGGCCAAGTTTGACTAGACCGGGGATGTCCGTGGTTTGGACCTTGGCGGGCGCCTATGTCGTTTATGCGATCATGATGGTCTGGCTGCATCCGCGGTTTATCTATCCGTTTCTGCAAGAAGATCAGCCGATTGCCGGGTTTTCCCGGGTGTCGCTGCCGGGCGGTGATGGCACGCCGATCTCGTTGCAGGTGGCCGCAGGGGAAGGGCCGGTCCTGCTGTATTTCATGGGCAATGCGGGCGCGCTTTGGGCCTTTGAACCGGGGCTGCGCCAACACCTGCAGGCCGGGCGTCACGTGGTCGCGCTTGAATACCGGGGCGGGGGCGGGCGACCGGGTACACCCAGTGAATCCCTGTTGAAGGCAGACGCCCTGAAGGCATTGGATTACGCGAGGTCATTTGGAAAACCTGTTGTTGTACAAGGGTTTTCCATGGGAAGCGGCTTGGCTATGCACGTCGCGGCGCACCATGATATTGATGCGATGATCCTCGAAGCACCCTATTCCCGAATGTGCCGGATCATGGCTGACAGATCGTTTTTGCCCGCCTGTCGTTTGCCGTTTGTTCAAACCTGGGATTCGCTCGCCCTTGCAAAGGACGTGTCCGCGCCGGTTCTGATCCTGCACGGTGCCGAGGATGCGATAATTCAACCGAAATACAGCGAAGCCCTGGACCGGGCCCTGCCCAATGCCCGCCGTTCGGTGATCCCCGGCGCCACCCACGCCGATCTTGCCGCTTTCCCGACGGTGATCGAGGCGATCGAGCGCTGGATTTCTGCGCCCGGAACGCCTTGAGGGCGGCGCTCAGGCGATCTGCCATTCCGGGTCGTCCGCTGGTACGGGTTCACTTGCGGTCGACGGCCCGGGTGCCCGGATGCGCAGCAGGACGTCGATGGCGCCCAATGTCAGGACCGCCCGGTTCGGGGCAGCGGCATAAAGATACCGGGTCTTTGGGCCGAACGACAGCTTGAAGCGCCGCAGCCCCTTGGCCCTCGGGTGGGAGGCAAGGTGGCGCAACACGGCGGACGGCGCTTCCAATGGCATGGCCGCAAGCGACACCTTCGGGATCTTGCATCGCGCGGCGTCCTCGATTGCCTGGGACAGCACAGTGTGCATGGTGCCGTCCGGCATGTTGTCGGCACAGCGCATCAGGTCCAACGCCCATTCGTGATCACAGACATGGAACGTTGCAAATCCCACAAGCCTGTCGCCCGACCACGCCAGATAGCACCGCTGGGACGCAACATACCCTGGGTCGAATCGACCCATCGAAAATCCGCGCTCCGGGCCTGTGCGGGCAACCCATTCAGCGGACACCCTGGCCAGTTCGGCCATTGGCAGGTGTTCGGCCTTGTTCACGCGTACCCCGGCGCGCGCTGCCTGTTTCAGCTTGCGGCGAAGCTGCCGCCGCGCGCGCGTATCAAGGGTAAACGTCTGCGGCGTGACCCACGCCTCTTGAGATATCCGGACGACATACCACCCAAGGCTTCGGGCGGCACGGGCACTTCTGCCGCTGCATTTGTACAGGATCGGCCAGCGTTGATCACGGCCAGCTGCGTCGGACAGATTGTTGAAATCAATGGGTTTAAAAGTACCGCCCGTCACCGGATCACCAATTGCGACAAGGGTCTGACTGGCCTCGGCCAGATGCAGCGCGCGCTTTGGCGCCGTCAGGGCAATGCGGTGCCCGGGCGTTTGTGCAAGACAAGCCTCGGCCCGCTGGAAGGCGGGGAGTTCGGACGCGCCCGCACCCCGGACATTGCGGGGTGCCGGGCGTCTGGGACGAACCAGAAGACCGATGGCAAGGCAGGCTGGAAGGGCGTAATAGGTCAGCCGGAATGCCAGCACCGCCCCCAACAGATCGGGCTCTGGCACCGTCGGCAACAGGGTGACAAGGCAAAGTTCAAATGGCCCGACCCCGCCCGGCGCGCCCGAGATCAGCCCGGCGCCAAGCGACAGGGTGAATGCGGTGAACAGAAGCAGGAACGTCGGTTGAACCTCGTGCGGCAGAAAGACCCACAAGGCCAGGGCCGCCAGCCCGGTGTCGATCCCTGCCAGAACCACCAGCCGCAGCATCAACCGGATCGGCGGCACCGGAAAGGGCAGCCAACAAGGTTGAGCGAGCGAAAGAAGACACGCAAGCGCCACGCCCCCCATGGCCAGGATCAAGTAGCCGCCCCACACCAGAACGTCGCTCGTGGGAAGGGCAAGCAATACCGCCGACAACAGCCCAAGGGCGGCCATGAAGCTGACCGAGACATAATTGGTCACCTTCAGCGCGGTGGCAATCGACACCTCGGGCAGGGCCCGCCATCGGGCAATCGTGCCCGTGGCCAAACCCATCCCAAGGGTTTGCGCCAATGCAATCGCCGAGGCGCCCGTCCATGTCGCGCGCGCGAATGGCACACCGGTTTTCAGCCAGCGGTGAAAAAGGGCGTCATATTGCCCAACAACAAGGAAGCTCGCGGCAGTGGCCATAATCGCCAACACCCACTGCAAGGGCGTGACTGCAAAGACCACCTCAAGGATCTGATCGAAACCGGTTTCACCCAGCTTTTGCGCCACGGCATAGACGCAAAGTGCGGCAATCGCGACAGGAAGGATGTTCTTTTTCAGAACATGCGCGACAAGGCTGCGGCCTGACTTTTCCCCGACCCTGAAACTCATGAACCCGCACCCCGAAAGATGCCCCCGGGGTCAGGATCTACAGGACCGGTGTTTAGAGGGTGTTAAAATGGGGGCGGCTCAGGCTTCGTCCATCAACTGCGCTTTTGCAACGGTCAAAAGCTCGGCCATCTTGGCGCGAACTTCGTCCTCGCTGGCAGTTTCGCCCAAATCGCCGGACACCTTGCGATAGACGTCTTCGTCGCCGGCCTCTTCGAAATCGGATTTAACGACTTCGGTGGCATAAGCACTTGCCTCGTCGCCGGTCTTGCCCATCAATTCAGCCGCCCAAAGCCCCAAAAGCTTGTTGCGGCGGGCCTCGGCCTTGAACTGCATTTCCGCATCATGGGCGAATTTGTTCTCGAAGGCGTTTTCGCGGTCCTCGAAGGTGCTCATATCTGGCTGTTCTCCGGATGAGTTTGCTTTCCCCTGATATGCCCCCCGCAGAGGCCGCTCGCAAGGGGGCATGCGATCTTGCGAATTCAGGGAACGCGGCTTGCCGCAGCCCGGGCTTTGCCCTAAAGAGGCGCGAGGTCCGCGCCTGCGCGATTTTTCTGGCGGACATGATTTCCCGAGGACGAAATGGCACGTCGCAAGAAAGTCTATGAAGGCAAGGCAAAGATCCTTTACGAGGGTCCCGAGCCGGGCACGCTTGTCCAATATTTCAAGGACGATGCGACGGCGTATAATGCGCAGAAAAAGGACGTCATCGAAGGCAAGGGCGTGCTGAACAACCGCCTGAGCGAGTTCTTCATGAAGGGCCTTTCGCAGATCGGGATTCCGACCCATTTCATCCGCCGGATCAACATGCGCGAACAACTGATCCGGTCGGTCGAGATCATTCCCCTGGAAGTCATTGTGCGAAACTATGCCGCGGGCACCATGTCGCAACGGCTGGGGCTGGAAGAGGGCACGGTCCTGCCGCGCCCGATTGTCGAGTTCTGTCTGAAGGACGATTCCCTTGGCGATCCCCTGGTGTCGGAAGAACACATCATCGCCTTCGGCTGGGCCAGCCAGCAGGATCTGGACGACATGATCGCCCTGGCCTTGCGGGTGAACGACTTCATGTCGGGCTGCATGATGGCCGTCGGCATCAAGCTGGTGGATTTCAAGATCGAAATCGGGCGCATCTGGGACGGCGATTTCCAGCGCCTGATCGTGGCCGACGAAATCAGCCCCGACAGTTGCCGCCTTTGGGATATGGACAGTGGCGAAAAGCTGGACAAGGACGTGTTTCGCCGCGATCTGGGCAGCCTCACCGACGCCTATACCGAGGTCGCCCGCCGCCTGGGTGTCTTGCCGCAGAACGTAACGCACGCCACGAAGCCCACGCTGATCAACTGAAAATGTTCGGACTGTTCAAGAAAAAGTCGGCCTCTCCTAAAAACGACGGCGTGCGAAAGGCGCTGGCTGCGCATGGCGACGACGGAACCTTGGTCCGTCACGTCATCCACTTTGCCTATCCGCTGGATGACCGCGACCCCGGTGACAAGGACGCGGCTCGCGCTATTGTCAA
The DNA here is from genome assembly GCA_013002465.1 of Silicimonas sp. Taxonomy (GTDB): domain Bacteria; phylum Pseudomonadota; class Alphaproteobacteria; order Rhodobacterales; family Rhodobacteraceae; genus JABDJO01. The sequence goes on along the minus strand of JABDJO010000127.1, from coordinate 14,062 downwards.
CGACGAAATCGAAGTGACCTATACAGAAACCGACGACAGCCCCGGCATCGTTTTCGAACACTACCGCGAAGTCGCCTCGGGCGGTTTTGACGACCTGACCAACCGATTGGAAGACCGCCTGGCGACGATTGGATGGGACTACGACGGTTGGGAATGTGCAGTGGCAACAGGAGTCCAGGAATGAAAGCGCGCGTCCATATCATGCTGAAAACCGGCGTTCTTGACCCCCAGGGCGAAGCCGTGCGCCATGCGCTCGGGTCGATGGGGTTTGACGGTGTGTCGGGTGTGCGTCAGGGCAAGGTGATCGAACTGGACCTTGCCGAAACCGACGAAAGCGCCGCCCGCGCCGAAGTCGAAAAGATGTGTGAAGCCCTGCTCGCCAACACCGTGATCGAACGTTACGACGTCGAGCTGATCTGATGCGGGCGGCGGTGCTGAGGGAATACAACCAGCCCCTGTCCATCGAAGATATCGCGTCGCCCGACTGTCCCGAAGACGGAGTGGTTCTGAAAGTTCTGGCTTGCGGCATCTGCCGCAGCGACTGGCATGGCTGGGTCGGCGAGCATCCTCGCGTCAAGCCGGGGCAGATCGGCGGCCACGAATACTGCGGCGAAGTGGTCGAAGCAGGGCCAGAGGCCACTTATCAGGTCGGTGACCGGGTGATCGCGCCGTTCATCCTGGCTTGCGGTACCTGTCCTCAGTGCCGTTCGGGCGAAAGCAATACCTGCCTTGATCAGCGCCTGCCGGGGTTCATCGAACCCGGCGCCTTTGCCGAGTTCGTCGCGGTTCCGCGCGATCACAACCTGGCGCGACTGCCTGGGGATATGTCGCCCGTACTGGCCGCCGCGCTTGGGTGCCGGGTCACCACCGCCTGGCATGCCCTGACCGGGCGTGCGGCGTTGCAGGCGGGGGAATGGCTGGCCGTCCATGGAACCGGCGGCATCGGCCTGGCCGCCATGCTTTTGGGCCGTGCCCTAGGCGCCCGGGTCATCGTCACCGATATCGTCGAAGAAAAGCTGGACCATGCGCGTGGCCTGGGTGCAGACCATGCTGTTGACGCCTCTGACGGCGAAAGTGCGGCGCGCATCCACGAGATCACCGGGGGTGGCGCCCATGTTTCGGTCGAAGCCCTTGGGTTCCCCGTGACGGTCGCGGCTTCGCTGGCCTGCCTCCGGCCTCTCGGGAGGCATGTGCAGGTCGGGATGCCGGTCGGCCATCATGCGGTGCAAGAGCTCAATCTCAACACAGTCTATGCTGGCAACCTCGCGCTTTTCGGCACGCGGGGCATGCCGTCTCACCGCTATCCGTCGCTTCTTAACCTGATCGAAGGGGGCCATGTCGACCTTTCCCCGATCGTCGCGCGCGAAGTGACCCTGTCCGAGGCAAGCCGCGAACTCGCCGCCTTCAACGGCCCGACACCGCCCGGCGTTGCGGTGATCACCGATTTCACGGCCTGACTCCGATGACAGAGGGCCGAGTAATGACGCCCCAAACCTTTGAAACCGAACGCCTGTCAATCCACGACTGGGGCCCGGCTTTGGCCGATCCCAAAAAACGCATTGCTCTGAAAACCGCCTTCGCCGCCATCCTGACACCGCCGGTCCTGAAGCCGTTGCCGCCCCCCTTGCAGCTTTCGGCTGTCGACAGAGACCTGGACCGCTGGATGGATGACCGCGCCGCCGAGGCCTTATGCTCGACCGTGGCTCTTCGCGCCTCCCAAAAGGTGGTCGGACTTCTGATCCTTGCCCCCGGTGCCACGGCGGCTCCGCCGGATTTGCACGTTGGTTATCTGTTCAGCGAATCCGCCTGGGGCAGGGGGTATGCAAGCGAACTGGTGGTCGGCCTAGTCCAGTCTTTCGACGCCGGTGATCCGGTCCGGCTGATTGGCGGCGTCGCCCGCGAAAACCCCGCTTCGGCCCGGGTACTGGAAAAGGCCGGGTTTCACCGCGACACCCACCTGTCAGACGGCGAAACCGATATCTTTGTCCGATCAACCGGGTCTTGAGTTCACCCCGACTTTCCGCCAAACGCTGTCCCATCGAAAATGGAGCATCGCCCATGAAAGCCGCCGTCCTTGTCTTCCCCGGATCGAACTGCGACCGCGACCTTGCGGTGGCCTTTCGCGCGGCGGGGTTTCAGGTCGACATGGTCTGGCACAAGGATCAGGACTTGCCGGCGGGTACCGATATTGTCGGTATCCCCGGTGGGTTTTCTTTTGGCGATTACCTGCGCTGTGGGGCAATTGCCGCGCGTTCGCCAATTGTCTCGGCCCTCAAAAGGCACGTCGAGAAAGGTGGCTATGCCATCGGGATCTGCAACGGATTTCAGGTGCTGCTAGAGACCGGGTTGCTACCCGGCGCGCTGATGCGAAACGCCGGACTTCGGTTCATGTGCCGCTCTGTGCCGCTGGAAATTGCGACAACGGCCAGCGATTTTACCAACGGCTATGACCAAGGCGCGGTGATTTCGCTGCCGGTGGCGCACCACGACGGAAACTATCAAGCAACCGATGACATCCGGCGCGCTTTGCAGGGTGAGGATCGAATTGCCCTGCGATATCAATCGGATGTAAATGGATCCGTTGATCGAATTGCGGGAATTTTGTCGGAAAACCGCCGGGTTCTCGGCCTGATGCCGCATCCCGAACGCGCCGCGGACGAAAAACTCGGTCTGACCGATGGGCAGGCCATGTTCACATCCTTGGCGGCAAGTGTCGTCGACGCTTGAGCCAAAGGGCCGCACCCCCTAGAATCATGGCATGAGCGATACGCCCTTCAAATCCGGCGGAACGCCATGGCGCGCGCGGCTTGCCATGGTCTTTCTTGTCGTCGTGGCGGTCATCGTGATCTGGTGGACGAACCAGTTTCTGACTGCCCGGTTCACCGAGACCACGCAATCGCGCGCCGAAGTGCGCCTTGCCCTTTACTCCGGCAACATCCTTTCTGAACTGCAGCGCAACCAGATCGTGCCGCAGCTTCTGGCGCGAGATCCGACCCTGATCGGGGCGCTGAATTCCAGCGATTTTTCCCAAAGCTCCAGCCGGTTGATCGAATACCGCGACGAAATCGGGGCCGAAGGTCTTTTGCTGATGGACGGCGACGGTCGCGCCGTGGCGGCAACCGATCGGGCGCTCATTGGCTCGATCCACCGCGCTGAGCCCTATTATGTCGAAGCCTCGCGCTCGAATGACACCGTGTTCACCACCAGCCTTCTGGAATCGGGTGGCCGGGTTTTTGCCTATTCACGCAAGATCGAGGCCCAGGGCGAGATGATCGGCGTCATCATGGTCGAGGTCGATCTGAAAAAGTTCGAAAGCTCCTGGGCCGGTTTCACCGATGCGGTCATCGTCGCCGATAGCGAAGGCACCATTATTCTTTCCACCGAAGCGCGCTGGCGCGGGTTGACCGAGGAAGAAGCCCTGTCAGTGCGCCCGGCGCAATCGGCCATTGAACGGGCGTTCCGCGTGACGGCGCGGTGGGGGGCCTTGCCTGCGGATACCTATCTTCAGGGCGAAGCAGTGATGCGCCAGGAATCCCGCATTGGCTTTCAGGGGTGGAACATCACTTCGTTCACCACCTATGCCGGCGTGCGGGAACGGGTGAACTCGGTCCTTGCGCTGGAAATCATGGGATTTGCGATTCTCATGGCGTTGGTGTTCTATCTGGTCAGCCGAAAAGCGACGTCGCGTCTCAGATTTTTCCAGCGCGAGTCGGCTGAACTCCGCCAGCTTAACGTGGCGCTACAGCGGGAAATTGCCGAACGCGAAAAGGCCGAAAGGCACCTTGAAGTGGCTGAACAGACACTGCAGCAAAGCTCGAAACTGGCCGCCCTGGGCGAGATGTCGGCGGCGGTCAGTCACGAGTTGAACCAACCACTTGCGGCGATGAAGACCTACCTCGCCGGGGCCAAGCTTCTGTTGCAGCGACGACGACCCGACGAGGCTCTTTCCTCGTTCCAGCGGATCGACGATCTGATCGAACGCATGGGGGCAATTACACGGCAGTTGAAATCCTATGCCAGAAAGGGCGGGGATGCCTTTGAAGCCATAGATGTAAGGGATTCCGTGTCTTCCGCGCTTTCGATGATGGAACCGCAGCTTCGGCGTGGCGACGTCCATATCACCACCTCTCTGCCGCGCGATCCGGTGATTGTCGAAGCCGATCGCATCCGCCTGGAACAGGTGCTGGTCAACCTTCTTCGAAATGCTCTTGACGCCACCAAGGCGTCCAATGACCGGCAAGTGAAACTTCTGGTCACCGTGGGCAACGAAGTGGTGATCACCGTGCGTGACAACGGGGCCGGAATCGAAGACCTCGAAAACCTCTTTGAACCCTTTTACACCACCAAGGCCCCCGGCGATGGCGTCGGACTTGGCCTTGCCATTTCCTCCGGGATCGTAAACGACCTTGGCGGTCGCCTGACCGCGCGAAACGGTCAGAGCGGAGGGGCTGTGTTCGAAATAACCCTGCCGCTTGCGGCGCAAAGCACCGAGGCAGCAGAATGACAGACGGAGTTGGACCGATGAGCCAGACGATGAAGGTCGCCATTGTCGACGACGAACAGGACATGCGCCAATCAATCAGCCAATGGCTGGCGCTTTCGGGGTTTGATACCGAAACCTATGGCAGCGCCGAAGATGCGCTGAAAGCGCTCACGCCGGATTTCCCGGGTGTCGTGGTCAGCGACATCAAGATGCCGGGGATGGACGGCATGGGTTTCCTGAAACGCCTGATGAGCGTCGATTCAGCACTTCCGGTGATCATGATCACCGGCCACGGCGACGTGCCGATGGCGGTCGAGGCCATGCAGGTGGGTGCATTCGATTTCCTCGAAAAACCCTTCAACCCCGACAAGATGACCGAGCTTACGAAAAGGGCCGCGAACGCGCGCCGCCTGACGCTCGACAACCGGGCCTTGCGGCGCGAACTTTCCGACGGCACGGGCCTGATGCAAAAGCTCATCGGAGCTTCGCCCGTGATGGAGCGCCTGCGCGAGGACATCCTCGATCTGGGCCAGGCCGACGGCCATGTGCTGATCGAAGGCGAAACCGGCACCGGCAAGACACTGGTGGCCCACGCGCTGCACGCCGTCGGTGCCAAGGCGGGCAAGAAGTTCGTCCTGTTCTCCTGCGCCGCCCATGACGAAGAAACCCTTGCCGCCCGCCTCTTTGGCCCAATGGAAGAAGGCGGCCAACTGCCGCTTCTGGAAGAGGCCCGTGGCGGCACCCTGGTGCTGGAAGACATCGAAGCGCTGCCGCAACCCTTGCAGGCCCGGCTTCTGTCTTGGATGAACGAACAGGGCACGCCCGCCGAAACCCGCATTGTCGCGATCTGCAACCTGCAAGAGGCCGGAAGAACCTGCGAGGATGCGCTGCGGCCCGACCTGTTTTACCGTCTGGCGGCGATGAAGATCACCCTGCCGCCGTTGCGCCAACGGGGCGAAGACATCCTGATGCTATTCCAGCAGTTCTCGGAACAATACGCCGACGAATACGGCTGTGACGCCCCCGAGGTTTCGGCCCAGGAGGCCGCGCAACTTCTTCAGGCCCCATGGCCCGGCAACATTCGCCAATTGGTCAATATTGCGGAACGCGCCGTCCTGCAATCGCGCCGCGGGGCGGGCACCATCGCGTCGCTTCTGATGGCCGATAACGAGGAAAGCGCCGAAATGACGGTGACGACCGAAGGCAAGCCATTGAAGGAATACGTCGAACACTTCGAGCGGATGCTGATCGACAACACCATGCGGCGCCATCGCGGTTCCATCGTCAACGTCATGGAAGAGCTTTGCCTGCCGCGCCGAACGCTGAACGAGAAGATGGCGAAATACGGGTTGCAAAGATCGGATTATCTTTGAGTAACCCCAGGGCCGTCCTTTTCGACATGGACGGCCTTCTTCTTGATACCGAACGTGTTGCCTTGCGGGCCTTTCAGGACGTGGTCGCTCCTTTCGGCATGGGCGCTCCCGAAGCCGAGGGGCTGTTTCTGACGCTGATCGGCTCGTCCGGAGGTCAGACCCGCGCGCGCCTGGCCGAATTGTTTCCCGATCACGCCGACACCGTGGACAGCCGCTGGAACGCCTGTTTCGCAGATCACCTTGAATCCGGCGTACCACTTCGCCCCGGTGCATTTGAAACCGTGACCCGGCTGGCAAGGAAAGGCGTGGCAATGGCGGTCGTGACATCAACGGGCCGGGACCGCGCCAGGCATCACCTTGACCGGGTGGGTCTTCTTCCGGCCTTTGTGGACGTCATCGGCGGCGACAGCGTGACGTCGAACAAGCCGCATCCCGAACCCTACCTTAAAGGGGCGTTGGCGGTCGCGCGGGATCCGGCGAACTGTGTCGCCTTTGAAGACAGCGACACTGGCACGCGTGCGGCCGTGGCCGCCGGATGCCGGGTCTGGCAAATACCCGACCTGCGCCCGCCGGGGTTGGCCCTGCCTGACCTTGGTCAGGCCGTTGCCACGACCCTTGTCGAGGCGGTGGAGGCAGCGGGCCTTTAGGGCCGGCGGTTCTTTGTCTGGGATTTGCGCCGCCCCTTGCACTTCCGCCGGAGTGCCCGGACTGTCGCAGCTATTGGCGCGCTATTTCATACTGATCGCCACTGACCAGAACGTCAGGGGGAATGCGGGTCACCTCGAAAGCATCATAGGCCGGTTTCAGCGACGTCCAGAACCCAAGCCACGGATTGCCCGCCGCTTGCGCCAGACGATCGTCGCTCATGCGGAAAGGGAAGGCGTGGACTTCGAACTTGGGCTGACCAGCGAGAAGCGCGGCTTCGGCCAGCACATAAATCTCCTCGATGCCCGCGTCCGTCATTGCATAGCACCCGATCGAAGCACAGGCGCCGTGGACCATCAGGAAACTACCGGTGCGCCCCTGCGCGCGGTCCAATGCATTCGGGAACCCAAGATTGAACGACAGATGAAACCGGCTGTTCGGGTTCAGCGCGCCACGCGAAACCGAATAAAAGCCCTCTGGCGACTGGCGATCCCCTTCCTTCAGTTTCGGCCCAAGCTCACCTGAGTAGTTGCAGATGTCATAGGTGCGAAAAAGCCTGAAGGTGTCTGTCCCGGCGACCCACAGTTCAAGCTGGCGCTCTTCCTTGAAGATGCGCAGAAAGACCGGCGCGCCGAATTTCAGCCCATGGCGGGCGAGGTCGGCGGTCAGAATGGGCGTCACGCGCTGCCGGATCTCGGCAATGTCCTGTGGCCCGGTCCCGGTGTCGAAACGCGCGACATAGACATAAGCCGCCAATAGGACGACCAGGCAAAACGTGACAAGTGAACTCAACCGGCTCATGGGTTCGATCTGAAGCGGTTGACGTCGGTTGTAAAGACGGTGTCGCGGCCCTTGTTAACGGTCTCAGGGGTTACACCTTCTTCATTCATGCGTTCGAAAATCGCGTACAAAACGGTAATTTGCCGGTTTGAAACACGTACAAATGGGAAATTTTTCGGGAAACAGCGAACGTACGGGTTACGGCACCCTTATAAAGTTGCCACGCATCGCGGCCCGGAAATGCCCAGGATGCAACATTCGTCATTGTAATTGAACCCAACCACCCCTTATGTTGAAGGCAGATGGCAAAGCGCGTGCATTGTATGCGTGCAGCCTCGAAAAAGTTTCGCCGTTCCAGAAGGTTAGCCGGTATCTCCGGCTCTCTGGTCCGGATTATCGGCCATTTTGGCCACGAGTTGGAATTGCCCGAGCCTTGGGGACACCCCGAAAGTGCCGGGCCTTGAACGGGCACCCCGAAAAGAGGGTGCCGGAGAAGAACCGCGATGACGCGCGCGTGGAAAGCTACAGGCTTTTCCCCGAATGTACCGGGGTGCCATCCATTGGATGGGCCGCGTCATGTCGCCACAATTAGCCGCAATTTCAACAGCTTGGCCCCACCTGGCCGATCTTTTGCGTTGCGCAGAAAGTCAACATGTCAAAGAAAATGCTTATCGATGCCACCCACGCGGAAGAAACTCGCGTCGTGGTGGTGGACGGAAACAAGGTCGAGGAATTTGACTTTGAATCCGAAAACAAGCGCCAACTTTCCGGAAATATCTATCTTGCCAAGGTAACACGGGTCGAACCGTCGCTTCAGGCGGCGTTTGTCGATTACGGCGGAAATCGCCATGGTTTCCTGGCTTTTTCGGAAATTCACCCAGATTACTACCAAATTCCCGTCGCCGATCGCGAAGCGCTGATCGCCGAGGAAATGGCCTTTGCCGAAGCCGAGGCTGCCGAAGAAGACAAGCCCAAGCGTCGTCGACGCGGGCGTGGCAAGCCCAAGGCCGAGGCGGTTGTCTCGGATGATGAAACCGTCACGAAAGAGGCAGAGGTATCTGCAGAAGGCACTGAAAACAAACAGGAAGATGAACCTGCCGCGTCTGGTGAAGACACAGGCTCTGCTGACACGCAGCTTGCAGATCCGACAGAATCCGATGCCCCCGCTCCGGCAATTCCGGGCATGGATGTGGTCGAATTGGACGATCAGGACGATCAGCCCTATGTCGCCATGGACGATGCCGCCGAAAAGGACGAATCCATCGAGGCGGTCGCCGACGACGACACCACCGAAGAAATCCGGCGTCCGCGCAAGCAACGTCAAAGACGCTATAAGATTCAAGAGGTTATCAAGGTTCGCCAGATCCTCTTGGTACAAGTTGTCAAGGAAGAGCGCGGCAACAAAGGCGCCGCTCTGACCACCTATCTCAGCCTTGCAGGTCGCTATTGCGTCCTGATGCCCAATACCGCCCGCGGTGGCGGGATCAGCCGCAAGATCACCAATGCTGCCGACCGCAAGAAACTGAAGGCAATCGCCGGCGAGATCGAGGTGCCCAAGGGTGCCGGCCTGATCGTACGCACCGCCGGCGCAAAACGTACAAAATCCGAAATCAAACGCGATTACGAATACTTGCAGCGTCTTTGGGAGCAGATCCGCGAGCTTACCTTGCTGTCCATTGCGCCCGCCAAGATCTATGAGGAAGGCAATCTGATCAAACGCTCGATCCGCGATCTTTACAGCCGCGAGATTGACGAGGTCATGGTCGAAGGCGACGAAGGCTTCCGCACGGCCAAGGACTTCATGAAAATGATCATGCCGTCCCACGCCAAGAACGTGAAACACTACAACGATCCGATGCCGCTTTTTGCCCGCTATCAGGTGGAAAGCTATCTGGCGGCCATGTTCAATCCGACAGTGCAGTTGAAATCCGGCGGCTATATCGTGATCGGCATCACCGAGGCCTTGGTAGCCATCGACGTGAACTCGGGCAAAGCAACAAAAGAAGCCTCGATCGAAGATACCGCTTTGAAGACCAACCTTGAAGCGGCCGAGGAGGTGGCACGCCAGTTGCGTCTGCGCGACCTCGCCGGGCTGATCGTCATCGACTTTATCGACATGGAAGAGCGCAAGAACAACGCGGCGGTTGAAAAGCGGTTCAAGGATCGACTGAAAACTGACCGCGCGCGCATTCAGGTCGGCCGCATCTCGGGCTTTGGCTTGATGGAAATGTCGCGTCAGCGCCTGCGTCCGGGTATGCTTGAGGCGTCGACGCAACCGTGCCCGTCGTGCCATGGGACCGGCCTGATCCGGTCAGTTGACAGTGTCGGTCTGACCATTCTGCGCCAGCTTGAGGAAGAAGGCGTGCGGCGGCGGTCGCGCGAGGTGCTGGTGAAGGCGCCTGTGTCCATCATCAACTTCCTGATGAATATGAAACGCGAGCATATCGCCCAGATCGAAGCTCGATATGGCATGGCAGTGCGGCTTGAGGCCGATCCCTTCATGATCTCGCCCGACTTCACGATCGAGAAATTCAAGACGGCGACCCGGAAGGTCGAGGCGACGGCGCCAGTGGTGTCGGTCGATGCATCGTTGATGGCCGAGATCGAAGATGAAATGGCCGTTGAAGCAGAGGATTCCGCCGATGTTGAGTCCGATCCGCCCGTACAGGACGATGAAGATCGGCCAAAGAAAAAACGCCGTCGTCGGCGCCGCCGTCGTGGCAAGGGCGGAGAGGCCCAAGGCGAAGATGGCGCGCGGCAGGAGGCCACTTCTGAGCCCGATGCCAGTGACGGCGAGGCTCCGGTAGAGGCGACCGAGGATGCGCCTGCCGAGACTGAGGAAAAGCCGAAGCGCCGCCGAAGCCGTCGAGGGAAGAAGGACGACGCGCCTGCCGAAACAGAAACCGCCGAGGCTCAGCCGGAGGAAGTTCAGGCAACCGAGGACGCCGATGTGGGCGAGGCCACTGAAGAGGTTGCCGAAAAGCCGAAGCGTCGACGGACACGCCGGAAGAAGGAACCTGTAGCAACTGAGCCTGGAGCATTGGAAGACTCTGAAGTGCCAGTTCCAGTAGCCGAACCCGAGCAACCAGTGCCCGCAGCCGAGCCTGCACCCGCACCGCAACCAGAACCGGCGATGGCGGCGGAAGTACAGGAACCGGTGGCTGCGCCTTCCGACAAGCCGCGCAAGCGAGGCTGGTGGTCAATGGGTCGTGGCTGACAGCGGTCGTCAGCTGCCCATTATCGCGATGCTTTTGTCCCTTGCCGCGCCAGGAATGGCGACGGCAGGGCCCAAATGCCTGGTTGACCATTGGGGCGGGGATCCCGAATTGGCATATCAAGAAGCGATCAAGGCCAGTACCGGCACCGACGCCGATCTGAACCATTGCCGTGCTGCTGGGCTTTATCGATGGGCAGCCGAGCGCGGGCATGCCGGTGCACAATACGGGCTGGCCAGAAAGTACGCTGAAGGCTGGGGCGAAGACCGGGATGATGTCCTCTCGCATATGTGGGCCACAATGGCATTGCAGAACCCCAAGCCGGGCCATTTCCGGATATCGGTGGCGATCAAATTGCGACAAATCCTTGAAAACGACATGTCGCAGGCACAGATCAACGAAGCCAGGGCGCGCGCCGATCAATGTTTGCTGACTGATTTCCAGGGGTGTGAGAGCGAGCTTACCCCTTCTGAATGAAGTAAAGCTGGTAACCCTCAACGTCTTCGGATGCGAGAAGTTTGTGCCCGGCTTCAGCACAAAAATGCGGCACATCGACAACGGCAGCAGGATCATCCGCGATCAGTTTCAGCACGTCCCCCGGGGACATGGATCTGAGCTGTTTTGCGGCTTTCAGGACGGGCAGCGGGCAAAGAAGCCCCGTTGCATCAAGTTCCACATCGATGTTCATGAGCCGAGCGGTAAGCCCAGTGTTACAATTTGTCCACCGAGATGTGAGCCTTATTGACTGGTCGGACGTGCCGGTTTCGGGGTAAGCAAGGCTCCGGGGCAAAAGGACGGCGATGTTTGGAATAGATATCTTTGACGCAAGCCTCGTGCCTTCGATGCTGGTCGCATTGGTGGCCGGATTGTTGTCGTTCCTCAGCCCGTGCGTATTGCCCATTGTACCGCCCTATCTGGCCTACATGGGCGGCGTTACCGTCTCTGACATGCAAGACGGCGAAGACAAGGCAAGCCGACGCGCCCTAGGATCGGCATTGTTCTTTGTTCTGGGCCTGTCGACGGTGTTTTTGTTCCTGGGCTTCACGGCCAGTGCGTTCGGCCGGTTTTTCCTCAGCAATCAGGACTGGTTCGTCACCATTGCCGGTGTCGTGATCATGGTATTCGGGGCCCATTTTCTGGGTGTTTACCGGATTGGCATCATGGATCGCGAGATGCGCATGGAGGCCGGTGACAGGGGCGGGTCGATGTTCGGCGCTTACATCCTGGGGCTGGCCTTTGCCTTTGGCTGGACACCCTGTATCGGACCGATCCTGGGTGCGATCCTGTCATTGGCCGCCAACGAGGCGGATGTCGTGCGTGGCACGACACTCTTGGGCGCCTACGCGGCGGGCCTTGGCATTCCGTTTCTGTTGGTTGCGGCGTTTTTCCCGCGATTGTCCGGGCTCATGCGTTGGATGCGCCAACATATGGAACGGATCGAGCGGATCATGGGGCTTTTGCTATGGACCGTCGGATTGTTGATGCTGACCGGCAAATTCACCGATTTCAGCTGGTGGCTGAACGAGACGTTTCCCGTGTTGCAGACGTTCGGTTGACCCTCAAATGGGCGTTTGCCTTGGCGGATCGCGCATGCATATTTTCGGCAAGATGAATGACAGTGTGTCGAATTGTTCATGATCCGGGTCTGATCGCCTGAAGTGTCGAAAGACTGTTTCGCGAATTCTTCATAGTTGCGGAAAATCTGCGGAATTTTCTGGCTTTCCGCCGGTCGTGGGAAAGGCTAGTGTTTGCACCATGTTACACAGGGGCAAAACACATGTGGCGCGTCGCCGGGTGTTTTACATCCCCGGCTACGATCCCTATCCGCCACGCCGCTACCGGGAGCTTTACCGGACCGAAAGTCGCAAGCAGGCAAAGATCTCGGGCTATCGGATCGAACAGCGATCGGACAAAAGTGACACCGGCTGGCGGGTGCGGGCCGAGTTCAATGGCATGAACGTGCAAACCAAGGTTGACGTACTGGTTTGGCACGATCTTGTTCAGAATTCCATGCGGGGCGGTATTCTTGGCACCTATGCCTCGCTTGTTAAGACCTCCTGGATTTACCTGTCGACGGGCACGCTGAGGCGCTTGTCGTGGTTGTCGAAAGGCCCCGTTCTTGCGGCGCTCTATCCGATTGCCATGCTTTTGGGGCAGTTGATGATTGCGGTATTTCTGGCATCCACGCTGGCCAGTCTTGCCGCCTATCTGGTGCTGCAGGTGGCATCCCTTTTGACGGCTTTGTTCGGAGGGGGATCAAGCACGGTAATGCGCACGATTGTGGGCACGACGGTGTTCTGGACGATTTTTCTACCGGTCATGGTCATGGCGTTACGGTGGTTCAAGGCGCAGGACGACAAGACTTTTGCCTATTACCTGATGCACGATTACGCCTACACGGCCAAACGGCGCGGAGCTTATCCCGAGGAAATCGAGGCGCGTCTGGTCGAATGGCGCCACCGGATCGAGGCGGCGCTGCGTGAAAACGTAGACGAAGTGTTGATCGTGGGACATTCCTCGGGGGCGCAAATGGCGGTTTCGGTTGCGGCTGATATCCTGCGGTCAAATCGGTTCCAGGGAACGGGGGCCGAGTTGTCGTTGTTGACCCTTGGACAAGTGATCCCGATGGTCAGTTTCCTGCCCGAAGCGCGGCGTTTGCGGCGGGATTTGCGGCTTTTGGCGACGGCAGAAGACATCACATGGCTGGATGTGTCGGCACCGGGGGACGGGTGTTGCTTTGCACTGTCAGACCCGGTTTCGGTGTCGGGCGTTGCGCCGCAAAAGGGTCAGAAGTGGCCGATCATCGTCTCGGCGGCGTTTTCCAAGACGCTGATGCCGGAAACGCTCAAAGCATTGAAGCACAGGTATTTTCGCCTGCATTTTCAATATCTCTGTGCCTTCGATTTGCCCGGTGACTACGATTATTTCCGCATCACGGCAGGGGATCGCACCCTTGGTCAGCGATTTCGGGACCGTGCCTCGTCACAAAGCCGGATTGATGTTCCGGCCTCTCGTTTTACATCGACATTGTCATGATTCCGCCTAAGCCGGCGGCACGCGAAGGGCGGGTTTCGCTGTTTTGCTATTGGCGTCTGTTTCGGCAAGACATCTTGTCGGCCCAGCCAGCACGACTTTACCGCGCGAAGATGGCCGAATTCCGTGCTCCGGGCCTGAAGTCGTATTTGGTCAACGAACTGCCCCTGGTGCGCACGGTTTTGGTGGATCGCGCGTCGGATTTTCCCAAGTCCGATCGGGTGACGCGCGGCTTGCGACCGCTGTTGGGCCAGTCGGTTTTTGTAACAAATGGCTCGGACTGGGCGCGGCAACGTCGGATCATCGACCCGGCTTTCGAAGGCGGACGCGTCAAAGACAGCTTTCCAGCCATGTTGAAGGCTGCACGGGCGGTCGCGGCGCGGATTTCCGAAGGCGAAGTTGATGTGGAGGCCTTGGCGAGCCATGGGACCGCGGACGTCATCTTTCGCACGCTGTTTTCAATCCCGATCGAAAATGAACTGGCCGCCGCCGTGTTCGAGGAATTCCGGACCTATCAGCGCAGCCAGCCGATC
>JABDJO010000093.1 GCA_013002465.1 Silicimonas sp. | reverse complement strand
GAACGATGGCGAGCATCGCCATGCTGAGCTTGAATGCCACGCTGCAATTCCAGCGATCAATCAGTCTGGCAAACAGTTCGATAAGCCGCTCCAAGCGTATTGATTTGGATTTTTGCGATGTAGCAACAGAGAAGTTAACTGCGCGATAACATTTCCAGTATGCAATGCCGCGACCCACTCAAAATGGCGTGCACCAGGATGATTTCCCAAAAACCCAACCTTACAAGACGAGACGTAATGCTGGGAATGACAATGGCACTTCCGACGTATTGCGCGGGAAGCCTGGCTGCTGCGTCGGGGAGCAACGCTGTTCATGACTATGCTGCCCAAGCCGCGCGAGAACTGAAGGGAAGCCGGAATTTGACGCTTGAGCTGCTGTTGCCTGACGGCTGTAGCGCCAATGTTGCGCCGGTTGTTGCGGCCTTTTCAAAAGCCACTGACATCACCGTGCGTTTGATCGAAACCGGGGTGGACGACATAAACCTGAAACTTACACTTGACGCTCTTCGTGGCGAAAGCACATACGATCTGGCTCTGCCTGCGACTTTCGGATTACCCGATCTAGTCGAGGCCGACGCGATTATTCCGATATCGAGGTTTGCTGAAAAACATGAGCCCGACCGGTTTCGCGAAGAGATTTTGTATCAAATCGGCGATACTTTCGACAATGAAATCTATGGGTTTCAGACGGACGGCGATGCCTACGTAATGTTCTATCACAAAGACTTACTTCACAACCCGGATGAGCAGGCGCGCTACGCTGACACCTTCGGTCGGTCTCTGGCCGTTCCCGATACCTGGCAAGAACTCGACCGTCAGATAGAGTATTTCAATCGCCCTGAGGATGGTCTTGAAGGCGGCCTATTGTTTCGAACCCCAAGCTATGTGGCTTGGGAATGGTGGGTACGATTTCACGCAAAAGGCATCTGGCCAATGGCCCAGGACCTGACGCCGCAAATCGACGGCGAGGCGGGCGTTACTGCCTTGGAAGAAATGATCGCGGTTACTGAGCACCTTTGCCCGGAAACTTCAACGTTGGGGCTGTTTGATAGCTGGTCGAGGTACGCCAAGGGCGACGTCTATTGCAACATTGGCTGGGGCGGCTCGCAAAAATTCCTGAACGGGCCCGACTCCAACATGCGAAACCGCATGGTATTTAGCCCAACCCCTGGCGGCATCATTGGCGGCGAATTACTTCGCACACCATATTTCAACTGGGGTTGGAACTATGTTGTCACGTCGCAATCAACAGAGCCCGAGATCGCCTATCTCTTTGCGCTTTTTGCTTCAAGTTCGAAGATGTCGACGCTGGCCGTCAGCCAAGTTGGCGGGTACTTTGATCCCTTTCGCGTCGAGCATTATCAAGACCCATCTATCCAAAAGGCCTATTCCGAAGAGTTTCTCAAGGTACATTTCGAGAGCATGAAAAATGCTATTCCCGACCTCTACCTGGCCCATCAGGGCGAGTATTTTCGCGTGCTTAGCGAGTGGCTTGTGCGTGCCCTGAACAGAGATGTATCTCCGGAGCACGCGTTGTCACGTGTTTCTGAGAACTGGTCACTTATTTCGGTCCGAACAGACTACAAAACCCAACAGAAACGCTGGCAGGAACTGCGAAGAAAGTACCCGGTCCACGTGAGTAGTCGCCTCAGGGACCTAGCTGGCTAACTGTCAGTACCGATCGCAGTCGAATGCATTGGGCCAAGGGCAAGAGACTTGACGTTGTGTCTGTTTGCTCTTGTTCGGCGACTGACAGCACATTTCCGGCAGCACCGATGTTCGTGGGCAAGACGTGAAAGTACTAGCGGCGCTCAAGGACCGGCTTCCGAGTAAAGTACAGCTGCAGCGCACTTTCCAATCCACTCACAGCATCCGGTGCACACCCAGAATTTCCGTTAGAATGGTCTGCTGCTTCAGGTTTCGAAGACTTTTCATTGTCGGCTTCCGCAAAAACAGCACTGGGTAAATCGAATCTTTGGCATAGCAAGGTGTCAACGTCCGTCTTTGAAACATTCTCGCAAGTTGAAAGGTCAATGATCGCAAGTTCTATCGACGGGTCAGCCGTCAGAATTGCCTGGGCACTATCCCTGCTTGTCGCTTCAGTGACTCGATAGCCAAGCATTTCCAAACGCTGCCGATAACTTGGACGCGCGAGCGCATTGTCTGATACCAAAAGCAAATGGTGGCATAGATCTTTTGCAGTTTCATATGCTTGGCCAGTACTATCACACGTCCCGGCAGCGAACGGCGAATGGCTCGAAACGTTTGGTTCGCTGATTATCGGGCGGCGGTCAGAGGCGCCCTGAAATATCTGCGTCGCTAACCTTCGGACGCTGACCAGAATACCGGTGCTCATGCAAACTACTGTAGTCGGGCCCTTGCATGTATCGCGGAATCTGTCGCTCGAAATGAGCTCTGCGCGGTCGCCAGTTGCCTCAGCGTTTCAGACAGATGGAGCAATTCATTGGAATGCGACCCGCCTTCTAAGTCATTGACTTTATCCAGAAACTCAGAAAGCTCTCGCATGACGGTTCGGGCTTCGACCATGGCATCTTTAATGTGACTATGCATGTAATCTCCAACATCTGACCCCAATAACACACCACTACGTGCTAATAGCACAAAAATCAACCCAAAAGGTGTGTGTCAGACTTAAGTGGGGATTATTCGGTTAACAGTTGATCGATTTTCGACAACAAGTCGTCGCGCTTGAAGGGCTTCTGAATGAATTGGGTCGCCCCACTCACCAACGAAACCGTATGAGCAACTTCTAGGGATATGTCGCCACCGCCGCCGCCCGACATCACCATTACGGGCATCGAAGCTCGGTGAAGTTTTATCGCGTTCAGAAGCTTCAAGGCGGGTTCTGTACCAATCCAGAAGTCGACGATGGCCAGATCAATCTGCTGGCCATTATTGACGATCTCGATTGCTGAAGCTTCGTCTGTTGCCGTGATAGTTTTGAATCCGTGGGCTGCCACCATTTGTGACACGACCTCGATAATCTCTGGATCGTCATCAATGACTAGAACTGTCTTCATCAATCGTGTCCAATGCGTGCTGATTGAGAGCAAGTTTTTTCAGAATGTCCTCCAGCAACCAACGTTCGCGATCCGGTAGACGCCGCATTTCTCGCGCGAGCTTGCGTATCGGATCCGTTTTCAACAAGTCACGCCCCCGAGAGGTCAACGTCAACGGCGATGTACGAACCGCTGTTGGCCCACCGACCTTTTCTATCAATTCGCGCTTCATAAGAGTGGCGACAGCCCTGCTGACCGGTGCATGGTGCGTACCAAGGTACTTTGCGATTGTCGCCACCCGCGCATCGGACGTGGGCGAGGCGTTAAGAAAGCGCAATATCGACCACTGGAGTGGCTGGATGGCCGACGACGAACGCTCTTCATAAATATTTCGAACGGTCCTTTCCCAAAGCATGGCTGCTGCAACTGATCGTTCCATAGGATAATACTAGAAGACAATCGTTTCATGTCCAGCCTGCCGACGCAGATGGGTGGTGGTAATTCGCCCACAGGTTTGACCAGCACATGCAGAAAACCTCTGTGTCCGACCCATGCGATCTTGCTCACCCCTCACGCAAGACGACCTTTGACATTACCGCCGTCAGCGTCGCGAGGTTGAACGGCTTTTGCAAAAAGACACATCCGCTGTCCAGTGTGCCGCCGTGGATAATGGCATTTTCAGTGAAGCCGGACATGTAAATCACCTTTATGTCCCGAAACGTCTCGCGCACCTGCATCGCAAGTGCCTTGCCGTTCATCCCTTCCCCCAGGATAACGTCCGTCAGAATGACGTCGGGCGGTTCAATCGACTTGCAAAGCTCCAACGCCTCGGTGCTGCTTCCGGCACTTTCCACAACACATCCAATGGAAACCAACTGCTTGACAAAGACACGTTGCAGGTCTGTGTCATCCTCGACAAGCAAGACCCGGACACCACGCAAGCCCGGTTTTGGCGAAGGCACTTTCAAATCGACCGGTGCCACGATTTCTTCGTGCGACCGCGGAAAATAAAGCTTCACCGTCGTCCCATGATCCACTTCCGAATAGATCTTGGCGTGTCCGCGCGATTGCTTGATAAATCCATAGATCATCGACAAGCCCAAACCGGTTCCAATCCCCGCCGGTTTTGTCGTGAAAAACGGTTCAAAGGCGCTTTCAAGAACGTCAGGCGGCATGCCGGCACCATTGTCAGATACGGAAATGCAAACGTACTGTCCTGCTTCGACATCCTGATGATCATCTGCATATTCCTGATCAATGCGCGTGTTACTGCATTCGATCGTCAGATTGCCCCCGTTTTGCATCGCGTCACGGGCATTCACGACAAGATTGATGATCGCCGCCTGCAATTGTTCCGGGTCTGCAAAAATTGCCCAAAGTCCGCTGTCCCTGACCAGTTCGATATCTATCTGAGCACCCGCCGAAACCTTCAAAAGCGGCTCAAGCTCACTTAGCAACCGGGCGGGATTGAGCACCTTCGGGGACTGAGGATGTTTGCGGGCAAAAGACAGAAGCTGGCTTGTGATTGACGCGCCCCGGTCAACGGCAGTAATGGCCACCTCCGCCAGCGACTTCACCTCATCAAGCGAGGTCGCATCCTCGATCAACTCCAGGTTCCCGGAAATAATGGCGAGAACATTGTTGAAATCATGCGCGACACCACCGGTCAGTTTGCCGATCGCCTGCATCTTTTCGGCGTGTTGTGCGCGTTCCTCTGCCTCATGGGAATCGGTATCGTCGAAAATAGCCATTTCAAGAAGCGGCGCGGTGCGTCCGGGCTGCATGGTCGGCTCGATGATAAGCCGGGCATGGTTGATGCCACCATCGCTTCGCCTGAACTTGAAGTTTTCGATCAACGTGCGACCGCGCATAAGAGCGTCAAGGCGTTCCTTTCGGTCCTTGGGCGTCTGGTCCAGAGGGGAAGGGGGTTCATGATTGTCGAAAAAATTCTGCGACAGGATTTTTTCAACCGTGCTTCCGACGATAGCCGCGAAATGCTTGTCACATTTGACCGCGGCGCCTGTTTCTCCGTCAATCGCGGCATAGCCAATTCCGGATATCTGGGCGGCGCGGCCAAGCTGGCGCTGACTTTCGGACAGTTCATCTCGGAAATCTGTCATCCGGTCGTGCATTGCCCTGACAGATCCGATCACGCTTTCGACTTCACGGACCATCTTGCTTTCCGACCTGGCGCTGACTTTTATGTCGCTGCTATCGACGTTCGGATCAATGCCAAGCAGCACTTTTTCAAGTTCTTCAATAGGTCGGATAAACCGCTGACGAAGGCTGAAATAGATGCCGAGAAAAGTCAGCGAAATCGCCACGGTCGAAATGATCGTCAACGCTGTCGCTCGCCTTATGCCTAATTCGACCGCCGGCAATCGTGTGCCGTAGAGGGTGAACTCGCCCAAATTCTCAGTTCTGCTGTCGCCCTGCCAAACAAGATCTAGTGAAACCGACAACACATTATCGGCGTCTTCGATTTCACCCAGGTTCAACTGGAAACCGTCGTCAAGATTGACGGTCGCGGCCACCACCTTGTTGCTCAGCAATTGGGCGGACAGAAAACTTTCAAGCAATTCATAGTCAAGTTCCCAGGCAACCTCTGCAATCTGGGGCTGGATCGTCCTGGCGACCTCTTCCAGTTCCTGTTGAATTTGGTTCGATGTCCGGAAATTTGTAATGACGATGCTAAGAGTACTGGCAACGAACATAAGAAGCACCATCGGCAAAAGCACCGATCGCAAGATAGCGATGTTAAGCCGGGGGGATCGCTTTTCTGACGCCACCGATCTAGTCACCAACTTCGTAGTTATGCATTATTCGGGCATAGGTTCCATCTTCGTGCATTTCGGCAAGTGCCCGTTCAAGTTCAGGTAAAAGTGCTGCAAACTTTTTATTCAAGTGAAGATGGACACCTTTGCGAATCCGGTAATCCGAGAATTTCGCATCCCGGATTTTCTTATTCCTCAGGATTTCCATGCCAGGCACATAAGTCATGAACGCAATATCTATACGCCCCTCTGCCAACAGACCAAACAAGCTGTCAGGCGTCCGCGCGCGAACCACATTGGCGCCGTCGCCGAACAGGTTCTCCGCATTAATCCAACCCTGAAGGAAACCAACGGAATGGTCCTTAAAGTCATCTAGTCGCGTGACTGATATCTCGGGGTCGATGTAGAACCCGCCGAACTCGACGAAAAAAAGAGGTTCGTTCAGACTTATGACATTGGGAAGGCCTTTGCCCGCTTCCCGCAACCGACCAGCGTCGCCGTCAATTGTTCCCTTGTTGACGCTGTGCAAGACGCGCTTGATCGGCAGACTCTCGAATACCACTTTCATGCCAACGCGCGAAAACAACTCCATGATCAAATTATCCAAATAGCCGTCGTGGTCAGGTGTGACTACAGGGGGCAGACTTACTGCGGAAAGCCGAATGACTTTTCCGTCACTTTGGGCCAAAGCTTGCGATCCAGCCAAAATAGCTGCCGCAGCCAGGCATCCGCATGCCCTGAGCCAATGTTGACGCAGAATAGAAATCGTGCTGCGAACCATGGAAATGGGTTCTAAATGCCGTCTCACCCTTGGTCCCTATTACTTCACCAATACAACCATAGCTTGATACGATCCAAAACGACAGGCAAGTGTAGTTGTCCTGTCTTTGTGCCGCTCAGTGCGCATACGGGTTACCATTCCGCCTGTGCCCACCTACTTGTCAATTTCCTGGCGCAGGGGCCTCTCTCATGTAGGATATCTCAATTTCCGACACTCTTGCGGCAGCCTGATCTTTGACCGAAAAGGGTTACACAAGCGACCCGAAAGATCACATTCACATACCCTCGAAAAAGGAACCACCACCATGAAGACCTCCGCCATCCGACTGGGCGTCGATATCGGCGGCACGTTCACGGATGTGGTTCTAGAAAACCAGGGCAAATCCTTTTCGACCAAGGTGCTGACGACCTATGCAGCTCCGGAAAAGGCAATTGTCGAGGGGCTGCACCAGGTGTGTGCCAAGGCCGAAACAACGCCCGAGCAGATCGAACAGATCATTCATGGCACGACCTTGGCCACCAACGCCTTGATCGAACGGCGCGGGGCCAAAACAGCGCTAATCACGACGCAAGGATTTCGCGATGTGATCGAAATGCGGACCGAAAGCCGCTTCGAGCAATACGACCTGAACCTGAAACTGCCCGAACCCCTGCTGCCGCGGCAGATGAGGTTTACCGTGGCAGAACGTGTGAACGCCAAGGGCGAGGTGATGATCCCACTGGACCGGGCTGAAGTTGAAACCGTCGTCGAAAAGATCGCAAAGGCCGGATTTGACAGCGTGGCAGTCGGGCTGATCCACTCCTACCTCAACCCGATGCATGAACAGTTGGTACGAGATGTTCTGGCCGAAAAGCTGCCGAATGTCTCGGTGTCGATCTCGTCCGAAGTCAGCCCCCAGATGCGCGAATACGAGCGGTTCAATACGGTGGTGGCAAACGCCTATATCAAACCGCTGATGGCATCATATCTTGGCCGCCTGGAAGACCGCCTCAAGGCCGAAGGCGTTGGTTGCAGAATTTTTTTGATGCACTCGGGCGGTGGCATCATCTCGATCCAGAATGCGGCAGATTTTCCGGTGCGCCTTGTAGAATCCGGCCCTGCCGGTGGTGCGGTCTTTGCAGCCCATATCGCGGCCCGCTACGGCATCGACAAGGCACTGAGCTTTGACATGGGCGGCACCACGGCCAAGATTTGCCTGATCAAGAACCAGACCCCCAAAACCAGCCGCGTCTTCGAGGTCGCCCGGACCTATCGGTTCAAGAAAGGCTCGGGCATGCCGATTTCAATTCCGGTGATCGACATGGTGGAAATCGGTGCGGGGGGCGGCAGCCTGGCCCATGTCGATAGCTTGCGGCAAATAAGGGTTGGGCCGGAAAGTGCCGGGTCCGAGCCCGGGCCAGCCTGTTACGGTCGTGGGGGTGAACGGCCTGCGGTCACAGACGCCGATCTGGTTCTGGGCAAACTTGACGCCGACAACTTTGCAGGCGGAACGATCAAACTTCATCCCGATCAGTCGAAATCCGCACTGCTTTCCCAATTGGGCGAAGTATTGAAAATGGAACCAGTCGAGGCCGCCTTTGGTGTGTCCGAGGTCGTGGACGAAAACATGGCCAATGCCGCGCGGGTTCATGCGGTCGAGAACGGCGAGGACCTGAGCGAATACACAATGATCGCCTTTGGCGGTGCGGCCCCACTGCATGCTGGTCGGCTGTGCGAAAAACTCGGGGTGGATCGGGTGATCGTGCCGCCCGGGGCCGGTGTCGGTTCGGCCATCGGGTTCTTGCGCGCACCCTACAGTTTCGAAGCCAATCGGTCTGTATACATGAAGCTAAGCGACTTTGATCCAGAAAGGATCAGGTCATTGCTAAGCGATCTCAAGTCCGAGGCCATCGGGTTTGTTCGCACCTGCGATGCCGAGGCCGACATACTTTCCGAATTCAAGGTCTACATGCGCTATACGGGTCAGGGTTGGGAAATTCCGATCGAATTAACCGAAACACAGGCCATGAACCCGGATGTCACAACCTACCAGGCGCGGTTCGAGGAAGACTATACAAAGCTTTTCGGTCGCCCTGTCGCGGGCATGGATATCGAGATTACAGTATGGTCCGTTAATGCCACAACTCAGCCCGAGCCTGTCGCACCGCTTACCACCTTGGAGCAAGGACCAGTTGTCTCGCCCAAATGCACCCGTCCGGTTTTCGATGCTGCCGTGGGCGAGTTTCTTCAATTCGGCCTTATACAGCGTGATACTTTGGAACCTGGCCAGAGCGTCTCGGGCCCTGCCGCTGTGACCGAGTCCGAGACGACCATCATTGTTCCCGCCAGCCGCGACGCGATCTGCCAGCCCGACGGCTGTATCGACATTGTCGCGCGCAATCGAAGTGAAACCAGCGGCGCAAGGAAACAAGGCAAATGACCAAAAAGCACTCGAATGTTGCCTATCAGGTCATGTGGAATCGCCTGATCTCGGTGGTGGAAGAACAGGCACAAGCCCTTGTGCGAACGGCATTTTCAACCTCGGTGCGCGAAGCAGGGGATCTATCGGCTGGGGTATATGACACCCATGGCAACATGCTGGCGCAGGCGGTCACAGGCACACCGGGGCATGTGAATGCCATGGCTGATGCCGTGGCGCATTTCATTCGCCGCATCGGGCGCCAAAACATCCTGGAAGGTGACATCTACATCACCAACGACCCTTGGGAAGGCACCGGCCATTTGCACGACATCACCATGGTCACCCCGTCTTTTCACAAAGGCGTCCTGGTCGGTTTTTTTGCCTGCACGGCGCACGTCGTCGACATCGGAGGCCGCGGCTTTGGAGCAGACGGCCAAAGCGTCTACGAAGAAGGCCTTTATATCCCGATCATGAAGTTCGCTGAACGTGGCGAGGTCGATGCAACCCTGACCCGGATCATTCGCGGCAATGTTCGCGAACCCGACCAACTGATCGGCGATATCTATGCCCTGGCCACCTGCAACGAAATCGGACACCGCCGCCTGATCGACATGATGACCGAGTTCGACCTGGATCATCTGGACGGAATTGCCGACTTTATCCTTGAAAATTCGCGACGAGCAACATTGGAAGCAATTGCGGCCTTGCCACGAACCGAGGCCACGGGCGAGATGACGGTAGACGGGTTTGATGTGCCGATCACCCTGAGGGTCAAGGTCACCGTCTTGGCAGACCGGATCGTGACTGATTTCGCCGGCACCTCGGCAGCCGACAAGAAAGGCATCAACTGTCCATTGGTCTATACCAAGGCCTATGCCTGCTATGCGCTCAAGGTGGCGATTGCGCCCGAGATACCGAACAACGCCGCATCACTCGCCCCCTTCGAAGTAACCGCCCCGGAAAACACGATCGTCAACGCACTTCACCCCGCCCCGGTGGCTTTGCGTCATATCGTCGGGCATTTCGTGCCCGATACCGTTTATGATGCCTTCGACAAGATCGTGCCGGGGCTGGTCCCTGCAGAGGGTGCAGGATGCCTGTGCAATTTCCAGCTTTCGCTTCGTCCGCGAACCGATGCGCATGCCCCGGCGGACGCGCGCCGCTCAGAGGTGCTGACATTCAATTCCGGTGGGTCCGGAGCAAGGCCCGAACATGACGGGCTTAATGCCACGGCTTTCCCCTCGGGCGTCATGACGATGCCAATCGAGGCCACCGAACATGTCGGCCCGGTCATTATCTGGCGCAAGGAACTACGCCCAGACAGCGGTGGCATTGGCAGAACCCGAGGCGGCCTTGGCCAGTACATGGAGGTCGGCGCGATGGAGGGGCACGAGTTCGACATCCAGGCGATGTTCGACCGGGGCCAATATCCGGCGCGTGGACGCCGTGGCGGAGGGTCGGGCGCACCAACGACCATTGCGCAAGACGACGGGACAGCGATGCAAGTGAAGGGCAAACAATTCGTTCCCCATGGGCGGCGCGTGGTCATGGCCTTCCCCGGAGGCGCCGGATATGGCGACCCAACAGAACGACCCAGGGAATTGATCATGCGCGACCTCGCCAGGTGGTATATCTCGCCCGAAACGGCGGCCGCGGAATACGGGCTTACCCAAGATCAAATTGATCAGGTGCAACAGGCCGTCGAAAACGGAGAGGCGATCTGATGGCTGGACAACCGCAGACCCCGCAACATTCAACTTATGACGTGGTGATAATCGGCGGCGCGATCATGGGGGCATCGACCGCGTGGTTCCTGAGCGACAACAAGGACTTCAACGGACGCGTTTTGGTGGTCGAGCGCGACATGACCTACGAATCCTGTTCTACTTCGCATACCAACAGCTGCATGCGCCAACAGTATTCGACCGAACTGAATGTGCGCGTCAGTCAGTTTGCGGCCGACTTCGTCAAGAACATCCGCACCTATATGGGCGGGGATGATCGCATCCCTGATCTTGGCATAAGGTCGTTTGGCTATATGTACTTGGCTGACAACGAGGGTTTCGCAAACATCCTGCGCGAAAATCAACGTGTTCAAGCCGCCGCAGGTGCGGCAACCCAGTTGATGACACCGGATCAGATCAAGGCGGCCTATCCATTCTACAACGTCGATGACATCGTTCTTGGGTCCATCAACCTTGTCGACGAAGGCTATTGGGATGGTGCGACCGTCAATGACTGGTGGCGCCGCCAATCCCGCGAAAGAGGCATTGAATGGGTTGAAAACGAGGTTGTCGCGATCACACGCAATGCCTTGGGCAATCGCATCGAAAGCGTCACTCTAAAATCCGGCGAGATCATCTCATGTGCTCAGGTCGTCAATGCCTCGGGCCCGCGCGCCGCGCGCACGGCGGCAATGGCGGGTATCAGGGTTCCGGTTGAACCCCGCAAACGCTTCACCTGGGTCTTCAAGGCTGACCAACCTCTGGATCGTGACCTCCCGTTGACGATTGATCCCTCAGGGGTCCACGTCCGCGAACACGGCGGTGGCACGTACCAATGCGGAGGCCATTCGGATATCGACCCGGCAGTGGACTTTGATGATTTTACCATGGATTTCGCGATCTGGGAAAACCACATCTGGCCTGCAATCGCCACGCGGATACCTCAGTTCGAAGCGATTAAAGTCGTGTCGGAATGGGCGGGGCACTACGCAATGAACGTCTTTGACCATAACGCGATCATCGGACCACACGACGAGGTCGAAAACTTCGTCTTTCTGAATGGTTTCAGCGGCCACGGGCTGCAACAATCACCGGCCATGGGGCGCGGCACTGCCGAGTGGCTGACCTACGGCGAATACCGTTCGCTGGATCTATCGCCGTTTGCCTACACGCGCATACCTCAGAACCGACCGATCATCGAAAAGGCCATTATCTAGGGCAAAGCGCTTTCCGCAAAACAGTCCGCCGCGACGGCTGGCCGCGCGCTTTAACTGGTTGAGTTCCTTGAGTTCAACTGTCTTCCCGGAAGCGTTTTACAATAACATCAAGAACTTCGCCCGGTTCCCTTTGCCACCAGTTCCGTTCTGAGAAGATTTCCACCTCGCAGGCCCCGGAATAGCCGGCCCCTTCGACGGCAGAGCGAATTGCCTTCAGGTCAGCCACACCATCACCCATCATGCCACGGTCAAGAAGCATATCGGTCGTGTTCTCAAGCCAATCGCAAAGATGATAACCCAGAATGCGGCCCTGCCCGGCTGACTTCAGACTGTCGGCCAGCGTCGTGTCCCACCAGACATGATAGACGTCGACGGCAATTCCGACATTATCGGCGCCCACAGTATCGCAGACTTCGAGCGCGTCGCGCACCGAAAAGACACAACTGCGATTTCCGCCGAACATGGGGTTCAACGGTTCAAGAGCCAGATTCACACCGCAAGCCGCCGCATGCTCGGCCAACTGGGCGATGCGCTCGGCCAACAGCTTTTGGCTTTCCCGCACACCTTTCGTTCCAGGCTCGGTTCCGCCCGATACAATGGTCAGCACCTTAGCGCCAAGCGCCGCAGCCATGTCGACCGATGTCCGGGCTTCGTCCAGCGTGTCAGGCGCATCGGAGCCGACGAGGTAAGGCGTGCGGCAAAGACCAACGACGTCCATTCCTGCCGCGCGCACCCGGTCGCCGATTTCGATGGCACGGTCGCCAATCTCGCGGCGCCAGAAAACCACCCCGCCAAAGCCCCGCTCGGCGCAGGCGTCGATCACCCGTTCGGGAGACCATCCCTGCCCGTGGCCATCAAGATTATGCCCAAGCATGGCGGTGTTAAGCGCGAGCGCACTCAGATCATGAGAAAAATCACGCAATGCCATAAGTCGCCAGCAAACATCTCATTCGCGCAACAGCAAGATCCGGATCAGCCAAAAGCCCAACCTCGTCCGCCATCTTGAAGCAATCGACGAAATAAGGCAGCGACCGCATGGCCTGTGCGCCGCCAAGCATGATAAAATGATCTTGATGCCCATTGAGCCAAGCCAGAAAGACCACACCGGTCTTGTAGTATTGCGTCGGCGCGCGGAAGATGTGACGGGCCAAGGGAACGGTGGGATCAAGGGCTGCGCGGAACGAGGCGATATTCCCCGTCTCAAGATCGTTCACGGCCTTACCGACGAGGGGCGCCAACGGATCGAAAACCCCCAAAAGTGCATCTGAATATCCCTGTTCGTCGCCAGCGATCAGTTCCGGATAGTTGAAGTCATCGCCAGTATACATGCGAACACCCTCTGGCAGCCGACGGCGCATGACGATCTCTTTGTTCTTATCCAAAAGCGAAACCTTGATGCCATCGACCTTGGCCTTGTTCTGCTCGATTACTGCAAGTGCGGTTTCCATGGCTTGATCGAACACTGAACCGCCCCAGTAACCGCCAAGCGCGGGATCAAAGCTCTCGCCCAGCCAATGCAGGATCACAGGCTTGTCGGCGGTGTCCAAAACCTCGCCGTAGATATTGATGTAATCGTCGGGAGATTTGGCCACGCGCGCCAGTGCGCGACTTGCCATCAGGATCAGGCGCCCACCGATCTTCTGAATGGCCTCGGCCTGACGCAGATAGGCGCGGCGCACATCGTCAAGCCCGCGCGCATCCTCGGGTGCAAGTTGATCGGTTCCGCATCCATTGAACACGAGCGCATCGGGAAGTTCGGTCTTGGTTTGCGTGATCAACTCCAAGGCACCGGGCCAATCAAGCCCCATCCCCCTTTGTGCGGTGTCCATGGCTTCGGCAATGCCCAAACCAAGATCCGCAAGATGGCGGCGGAAGGCCATCGTCGATTTCCAATCCAGCACCGCTGGCCCCGACGGACCGGCGTCAGCGAAGGGATCTGCGACAACATGCGCCGCCGAGAAAACGATCCGTGCGGGGTTTGCCGAAAGCGGCTTGGGTTCGACCGGCGTGCCGCGCATAACATAGTCGGACAGGACGCCATTGGTGTCGGGCAAGGCAATCTTCATCTCAAAACCTCGGAACCAGCATGCCACCATCGGCGGAAATCACGTGACCGGTTGTGTAAGGCAACCCACCCTTGGCCAGGGTTGCAATGATCCTGCCAACTTCTTCGGGCTGGCCGACACGTGGGATCAAAGTCAGCCCTTCTGCGGATCGTTTCTTGTAATCCTCGATCACCGGAGCGGTCAGATCCGTTTCAATCAGCCCCGGTTGCACGTCATAAACCGCGATATTTTCGACCCCGAGCCGCGCGGCCCAGGTCTTGGAGTTCATTGCAGCCGCGGCCTTGGACGCCGCGTATTCCGCGCGCGGGACCGCGACGGCGACTGCATTGGCCGAGGTGACATTGATGATGGATCTAAAAGCACCGCTCTGCCGCCCGACCAGACGTTTCGCAAAGGCCTGGGTCAGAAAGAATGCCCCTTTGGCGTTTATCGCAAGGCATCGGTCCCAGCTTTCCTCGGTGACATTCAGTGGATCGCCGCGGCTTAGCACCCCCACACCGGCATTGTTGACAAGTGTAGTCATGGGTCCAAGTGAGTTTTCGATGGCGGCCAGGGCATCGTCATGGGTACGAAGATCAGCAACGTCGAAGGGGGCTGCAACGACAGTGGCACCGGCCGCTTCAAGTGTGTTGCAAGCCGCATCAAGTTCCGCGTCCGCGACCGGCCCATTGACCGCGATGGAAAACCCGCATTCCGCAAGTGCCGTCGCAGCACTCAGCCCGATACCTCGAGTCGATCCGGTGACAAGGGCCACGCCACTCATGTGGTGCCTATTGTATAAAGCCCGTGTGTGATGATCATGAGCCAGACATGGTTTGCGCCCTCGTGGATTTGCCTGATCTTAGCGTCACGGTTCAGGGGTTTCACTTCAAATCCACAGTTATTTCACGATCCGCCGAAAATCCCGGCGGAACGACATCATGGCGGAGGTCATGCGGGGAGAAGCGGCGTGCAGTGGCCGCGACGTATCTCTGCACTCCGGCAAGATCGGCGCTACAAGATGAAGGACCATCAACCTTTGTCCTTTCCGAAATCGGGTTTGCGCTTCTCGCGAAACGCAGCGATCCCTTCGTCCAGATCGTCCGAACCGGCGGCGAGCGTGCCGGCAAGAGCCTCAATCACACGTTCACGTTCTTCGCCTTCGGCGGCGTTGATCATCATCTTGGCCAATTCGGTTGCCCGTGGCCCCCGTTGCAAGACGGACTTGGCCAACCCATTGGCCGCCGCCATCGCCGCACCGACTTCCACGACCATGTCGACAAGTCCAAGACTGGCAGCTTCTTCGGCCGAGAATACTTCGCCAAAAAGCGCCATCCGGCGAACGGTTTGCGCTCCAAATCGGCGAACGGCCCGTTGCGTTCCCGACCAGCCCGGAATGATCCCAAGTCCGGTTTCCGGCTGGCCAATCTTGATATGCGTTTCGGCGATGCGGTAATCCGCGCAAGTCGCCAGTTCCAACCCGCCGCCCAGAGCGTGCCCGTCCAGAACGGCGATCACCGGCTGGCGGAGTCTGGCCAGCGCATCAAAGGCTGCATGGCCTTCCCTGACCCAGAAGCGGCCGAAGGCTTCGGGCGATTCCTCGGCCCAGGCCTCGATATCGCCCCCTGCGCAAAAGGCTTTGCCTTCGCCAGAAAGAATAACGACATGGATGCTGTCATCGCGCTCGATCTCGCGGCAACGGAAGGCAAGCTCACCCACCATCGCCGCATCAAGCGCATTCAATTTGTCCGGGCGGTTCAACCGCAGATAACCGACGTTACCCTCAACACGAAGATCAATGCGGCTCACAGGGACAATCCAAATGACTCGGACCGGAACAGTTCGGCATCCATTTCGCGAAGATCATCGGCAACCTGCAGGGGCGTAGCGGACTGATCCAGAACATCAGCCTGCAAATCAATGCCCGGTGCTATCTCGGTCACGATCAGACCATTCTTGGTGAGTTTTATCACACAACGCTCAGTGACATACGTGGCGTTCTGGCCCTGCGCCAATGCCCGACGGCCAGAAAAAGAAACCTGATCGACCTTTGGCACGAATTTCGCCGTGTGCCCTTCCTTGTCGATCACCAAGCGGCCGTCGTCGATGTGCATTCTTGCGCCCGCGTTGAAGGTTCCCGAAAAAACGATGGTTTTGGCGCGTGCTGTTATATCCACAAAACCGCCTGCCCCCGCCGTTCGATGCGGCGTCGCACGCAACCGAGACACATTGACCGATCCTTCGGCATCAATCTCAAGAAAACTCAAGAGCGAAGCGTCGAATGCACCGGCCTGGAAATAGGAAAACTGGTGCGGCGAAGCGACAAAAGCCTCGGCATTCGCGGCACAACCAAACTTGAAGTCCAATAGCGGCACACCGCCAACCGCCCCCTGTTCGATCACCCAAGTGACATCGCCGTGGCAACCTTCCTCCAGAAAGATACGTGGCACATTCGCCGAGACTCCAAAACCGATATTGACCGCCCAGCCCTTCCGCAATTCCTGTGCGACCCTTCGTGCGATTACCTTGGGCACACCAAAGTCCATCATGTGAAAGCTGTCCAAGGGCCGGATGACTTCGCCCGAGATGGCGGGATCATAGGGCGTCGCGGTTGTTTGCAGCATGTCCGGCGCTTCGACCACCGCATCCACCAGGATGCCCGGCACCCTGACGTCATGCGGGCGGATTGATCCATTGGCTGTCACGCGTCGCACCTGTGCGATTACTTTTCCGCCTGTGTTATGCGCAGCCAGGGCCATTTCCATGGCACCCAAAACGGCACCTTCGGATTCGAAGCTGAGATTGCCCCGCTGATCCGCCGTTGTCGCGCGGATGATGGCAACATCCGGTTTCAATGCCTCGAAATACAACCAGTCGTCGCCTTCAAAATTGACCCGACGCACGATTGGCTCGGATGCCGCGGCATCGTTCATCGCGCCACCTTCAAGATCCGGATCCACAAAAGTCTCCATCCCGACCTTGGTCAGAACACCGGGACGGTGCCCGGCACCTTCACGAAGCATGTCAAACACAATTCCCGACGGCAGATTGTAGGCCTTTACTTCGTTCGCAACGATCATCTGCCAGATCAATGGTGGCTCGGCTTTTGATGGCCCCGATGGATAGGACCCGCCGATGATCTTTGATATGCACCCTGCCTTTGCATAGTGATCGACACCTTTTGTGCCAAAGAAATCCCCTGCCGCGATCGGATGTATTGATGTCAGGTTCTTCGGCGATCCTTCCGCCTCGAAACGTTGTCCAAGGGCTGCCAGCACAGCATCGGGACAGCCAAGTCCACTGGATGAATTCACTGCGATGACGGCGTTGTCCTGGATATGCGAAACCGCTTCTGCCGCTGTTCTTTGCTTCGTCACACAGAGCCTCCCAAGACGAATGTGTCAGCGTCAAAAGTAATCGGTTGGGTATCAGACTATTTCAAGCCCGACGAGCGAATCAAGTAGAGGAAGTCCATAAACACCAAACCGTCAGAGATAGGACTTTTTCCCAAGTAACGCGTAGGTTACAGATGTGAAGAGTTCGAGGGAAGATTGCATGAACATCTATTTCCAGAAGACCCATCAACGCTCCTTTGGGACATTTCCTCTTACCGGAGATAACGCACGGCGTGCCATTCAAACAGCAGCAGAAGTAGGCTACCGCGCCTTTGACACAGCCCAGATGTATGGCAATGAAGCGGAGACCGGCGAGGCTTTGCAGGCCACCGGAATTGACCGGGACGACCTGTGCATTACGACCAAGGTCGATATTGCCAACTTTTCCGAGGCCGAATTCATTCCCTCGGTTGAACAAAGCCTGAAGGACCTTCGGGTCGATTACACCGATGTGCTTTTGCTTCACTGGCCAACACCGGGCGGCAATATCAAGCTTTCGCTGCAATTGCTGCAGCAAGCGCATGATCGCGGGCTGGCAAAGAACATCGGTGTCTCAAATTACACCGTGCAGATGATGCGCGATGCGAAAGCCATCGTCGATGCCCCGATCGTTACCAATCAGGTCGAGTTCCATCCGTTGCTCAATCAAGACGTCCTGCTGGCAGCGGCGGCCGAAACGGGCATTCCACTCGCCTCGTACTGCTCGGTCGCCCGTGGCGAGGTCTTCAAACACGCCGACTTCCGTGAAATCGGATTGGGCTATGGAAAGACGGCGGGACAGATCGTGCTGCGCTGGATTTTGCAAAAGGGCGTGTCAATCAACACCATGTCGACCAACCCCGACAACATCCGCGCCAACTTCGATGTCATGGACTTTACCCTGTCCTCGGTCGACATGGCCCGGATCGACGCCCTGACCCTGTCAAACTACCGGATCGTCGGCAAAGATCGCGTCCCCTATGCGCCTGATTTCGACTGACCGGACAATGGGCTTTGTTAAACCTAGTGGTTTCCCCGGATCATGTCGCTGGCCTTTTCTGCCATCATGATGGTCGGTGCGTTTGTGTTCGAGCCGATAAGGCTCGGCATTGTCGAACTGTCGCAAATCCGCAGGCCGTCAATGCCATGCACGCGCATAAAAGGGTCTACAACCGCCATGTCGTCCACGCCCATCTTGCAGGCACCGGTCGGATGATATGATGTGCGTCCGTATTGGCGGGCGTAAGCCTCAAGATCAGCCTGTGTTTTCACTTGCGCGTCGGGGAACCGGATCTCGCGAATGAATTTCTGCAACGACGGTTGATTGAAAACGTCAACGCTCAGTTTTACGCCTTCAACAGTACGTTTGACGTCGTCGGGATGGCCCAGAAAATTCGGGTCGACAAGCGGATGGTCAGTCGGGTTGCCTGATCTCAGTCGTACGCTTCCGCGTGCTTTCGGGCGCATGTTGTAGCTGTTCATCGTTATGCCGCATTCGCCACTGGGGACGGTCGGCACGCCCGCTTCCGCCCCTGCCGCAGCAAGGAAGTGGAACTGCAGATCCGGCTTTTCCAAACCCTCCTTACTGTACCAAAATCCCCCGCCTTCAACGACATTGGAGGCCACGCGTCCAGATTTGAACAGCGAATACTCCAGCCCGCTCCAGGCCTTCCAAAACCATGTGTTGTAACGGTCAAGGCTATGCGGGCCGTTCAGTTCGGCCACGATGTCGACGCCGAAATGATCCTGCAGGTTCTCACCCACACCCGGCAAATCGTGGATAACATCCACGCCAACCTCTTGAAGTTGAGCGGCAGGCCCGATGCCCGACAACAGCATCAGCTTGGGCGAACCGATGGCGCCCGAAGTGACTAGCACCTCGCTCTCGGCCCGCACGACGACCCGGGCCTGCTTCTGGAAATACTCAACGCCTGTCGCGCGCCCATTTTCCATAATCACCCGATTGACCAGACACCCCGTGACCAGCGTCAGGTTCGGGCGATCCAGGACCGGCTTCAGGTAACCGACCGCCGCCGAACACCGCTTGGAATTGCGGACCGTGACCTGATAGGTGCCCGCACCCTCCTGCCTTGGACCATTGAAGTCCGGATTGTACGGGATCCCGGCTTCCTGACAGGCTCGGACAAAGGCACGGGTCATGGGCTGCCACTGGTTCAGGTT
Source organism: Silicimonas sp. (assembly GCA_013002465.1). GTDB lineage: Bacteria > Pseudomonadota > Alphaproteobacteria > Rhodobacterales > Rhodobacteraceae > JABDJO01. The sequence continues at coordinate 905 of JABDJO010000093.1, read as the reverse complement.
CGTCACCCCCAAGGGGCCTTCTGTGCCGTGCCACTCTCCTGAATAAACCTCGTTGCCTTCAGAGCGCAGGAAATACTGCTGGACGTCCTTGAAAGCCCAACCCTCGCAGCCTTCCTCGTTCGCCCATCGGTCATAGTCCTCGGGGTGGCCACGAGTGAATATCTCGGCATTGATCGACGACCCGCCGCCCAGCACTTTGGCCTGTACATAGGTTATCTCGCGGTTCATGGCATTGGCTTGGGGAACCGTCTTCATTTCCCAAGTGAACGGGCCTGTCGTCATCGCGGCAAACCCGGCGGGCATATGGATCAAGGGGTGGTTGTCCTTGCCCCCCGCCTCGATCAGAAGCACCCGGACGTCCGGGTTCTCGGACAAGCGAGCCGCCAGTACACAGCCCGCCGATCCACCCCCGACAATCACGTAATCATAACCCAGTTCTGACATCACTTCGCCCACGGCGTCCGTTCTCCGATTTCGACACGCACTGATTGACCCCGAGTGTAGTCCGCGTCGCTATGGATACCAGCCTCGCGGTCCCCACCGGATACATTAATCCACCAATCGTTAGATACTTGCGGCAAAGGAGAAGTAGTTTTCGGGCAGCGGTGTCTCGGGTCAGGGTCAGTAACGCAACTTTCGATTTCCTTTTTCGCCTCAATCCGGGACAGCGACAACCTGCACAAGGCAAAACACTTGAAGGGAACCGGGCCAGTGCGGAATGGCTTTCCTTCATCCTGGGGTCTGACGGGCGGATCGTGCTTGCCTTAGATCTGCGGCCTATTTGTCGGCGAATATCCGTTTCTTTCGTGCCCGAATACGCTCGGTTGCCGCGCGCGTTCCGTCGTGAAAGCTGCCGAACCAGCGGTCAAGCGGGATTTCCTCTGACCCATAGTTGCATTCGAAAT
>JABDJO010000089.1 GCA_013002465.1 Silicimonas sp. | reverse complement strand
GCCCTGGCAGCGGCCCCCCGCGACGGGCAAGGCCCGGCGCAAAAGCTTGAAAAGGCTTATTCTTTCACGGTGATCCGACCGTCCGTATAGGGCGTGAACGGCCCTTGAGCGGCCAGGAATTCCGCCGTCACATCGGCCAGATCCGGACCGAAGTCATAGGCGTTTTCCGCAGTCTTGAACATGGCATAACCATCGCCGCCGTTCCTGACAAAGTTGTTCGACACAAGGCCGTACATCTTGTCCATCTCGATAGGCGCGCCACCTACCATCACGTCGCTCACGCGGCCGCCCGGTTCGGCATTCAGATCAAAGACATAAGTCATGCCCGCGACCTGCGGGAAACGGCCACCTCCGTCCTCGACCTGGCTGACACCGTTCTCCAAAGCCTCGATTACCGTCGCGCCCGAGACCTGGAAAGTCGACAGCGTATTCTGGAACGGCAGCACCGTCAGAACTTCGCCCATGGTGACCGGTCCGGCGTCGATCGACGCGCGGATGCCGCCACCGTTCTGGATCGCGATCTGGATGCCCTGATCCTTCACACGGTCAAGCATGGCATCGGCGATTAGCGATCCCATCGGGCATTCCATCGCCCGGCAGACATCCCGTTCACCACCAATGGCATCGGCAGCTTCGGCCACCACACGCTGGCGGATTTCCTCCAGGGGTTCGGCGGCCTCGGCGATGCGGGCCTTGGTGCCGGCGTCCTCGGCCACGAAACGGTCAAGCTGAATCGGTTCGCCCGAGGCCGACGTCACAACGCCCTCATCGTCGAACACGACCTTCAATTCGCCCAGGAACTTGCCATAGGCATAGGCCTGCACGATCTGCACGTCATTGACCACGGTCGGATAGGGGCCCGCCGCCCGGTCCGAAACGTTCGAAAGATAGGTGTTCGAGTGACCCCCGACGATCACATCGACGCCCGTCGTGCCCTCGGCAACGCGCTGATCCACGCCATAGCCCGAGTGGCTGAGGACGATGATCTTGTTCACACCGTCCGCCGTCAGCTTATCGACTTCCGCCTGCACTGCGCCCACCGGGTCGGTGAAGATCACATTGGGGCCAGGTGACGCCAGTTCGTCGGTGTCCTGAGGCGTGAGGCCGATCAGGCCGATCCGCTCACCGCCCTTTTCGATCACCGTCGATTTCATGATATCGTCGGCCAGCAAGGGTTCGCCCGTAACATCGGCGTTCGACATCAGGATCGGAAAGTTCGTCGCACCGATAAAGCTTTTCAGCACCTCGGGGCCATCGTCGAACTCGTGGTTGCCCACGGTCATCGCATCATAACCCATCTGGTTCATCATCTCGGCCGCCAGGGCACCCTTGTACTGGGTATAGAACAACGTCCCCTGGAACTGGTCGCCGCCGTCCACCAGAAGCCAGTTCACCGCGCGGTCCTTGGCGGTCTCAATCGCGGTCTGCATCCGGGCTGAACCGCCAAAGCATTTGCCGGCCTGGTTGTCTTCTTCGCCGCAGCCTGAATCAAAACGGCTGATTGGCTCGAATCGGGCGTGGAAGTCGTTGGTGTGCAGGATGGTAAGACTGAACTCGGCCATCGCTGCTCCGGTCGAAAGCGCCAGGACGGCGCCGCCGGTAAGCAATTTTCTGATCATGTGGGAATCCCCCTGTTGGTTCTGTGCATAAGATTGCCGTTATCCGGGCAAGGTGTCAAAAGGATGCGAGCGGGAGAGACACATGGCGATCATCTACAAGATATTCCGAGCCGGGGAATACGCGGATTTCGCGGCCAGGGGGCGGACCGCGGGGGCGCCGATCGACCTCGAAGACGGGTATATCCATTTTTCGACCGGCGATCAGGTTGAAGTCACGGCCTCGAAGCATTTTGCCGGAGAAGACGGGTTAAAGCTGCTCGGGGTGGAATCCGAAGCTTTGGGTGACGCTCTGAAGTGGGAAAAGTCGCGAGGTGACGCAATGTTCCCGCATTTATACCGAGAGCTTTTGGCGGATGACGTGCTGTTCGTGCGCGATTTGCCTCACGAGGATGGTCGCCACCGATTCGAGGGACTTTGGACGTGATCGAAAGCGCCGCCCTGGCCGTTCTGAACCGGATGGATCCCGAGCGGGCCCATGGGTTGGCGCTGAAGGCGCTGCACACGCCGTTTGCGTCCTTGCCGGGGCCGGTGCGTTCGCCGCATCTTGAAACGAAGCTGGCCGGGTTAACTCTGCCCAATCCGATTGGGCTGGCCGCAGGGTTCGACAAGAACGCCACCGCCGTCGGTCCCCTGATGCGGGCCGGGTTCGGGTTCGTCGAGGTCGGCGCCGCGACGCCGCGGCCCCAGGCCGGGAACCCGCGCCCAAGGTTGTTCAGACTGCGTGGGGATCGCGCCGCGATCAATCGGTTCGGGTTCAACAACGACGGGATCGAGGCGATCGCCGATCGCCTTGCCGAGCGGCCCGAGGGCATTCCGGTGGGGCTGAACATCGGGGCCAACAAGGACAGTGCCGACCGGGCGGCTGATTTCGCCCATGTCATGGGCGTCGCGCGGAGCGTGGTCGATTTTGCCACCGTCAACGTGTCGTCGCCCAACACCGAAAAGCTGAGGGATTTGCAGGGCGCGGACGCCTTGCGTGCTCTTTTGGGTGGGGTCTTGGCCGAGGCGGGCAAGGTGCCGGTGTTCTTGAAGATCGCGCCCGATCTGTCGGATGCCGAGATAGCCGCGATTGCCGGCGTGGCCATGGAATCCGGTGTTTCGGCAGTGATCGCAACCAATACGACCCTGTCGCGCGACGGGCTGACCGACCGGCACAGGAACGAGGCCGGTGGGCTTTCGGGGCGACCGCTTTTTGCGCAGTCAACCCGGGTTCTGGCGCGGCTTTACCGGGAAACCGGTGGTGAGTTGCCCTTGATCGGTGTTGGAGGGGTGTCGTCGGCGGCCAAGGCCTATGCCAAGATCAGGGCGGGGGCGAGTGCCGTGCAGCTTTATACCGCGATGGTCTTTTCGGGGTTGTCGCTGGCGCATCGGATCGCGCGCGGATTGGACGAAATGCTGGCGCACGACGGGTTCTCCAGTGTCGCGGAAGCACGCGGCACACAGGTGGAGGAATGGTTGTGAGCGTGACGATCTGGCACAATCCCAGGTGTTCGAAATCACGGGCAACGCTGGCCTTGCTGCAAGAGGCCGGGATCGACCCAAAGGTGCGTTTGTATCTGAGCGACTCACCTGATGAGGCCGAGGTCCGGCAGGCCCTGAAAGTGCTGGGGATCGCCGCCATTGGCCTTGTGCGCAGGGGCGAGGCGGCGTTTCGCGACGCCGGGTTGTCAAAGGACAGCGGCGAAGATGCATTGATCCGCGCCATGGCCGCGCATCCGATGCTGATCGAAAGGCCCGTGGTTTTTGCCCATGGGCGCGCGGCGATCGGGCGGCCTCCCGAGGCGGTTTTGACGCTGTTCTGAAACCGGGCCGTGCCGTTTCAGCCCGAAGTATTCGGGACAGAAGCCGGCAGGGGGTCGGCGGACCGTTCAAGGGCCGGATAGCGCAGTCCAAGCGTCAGACCCCGGACAACCAGCGAAATCAGAAGCGCCATCCAGAGCCCGTCGTTGCCAAACCCCGAAAGGGCCCAGACGGCGGCGAAATAGATCAGCGCCGATACCACCGCCATGTTCCGCATGTCGGCGGTGCGGGTTGCGCCGATGAAGATGCCGTCAAGCATCCACGAGGCGATGCCAAGCACCGGGGCCGCGACCATCCAGGGCAAAAGCGTCTTGGTCGCCGCCCGGACCTCTTCCGAGGTTGTCATCAGGTCGATGACGGCGGGCCCGAAAAGCCAGACACCGGCGGAAAAGAAGCAGACAAGCCCGACGCCCCAGAGGCTGGTCAGCAGGGCGCCTCGGCGCAGACGGGCGCGGTCGCGCGCGCCCATGGCGCTGCCGACAAGGGTTTCGGCGGCAAAGGCGAAACCGTCAAGCGCATAGGCCGTGACGTGCAGAAACTGCAACAGGATCTGGTTGGCCGCCAGCGGGATGTCTCCGAAGCGGGCGCCGAAGAACAGGAATGAAACGAATATGGATTCAAGGAACAGCGAGCGCAGGAAGATGTCGCGGTTGACCGCGGCCATGGTTACCAACCTGGCACGATCAAGGACCCGGGCCCAGTCGTTCCAAAACCCACGCCCAAAGGCATCGCGGCAGAACCAAAGCCCGGTTGCCAACCCGGTCCATTCGGCAAGAAACGTGGCCGCCGCCACGCCGCCAACGCCCCAGTGAAGACCAAGGACAAAGATAAGGTCGAGGACGATGTTCAGCCCGTTCATCCAAAGCTGGATCACCAGGACGGCGCGGGTCCGCTCGGCGGCGATCAGCCAGCCGGTGATGCCAAAAAGCGCGATCGCCGCCGGTGCCGACCAGACGCGGATCGCCATGTAAAGGCGCGCGCTTTCCTCGACCGCTTCCGAGGCCGGCGAAACGCGGAAAGCAGCGGCGAAAAGGGGGTATTGCAGGACGATCAGCGCAACGCCTGCGCCCAGTCCAAGGATCAGGGCGCGCGACAACAGGGCGTCGGCTTCTCCCTGGTCGTCGGCGCCAAGCGCCTGGCTGGTCATGCCCGTGGTGCCCATCCTGATGAACCCGAAGATCCAGTAGATGGCCGTGAGGATGATGGCGCCAATGCCGACGGCTCCGATCGGAACAGGGTCGCCCAGCTGGCCGACAACGCCGGTATCCACCACGCCAAGGATAGGCACGGTCGCATTGGACAGAAGGATCGGCAGGGCAATCGCCAGCACCCGGCCATGGGTGATCGGGCGGCGGCGCGCCACGGTCATTCCGGCGGCGGAGGCATCAGGAAATGGCCGGTCGCCTGGGCAAATGGGCGTTGGCGGTTGTCCTGCCAGGCTTCGACATGGACCGACGCATAGCGGCGGCCCGAGCGGTTCACGACGGCCCTTGCATAGGCGTCGCGCGGCAGGCCGGTACGCAGGTAATCAACGGTGAAGTCGATGGTCTTGGGCATCCTCGGCAGGGATTGTGGTGTCAGGTTCTTGGCGTCGATTCGTCCGCTTTCGATGCCCTCCCAAAGGTTCTGCCAGCCAAGACCGATCAGCGCGGTGGTTTCCAGGAACGAAGCCGTGACACCTCCGTGCAGCGCCGGGATGCCCGGGTTGCCGATGTGGGCGTCCTGGAAATTGAGCACGGCGGTCAATTCGTTGCCGTGGCGTTCGAAGGTGATGTTCAGGAACCGAACATAGGGGATGCCGTCGGCAAGCGCATGAAGAGCGGCATCGCGGCGTTCCTTCACGACCTGCACGGGTTCGGGGCGTTGTCGGGTCATGATGACGTCGTCACAGTAAAGGCGCCGGTGGCCGCAGCGACCGGGTTTTCGGTGTCGTCGTCGGTTGCCACGGCGCGCACAAAGGCCACCGTGCGCGTCATGTGATAGCAGGTGGCGGTGGCGGTGATGCCCTGACCGGGGGTCGCGGGGCGCATGTAGTCGATCCGCAGGTCAAGCGTGGCGGTGGTCAAGGGGCCGTTCGGGTGCGTCATGACCGCGGTGCCGCCGCAGGTATCCATAAGCGAGGACACGGCACCGCCGTGGATGACGCCGGTGCCTGGGTCGCCGACCAGCTTTTCGTCCCAGGGCATGGACATCACGGCGCGACCATAGCCGATCTCGACGACTTCCATGGCAAGTGCCTTGCAGTGGGGCAGGGCTTCGATGAACTGGCGGGCCGTTTCGGCGCGGGGATCCGGGGTGTCGGTCATGGGGCTTTATCTTCCGATTGTCTTCGCAAGGGCAAGCTGATTGATCCATGGGCCGCCAATGACTAAACTTATAGTCAGGAGTTCCCGAATGGCACCAGAGCGGCTGACATTCAAAGAGATGTGTGCGCGGTTCGATGTCACGCCACGAACCCTGCGCTATTATGAGTATATCGAACTTCTGTCGCCCGAAAAGGAAGGGCGGACGCGGTTTTACGGACCGCGAGAGATTGCGCGCATGACGCTGATCCTCAGGGGGCGACGGTGGGGGTTTTCGCTTGAGGAAATCCGTCAGTGGCTTTTGCTCTATGAAGAAGAAGGCACCGAACCGCAATTCAGGACCTTCGTCGAATACGCTGATCGCCGACTTGAAGCCCTTGCCAAGGACCGGCAGGAGTTGGACGACACCATCGCCGATCTGAAAAAAGTGCGCGATGAAGTGGCCAGTTCCCTATCCTGACAGAACAACACCGCGAGCGAATATTAATCTGACGCGGCGTCATTTTTTCCGGATCTTTCGCTTATATACCTCGTGACGCTACATTACGTTGACGTAAGCGTAACCTAGCGTTGATTGAAGAAGAACAGATCGACATGTGAGGGCGGCCTGAACATGGGAGTGTTTTGATGACCGAGACGCATATGACAATTCGCGAGATGTGCGACGCCTTCGAGGTGACCCCGCGCACGTTGCGATTTTATGAATCGAAAGAACTATTGTTCCCGCTTCGGCAGGGAAACCGACGCCTGTTCACGAAAAGTGACCGGGCTAGGCTCAAGCTGATCATGCGCGGCAAACGGTTTGGCTTCAGTCTTGAGGACATCCGCCAACTGCTGGACCTTTATGATCCGAACCAAAGCAATCTGCCTCAGATGCAGCGCACCTATGAGTTGGCGCAAGAACGGCTGGACGATCTTCTGGCGCGCCAGAAGGAACTGGCCGAAGTGATCCATGACCTGAAAACCCAGTTGAAATGGGGTGGCGAGATGATCGCCTCTGTTCAGCAAACCGCCGCCGAGTAAGACCCCAGCCAAGGATCACCCGACGATGCCCACCTATACACCGCCCGTGAAAGACCAGCAGTTTCTCTTGCACGACCTGTTCAGGATCAGCGAAAGCGACACCCCGGGATACGACGAGTTGGACCGGGATTTCACGGCGGCGGTCCTGGAAGAAGCGGGCAAGATCGCGGCCAATGTGCTGCAACCCCTGAACGAGGTCGGCGACCGCGAGGGGTGTACGCTGGAAAACAGCGTGGTGCGCACGCCGACGGGCTTCAAGGAAGCCTGGGAACAGATGGCGGAAGGCGGCTGGATGGGGCTTGATGCCTCGCCCGACTTCGGTGGCCAGGGCATGCCGCATCTCTTGAACACGGCAACGGGCGAATTGTTTTCTTCCGCCAACATGGCATTTCAGATGTATGTGGGCCTAAGCCATGGTGCGGCCTCGGCACTGGCCGAGCATGGTTCGGATGAACAAAAGGCGACCTATCTGCCGAAGATCTATGCCGGTGAATGGTCGGGCACAATGAACCTGACCGAACCGCACTGCGGCACCGATCTGGGCCTGATCCGCACCAAAGCCGAACCCCAGGGCGACGGCAGCCATAAGATCACCGGGCAAAAAATCTGGATATCCGGCGGGGAAAATGACCTTGCCGACAACATCGTTCACCTGGTGCTGGCCCGCATTCCCGATGGCCCCGAAGGCATCAAGGGTATTTCGCTTTTCGTCGTGCCGAAGTTCCTGCCGAACCCAGACGGGTCGCTTGGCGAACGTAACGCCTTGTCCTGCGGCGGGCTGGAAGAAAAGATGGGCATTCACGGCAACGCGACATGCGTGATGAACTATGACGGCGCGACGGGTTGGCTTGTGGGCGAAATGCACAAGGGCATGCGCGCCATGTTCACCATGATGAACGAAGCCCGGCTTTCGGTGGCATTACAAGGCTATACCCAGGGCGAGGTCGCCTATCAGAACGCACTGGGCTTTGCCCGCGACCGGCTTCAGGGGCGCGACGTGACCGGCGCCCAGGCCCCCGACAAACCCGCCGACCCGATCATCGTTCACCCCGATGTGCGCCGCGGCCTGATGGACCAGAAGTCGGTCACCGAGGGCGGGCGCGCCTTTGTTTACTGGGGCGCGCAGATGATCGACCGCTCGCAGCGGATGGACGACGAGGAAGCCGAGGCCATGGTCTCGCTTCTGATCCCGGTGATGAAAGGGTTCCTCACTGACAAGGGCTTTGACACCTGCGTCCTGGCGCAACAGACGCTCGGCGGTTCCGGTTTCACCCGCGAATGGGGCCTGGAACAGTTCGTGCGCGATGCCCGGATTGCGATGATCTACGAAGGCACCAACGGCATCCAGTCGCTTGACCTTGTGGGGCGCAAATTGCCCCAGGACGGCGGCAAGGCGATGATGGCCTTCTTCGAGATCGTGAAAACCTTCATCAAGGAAAACGAAGGCGACGATGCGCTGAAGTCCGACTTCCTCGATCCCCTGAAAGCCGCCTCGAAAGACCTGCAGGCGGCGGCGATGTATTTCATGCAGGAGGGCATGAAGAACCCCCTGAACGCGCTCGCCGGTTCGTACGACTTCATGCACCTTTTCGGCCATGTCTGCCTGGGGCTCATGTGGGGACAGATGGCCAAGGCGGCGGGCGATGCGCTTGCGGCAGGCGCCTCGGACACGGATTTCTACGAAACCAAGATCGCCACAGGCCGCTATTACATGGCGCGCCAGTTGCCGATGACCGGCACCCACCTTGCGCGGATCACCTCGGGAGCCGACACGGTGATGGCACTGGACGCCGAGCGGTTCTAGGGCGAAGCTACGAAAAAGCCAGCACATTCGGGGAGAAGACATGCCCAAACGCCTCCGCCTGACCCGACGCTTTCCGGTTGCCATGACCGAGGACGGTTACCGCCGGTTGAAAAAATTCTCCGACGAAGCAGGCCTCGACGAAGGCGAAGCACTGTCATTCCTGTTTGAAAACTTCTCGTCCGTCATGAACCACGAAAACCTGCAAACGCGCCTGCGGCTTTTCAATTCCGAACTTGAGGCGCGCAAGCGATGACGGCGGGAAATGCATATTTCAGGCAAGATGAAGCTGCATGAGGTCCACCCCGCCGCCCCTTGGTTCAAACCTGACCGGAGCAGCAGGGCTTCACCTTGCACGGCCATCGGCTTGCCAGCCTGTACCGCAACACATTTATGATCATTCAAGGTTAACGCGCCCCTAACTTCATCTTGCTTCAAATATGCACATCCGGACTTCGGCCAAAGGTGCGACGATAAAAGGGAAGAACATGACCATCAAACTGCACTGCTTCGGCGAAAGCGGGCATTCCTACAAGGCGGCCCTGGCGTTGGAACTGGGTCCGTTGGACTGGAAGCCGGTTTTCATCGACTTTTTCAACGGCGCCTCGCGCAGCGACGAATTTCGTAGCGATCTCAACGTCATGGGTGAAGCCCCGGTGCTGATCGACGGCGATGTTCATTTGACGCAGTCGGGGGTTATTCAGAGTTATCTGACTGAAAAGACCGGAAAGTTCGGCGGCGAAACGCCCGAGGAGGCGCGCGAGGTGCTGCGCTGGATCCTCTGGGACAATCACAAGCTTTCCAGCGTGGCCGGCATGACCCGGTTCCTGATGAATTTCATCCCCCCGGAAAAACGCCCCGAAGAGGTGATCAAGTTTTCCCAGGGGCGGTTGAAGGCGGCCTACAAGGTTCTTGACGCTCACTTGACGTCGCGTGACTGGATTGTCGGACGCTGCGTCACGAATGCGGATCTGACCTGCTGTGGTTACCTTTTTTACGACGAGCCGTTCGGCTTTTCGCGCATCGATTGGCCTGCCATCGACGGCTGGCTCAAACGGATCGAAGCGCTGGATGGCTGGGCGCACCCTTATGATCTGATGACGCGGGCGTTCCCTGCGGACAACCCCTGGTAACGGAGAGAGACATGCGCGACGCCTACATCTATGACGCTCTCAGGTCTCCGCGTGGAAAGGGCCGCAGCGACGGCAGCCTGCACGAGGTCACGCCGGTCAAACTGTCCGCCGACATGCTGAATGCGGTGAAGGTTCGCAACGGGCTTCAGGGCCATGCTGTGGAAGACGTGATCTGGGGCAATGCCACGCAGGTCAAGGAACAGGGCGGGTGCCTGGCGCGCACTGCCGTTCTTGCCTCGGATCTTGACGAACGCATTCCCGGTCTGTCGATCAACCGGTTCTGTGCGTCGGGTATGGAGGCCGTGAACCTGGCGGCCAACCAGGTGCGTGGCGGGGCGGGTGATGCCTATATCGCGGGGGGTGTAGAGTGCATGAGCCGGGTTCCCATGGGGTCGGACGGCGCGGCCATCGCGGTTGATCCAAGCGTCGCCATGGAGACCTATTTCGTCCCTCAGGGCATTTCCGCCGACATAATCGCCACCGAATTTGGCATCAGCCGCGACGACGCCGATGCTTTCGCCGTTGCCAGCCAGGAACGCGCCGCCGATGCCTGGAAGGACAACCGTTTCGCCAGGTCCATCGTTGCCATCGAGGATCAGAACGGGCTGCCGATCCTGGATCGCGACGAATACATGCGCCCCGGTACCGACATGCAGGCCCTTGGCGCCCTGAAACCGGCATTCAAGGATCAGGGCGAAGTGATGCCGGGGTTCGATGCTGTCGCGCTGATGAAGTATCCGCACCTTGAGAATATCAACCACATCCACCACGCCGGGAACTCCAGCGGGATCGTCGATGGGGCGGCAGCGCTTCTGATCGGGTCGAAGGAATTTGGCGAAACCCGCGGTTTGACGCCCCGCGCGCGTATCCGCGCCACCGCCAAGATCGGCACCGATCCGACGATCATGCTGACCGGCCCGGTTCCGGTGACCGAAAAAATCCTGACTGACAGCGGCATGGCAATCGGCGACATCGACCTTTTCGAGGTGAACGAGGCGTTTTCCTCGGTGGTTCTGCGCTTCATGCAGGCCTTTGACGTCGATCACGGGAAGTTGAACGTGAACGGCGGGGCTATTGCCATGGGCCATCCTTTGGGCGCCAGCGGGGCCATCATAATCGGTACCCTGCTGGATGAAATGGAGCGGCAGGACAAGGAAACGGGTCTTGCAACACTTTGCGTCGCAAGCGGCATGGGTGCCGCAACAATCGTCGAACGCGTTTGAAAAGTGCTTTGTAAATGAAGCTTTCGTCAATATCTTCGTCAATGCCTGATGCGCGGTGGGACGCGCGAGACAAGTCACGGCAATATTTTAAGGGATGGAATTTCAGTGAAAGAGTTGGATGTGTTTCTGGACGAATTGCAGTCCGCATTTTATTCACAAGACGTAGACGAACTGCTGCGGCGCATATCGCTTCCGCTTATCGTCTATTCAGTTGCGGGGGTGTCTGTCCTTCGAGACAGGGCCGAGTTCACGAAATTGGTAACGGATTACAGGGCGGCTTTGGAAGCAATGAAAGTCGTGCGCGGTGTGAAAAGCATCGAAAGTTCCGATCCCGTGGCGAACAACCGCCAAAGGGTGGTGGTTCGAAACATCGACTACAACCAGGCCGGGCAACCGGTGACCAGCAGCCTGATCCGATATTTCCTCGTTCTGAAGCCCGAAGGGTACAGCATCGAGATGCTCGAATATATCGAGGCTCCGGTGCCCCTCGAAGTGGTCGAACAACTGGTGCATTAGGCACTTTTCCATCGGCCGAAAGATCATTCAAGAACTCAGAAAGGTCCTTGTCATGACCGATTTCATCTATGACCTGCACGATGACGGTGTCGCGGTCATCACCTGGGATGTGCCGGGCAAATCCATGAACGTCCTGACGCGCGAGGCTTTCGCCGTGGTCGAGGATCACCTTGACCGCGCACTGGCGGATGAGGCCGTGAAGGGCATCGTGATCACCAGTGGCAAGGACAGTTTCGCTGGGGGCATGGACCTCAATGTCCTCGCTTCAATCAGAGAAGAGGCAGGGGACAATCCGGCACCTGCCCTGTTCGATTTCATCATGAACGGCCACCGGATCCTGCGGAAGATCGAACGCGCGGGCATGGACGCCAAGACCAACAAGGGTGGCAAGCCGATCGCCTGTGCGATCCCTGGCTTGTGCGCCGGGATCGGGACCGAGATCGCGCTGGCCTGTCACCGCCGGTTCATGGCCGACACCGAAAAGGGGCGGATCGGTTTGCCCGAGATCCTGGTCGGTCTGTTTCCGGGGGCCGGTGGCACGACGCGCTATTCCCGCATGGTGGGTGCCATGGCGGCCGCGCCGGTGCTGTTGGAAGGCAAGATGCTTGCGCCCGCGAAAGCCAAAAGCGCGCAACTGATCGACGAGTTTGTCGCGCCCGATGAATTGCTGGCCAAGGCCAAGGATTGGGTGCTGAACGCAACCGATGCCGATATCGTCAAACCCTGGGACCAGAAGGGCTGGAAGATGCCCGGCGGCGCGCCTTATCACCCGCAAGGATTCATGACCTTTGTCGGTGCTTCGGCCATGATCAACGGAAAAACCAAGGGCGTCTATCCGGCGGCCAAGGCGTTGTTGTCGTCGATCTATGAAGGCGCGCTGGTGCCCTTTGACACCGCTTTGCGGGTCGAGGCGCGGCACTTCACCTCGATCCTGATGAACCCGACGTCCTCGGCGATGATCCGGTCTTTGTTCATCAACAAGGAAGCCCTGGAAAAAGGTGCCAATCGACCAGCGGTGGATGATCAGATGGTCGCCAAACTCGGCGTGTTGGGGGCTGGCATGATGGGGGCCGGGATCGCCTATGTCGGCGCCAACGCCGGGATCGAGGTCGTGTTGATCGACCAGGACCAAGCCGCGGCGGATCGCGGCAAGTCATATTCCGAGGGCATCCTTGACAAGGGCATCTCGCGCAAGCGCGTGACGGCGGAAAAAAAGGACGAAGTTCTGGGGCGGATCACCGCAACGACGGATTTGCAAGCGCTTACAGGCTGTGATCTAATCGTCGAAGCGGTGTTCGAAGACCCGGGCGTCAAGGCCGAAATCACCCGGAAGGTCGAAGCCGTTGTGGGTGCCGATTGCATATTTGCCACCAACACCTCGACCCTGCCGATCACCGAACTTGCCAAGGCCAGCGAGCGCCCCGATCAGTTCATCGGCATTCATTTCTTTTCGCCTGTCGACAAGATGCTTCTGGTCGAAATCATCAAGGGTGCCAAAACCGGCGATCGCGCGGTGGCCAAGGCGCTGGATTTCGTTCGCCAGATCAGGAAGACCCCGATCGTGGTCAACGATGCGCGGTTCTTCTATGCCAATCGCTGCATCATCCCCTATCTGAACGAAGGCATCCGCATGGTGGGCGAGGGCGTGACACCAGCCCTGGTCGATAATGCCGCGCGGCTTCTCGGGTTTCCGGTGGGACCGCTGCAGCTGGTCGATGAAACCTCGATTGATCTTGGCGTTAAGATCGCCAAGGCGACGCGGGCCGCCATGGGCGCGGATTATCCCGACGATGCGGTTGACGAGGTCTTGTTCTGGCTGGCTGACGAAGGCCGGTTGGGTCGCAAATCCAAGGCCGGGTTTTACGCCTATGACGAGGCGGGCAAGCGCCAGGGGTTCTGGAACGGGCTGGGTGCGAAATTCACCGAGGTGCCCGAGCAGCCCGATCTTGGCGAAGTGCAGAACCGCCTGATGATGGCCCAGGTGCTGGAAGCGGTGCGGGCGCTGGAAGAAGGTGTTTTGGAGGACATTCGCGAGGGTGACGTGGGCGCCATTCTGGGCTGGGGTTTTGCACCCTGGTCGGGGGGGCCGTTTTCCTGGCTGGACATGATCGGCGCGGCGCGAGCGGTCGAGGTTTGCGAAGGTCTTGCCGACCATGGCGCACGGTTCGCGGTGCCAGCCCTTTTGCGCGAAATGGCCGAAAACGGCGCGACCTTCTATGACCGGTTTGGACCGAAGGCCAAGGCGGCTTGAACTGGGGCGTGACAGCCCCCGGGGTTTCGGTTAATCAGGCGCTGAAACAGATGCGGAGCAAGGCATATGGCCGACCATGAACATGGCGAAATGGACGTCAGCAGCCACGAGCGGACCTTTAACGGGTTCATAGTCTGGGTGAGAAACGTCTCGATCTTTAGCATTGCGGTGCTGATTTTCCTCGCCGTCTTCAACTCCTGAGCGGTTCCTTGATCCGGGGTCTTCTGCTGATCCTGGCGGCGGGTGTTTTGACGGCATGCGGCGGGCCTGCCGAACCGGTTTGGGCGCCGGACGCGGATATCCGCAAGTACAGCTATCGCCACGGCGGCCCTGCCGAGATCACGCTATACACGATTGTAAGCAAACGCAGCGGGTCGGGCGCCCATTCGGGCCTGCTGATCAACGGGTCCGAGCGCATCCTGTTCGATCCCGCTGGCAGTTTCAAACTGCCGTTCGCGCCGGAACGCAATGACGTGATTCACGGGATGAGCGATCGAGCGCTTGCGGTTTACATAGATTACCATGCCCGCGAAACCTATGACGTGATCGAGCAGCGCCTTGTCGTAAGCCCCGCGCAGGCCGCGGCGGCACTGCGGTTGGCCAGGTCCTATGGCCCGGTGCCAAAGGCGCAATGCTCGCTGTCGATCACCCGGATCCTCAGTCAGATACCGGGGTTCGAGACGATCAACGTTGGCTACTTTCCCGTCGCTGCCAAGGACCAATTCGGCGATATTCCGGGTGTGCGCACACGCGTCATCACCGATGACGATGCCGACAAGAACCACAACGTGCTGATCGACGCCACGCGCGGCTGAAACGCCCTCAGAAAAGCTGTTCCAACGCCACGAAGGTCAGACCGCCTGCTGCTGCGCCCCAGAGGAGGCTTTTGGTGCGCCAGCCCACAACAAGGGTCATCAATGCGGCCAAAAGGCGGGCGGGGTCGGTTGCGCCGCCGGTCGCATCGGGCCAGATCACCAAGGGCGCGACCAGCCCGGGCAAAACCGCAACGGGGGTATAGCGCAGGTGTCTCAGAACCCAATCGGGCATCTTGCGGTCTCCGATCAGGCCAAGGAACGAGAACCGGATCAGGAACGTTGCCACCCCCATGACCGCAATGATCAGCCAGATCTGAGCGTCGGTATAGTCGGTCAACCGCGCCTCCGTTCAATCTCGGCCCCGGCCGCCATGGCAAGAAATGCGGCGAACAGGATGCCGATGCCATCGGGCAAGCCGGAAAACGCCAGCGCCGCCACAACCGAGGTTACGGCGGCACCAAGATGTGCCAGGCGCTTCAGCATCGGCGCCACCAGTCCCAGAAAAAGAATCGGCATGGCGAAATCGAGCGAAACGCCTTCGGGCAGGGAATCGCCCGCCAGGACTCCGATCAAGGTGCCAATGACCCAAAGCGGCGCCATCAGCACCATGGTCCCGATGAAGAACGCCACTTTTTCGCCAAGCGGTCGTTCAGGGCGCTCTTCGAATTCCTGTATCCCAAGGGCGAAGCTGGCGTCGACGTTCAGATAGGCCACCACCAGCCGTTGCCACAGCGGTGCGGCGCCCAGGTGAGGTTGCAGGCTGGCGGAATACATGGCCATGCGCAGATTGACGGCCAGCGAGGCGGCCAGCACGGCCCAGACAGGTGCCGCCTCGTTCATCAATTGGATGGCGGTGAACTGGGCGGCCCCGGCGATGACCAGAAACGACATGCTAAGCGCCTGTGCCATGTCCAGACCCGCCTGGGTCGCGATCACGCCGAAGAGGGCGGCAAAAGGCCCTCCGACAACCAGAAACGGTAATCCGGCAACGATGCCTTGGCGAAAAGCTGAATTTCGGGTGGTCGAGGGCATGGTCAGGCTCTAATCTCTGTTCGACGCGGATATATCAGGCGGGAAAGGTTCGCAAATCATGGGTCGTGATGACACCCATCAGTATCTGATTGCCCCCGATCCAGGCGCCGAGGGCTTGACCCGTCTTGTGTCGGGTCAGGACGAAGCCGGTCAGATCACCGAGATCGCGGTGGTCGAGGAACGTCCCCTGACGATCTTCCTCAACGGTCAGGAAATCGTCACGGCCATGACCATCGGGGATTATCCTAAGTATCTGGCCCTTGGGTTCCTGCGCAATCAGGGCATGTTGCACGACGATGAAACGGTGACCGGCGTCGATTTCGACGCGGATCTGGAAACCGTGGTGGTGCGGACCGACGGCGCGACCACCTATGAGGAAAAGCTGAAGAAGAAGACCCGGACTAGCGGCTGCGCCGTGGGCACGGTGTTCGGCGACATGATGGAGGGACTGGACGGTCTGATCCTGCCCGAGGCCGAGGTGCGAACCTCGTGGCTTTATGCGCTTGCCCGGAAGATCAACCAGACCCCGTCGCTTTACCTTGAGGCGGGCGCGATCCACGGCACCGTGTTGTGTCAGAAGGACCGACCACTGGTCTACATGGAGGACGTCGGGCGTCATAACGCGGTCGACAAGATCGCCGGCTGGATGCTGTCGGAAGGTGTCCGGGGCGATGACAAGATGCTTTATACGACCGGGCGGCTGACCTCCGAGATGGTGATCAAATGCGCCCACATGGGAATTCCAGTGCTGGCCAGCCGGTCGGGGTTTACTGCCTGGGGCGTGGACATCGCGCGCCAGGTCGGACTGACGCTGATCGGGCGCATGCGCGGGCAGCGGTTCACCTGTCTGGCCGGAGAAGACCGGCTTTTGCGCGACGCCGACCCGGCCCATGTCGCGCCGGAAGAACGCAAGAACCGCCGCAAGGGGGCCAAGGCGTGAGCGGATTGTTTTCAATCTGGACCCTGGTCGGGCTTGTGTCACTTGTCGTCATCTGGCGCACGTTGGTGCTGGGTGCCCGTGTCGCCGAGGCGCTGCGCCTGCCTCGGTGGGATCGTAACATTGCCCGTCGGGTACTCTATCGCGGAGTTGTCAACGCGCCCGACGACGCACGTCCTGCAATTGCCCGGTACCGTCGCGAAGTCCTTGCCTGCTATGCGATGTTGGCCCTTGTCGCGGCCTGGGCAATCGGGCCGAACGTGCTTGTCCTGATCGCTGCGGTGGCCCTCATTGCTTTTTATTCCAAACCGTTTGATCCCGCGCAGGGTGACCAATGAAAGACGCAGGCGAAACCATAAACGTCGCTTTCACCTACGACCGCAAACTCTGGCGGCGGGCCATGACCGGCTGGTGGCGCAGCGTTGTGCCGAATGCGCCTTTTGCACAGCGGGCGATCTTCTGGGCTGTCGTCTGGGGGGCCATCGGGTTTCTTGCGGGCGCGATCACGATGTTCGGGTTGACCCCCTATTACGTTCTGGCCGGGCTGGCCGGTGCGGGGGTGCTGATCGGCGTTTTCACCTATTTGCAGCGCACGCGCATGGCCCGGTTCTGGGATGTCGTCGGCGCGCACTGGGACAGGGCGGGTGAAACGCGTGCGGTTTTTGGCCCCGAGGGGATCGCCCTGACCGATCAGGTATCGCAGCGCGAACTCGCTTGGTCCGCGGTGGATGCCGTGGTGCCCGTGCGCGGCGGAACTGTGTTTCGCTCGGGCATCTCGATGACGGTTGTGCCGGATGCTGCCTTGCCCGAGGGCCTTGACGCCAAGGGGTTCCGGGGCAAGATCAACCAATGGAGGCAGGGGTGAAGCAACCCTATGGTGTCATCCTTGCCGGTGGACAGGCGCGCCGCATGGGCGGGGGCGACAAGGGGCGGTTGCCGCTTGGTGGCAGCTCGATCCTGACCCATGTCATCGCGCGGTTGCGCCCTCAGGTGGGCGAACTGGCACTGAATGCCAACGGCGATCCGGCGCGGTTCGACGATCTTGGCTTGCCGGTTCTGCCCGACAGCATCGAGGGTTTCGTAGGCCCCCTGGCAGGTGTCCTTGCCGGGCTTGACTGGGCGGCAGGCGAAGGCGCCGATCATATCGTGACCGCCGCCGCCGACACGCCGTTCTTTCCCGCGGATCTGGTGCCCCGTCTTTTGCAGGCGGCCGAGGATCAGGGCAAACCGATCGCTCTGGCGCGTACCGCCAATGGTCGCCATCCGACCTTCGGGCTTTGGCCGGTCGCTCTGCGCGAAGATTTGCGTCAGGCCCTGAACGACGGGGTGCGCAAGGTCGTGCAATGGACCGACGTCCACGGAACCGCCATGGCCGATTTCCCGACCCTGCGGTTCGATCCGTTCTTCAACGTCAACACGCCCGAAGACCTCGCACTTGCGGAAACCTATCAGGAGCGCGCATGAACGTCTGGGGTGTTGTCGGCTGGAAAAACTCGGGCAAGACCGGGTTGATGGAACGGCTGGTAAGCGAGTTCGTGGCCCGTGGCATGCGTGTATCGACCCTGAAACACGCCCATCACACCTTCGATGTCGATCACGCGGGCAAGGACAGCCATCGCCACCGGATGGCGGGTGCCACCGAAGTGCTGTTGTCCAGCCGGAACCGGTGGGCCTTGATGCACGAACACCGAAACGAGGACGAAGACCTGATGGAAGCGCTGTTGGCACGGCTTTCTCCTGTCGATCTGGTGCTGGTCGAGGGCTACAAGCGCGACCGTCACCCCAAGATCGAGGCGCATCGCGCGGCAACCGGAAATCCACTGATCGCTGTGGACGATCCGACGGTGCAGGCCGTTGCCTCGGACAGCGGGGCGACGGTCGAAGGACGCCCGACCTTCGATCTGGACGACACGGGCGCGATTGCGGATTTCATAGCCCAAGAACTGGGCCTGTGAGCGACTGGGACCGATTCATCATGGTCGATTGGTCCGGCGGGAACGACACCGGCCCACGCCCCCGGAAGGATGCGATCTGGGCAGGGGAGGCGCGCGGCAGTACAGAGCAGGAGCCGGTTTATTTGCGCAATCGGGTTGTGGCGTTTGACTGGTTGATCGATGTCATTCAGGACGCTTTGAACCACGACGAGCGGCTGTTCATAGGCTTCGATTTTCCCTTTGGCTATCCAGTGGGCTTTGCGAAATCCGTAACCGGACGCGACGATCCCTTTGCGATCTGGCGACTCATTGCGGACGCCTTGGTGGATACGCCAAAGGGCAATTCACGTTTCGATCTGGCCGGCGAGTTGAATGCGCGCTTTCCCGGCACAGGGCCGTTCTGGTTCAATGCCATCCGCCGCGAAATTCCGCATCTGCCCCGGAAAGGACGGGCGCGTAGGGCTCACGGCATGAAAGAGCGGCGGCTTTGCGAAGAACGGGCGAAAGGTGCGTTCACCTGCTGGCAGATGGGAGGCGCCGGTGCCGTGGGTGGACAGATCATGACGGGAATCGCTGTGCTGGAACAGTTGCGGCGACGCTTTCCCGGTAAGATTGGGGTGTGGCCGTTTGACTTAGCCGATCAGCAGATCGGGTTTGTCGAAATCTGGCCCTCGCTGATCTCGGACAGGGTGGCAAAGGAAAACGACACGATCAAGGACCGTGCGCAAGTGCGGCTTCTGGCCCGCGCGCTGGCCCGCTTGCCGAGTAAGGCGCTTCAGGACATGTTGGATGTGGATGCTCCGATCGAAGGTTGGATCCTGGGTCTGGGCCACGAAGACGTTCTGAAAGAGGTCATATGCTGACACCGCCCCGCCTGAAAAACGACTGTTTCGCCCTGCCGCCAGGGGTCGACTGGACGCCGGTGGACGAAGCCCTGGACCGGTTGCGAAAAGCGCTTCGGCCCGTCGTCGCGACCGAGGTTTTGCCGACAAGCCGCGCGGGTGGGCGCGTGCTGGCTGCCCCGGCGATTGCCGCGCGCGCCAATCCGCCCGCCGCCAATTCCGCCGTTGACGGCTTTGGGTTCGCCCATGCGTCCACTGGTGACGGGGATCAGGTTCTGCCGTTGATTGACGGGCGGGCCGCCGCCGGGGTTCCGTTTCCGGGCGAGATTCCCCCGGGCCACGCGATCCGCATCCTTACCGGCGCGATCCTGCCCAAGGGCGTCGATACGGTAGTGCTTGAGGAAGACACCTCGACTAACGGGGCGCGGGTGGCTTTTGAAGGCCCGTTGAAGAAAGGCGCAAACACCCGGGAAGCGGGCGAGGACGTCGGCGCGGGCGAGGTCGCGCAAAGCGCCGGCATGCGTCTTGGCCCGCCGGAACTCGCGATCCTTGCGGCAACGGGCGTCACCCGGGTCGAGGTGTTCAAACCGCTTCGCGTCGGTGTCTTGTCGACGGGCGACGAGATCGTGCCGTCGGGGTCCGAACCTGACGTGGCGCGAACCTATGACGCCAACCGGCCGATGTTGCTGGAACTGATCCGCGACTGGCGGTTTCAGGCGATTGATCTTGGCCACGTGGGCGACAACCCGAAGGCCTTGCGCGCGTGCCTGGACGGCGCGGTTGGGCAGGTCGATGCCATCCTGACGTCGGGCGGGGCGTCTGCAGGGGACGAAGACCATGTGTCGGCCCTGTTGAAAGCCACCGGCTCCCTGGCCGATTGGCGGATTGCCCTGAAACCCGGCCGACCGCTGGCGCTTGGGGTCTGGGACGGGGTGCCGGTGTTCGGCCTGCCGGGCAATCCCGTGGCGGCTCTGGTCTGTACGATGATCTTTGCCCGCCCCGCCTTCGGTTGCCTTGGCGGCGAAGGCTGGCGGGTGCCGCAGGGGTTCGACGTGCCAGCGGGTTTCGAAAAGGACAAGAAACCCGGGCGGCGCGAATACCTCAGGGCCCGGATCAACGCCCAAGGCGCCGCCGAAGTGTTCCCGTCCGAGGGGTCGGGGCGGATATCGGGTCTGGCCTGGGCGGACGGGCTGGTCGAGATCGGCGATGGCGCACGCCTCATCAGGCCCGGCGATCCGGTCCGCTATCTTCCCTATGCGAGCTTTCGTTAGGCCGTCCCGGATCTATTCCAGCGGTTGGCAGCCGGTGCCGCCAATCCCGTCGTCGTCACCGGTTTCGCAAGGCAAAACCGCCTCGGCAGCAGCGGCATCTTCCATGGGCCGAGGTTCGGTCAGGATCACCTCTTGTTCTTCGGCAGCACAGGCAGAGAGGGCCAGAAAGCACACCAGAATGACGGATTTTGCCTGTGTCATGATGGGTCTCCGTCGTTGCTGTAGAAATACCCGCCTGCCCGAAACCGATGTGACCCGGAGGCGCTATGCTTCATCTTAGCCGCTTTCTGGTTCAGCCGCTTCAGAATGTCCATCTGGGCATCTCGGAAATCCGCATCAAGTTCCGCGATCTGGTCGCTGGTCAGGCCGCCATAGTGGACGGCGCGCTCGAACCGGGGGGGTGAATTGCCCACCACGTTGTCGGTGGCGGCGCACAGGTGATCGCCGACGTTGGCCGCCAGATAGGCGATCTGATCTTCGCTGCCCGAAAGAGGTTGGTAGGAGGTTTCTTCCAGGTGGATACGTCCGTTTCGGTCGATCCCGAGCGTGCCCGCGGCCTCCAGACTGTCCAGCATGGTGCGGGGGTGAACGTCGCGGCGCACCATCTTGGCCAGAGCGTCAAAGGATCGCTTCGACCCCGAGCGATCAAGGGCTAACGCCTTGCCACCGTGCGAAAAATCAGGGTGAGTCTGCCACAGTGCCACGAGACGCGCCAGGGGATTGGGCCGCTGTTCGTTCGGTTCGATGGCGCGCAGCCGGGCAATGTCGCGCCGTTGCAACCCGGTCAGGATCGAGATGCGGCTATCGGTGGTTTTGTGCCCTTCCGCCGTGATCTGGTGGGTCGCGGCTCCAAGATAGCTGCGCTTCATCCGGTCGGCGAACTCGGGGAACAGGACCCCGCGCGAGATCATCAGGCGGGCCAGCGGGTCAAGCAGTCGGTCAAGCAAATCCAGCATGATGTGCAATTTGCACATTTTTATTGACTAGCGCAAGAGGTTCGATATATGTGTAATTTACACATTTATGGAGAGTCGCATGTTTGACCAGTACCGCCCCTTTTTCGCGTTGACGCTTGCCCTTGTTCTGTCCGCCTGCGCCAGCGAAATGTCCGATGACGGTTTCGACGCTTCGGCCATCATGGAAGAACCGGCCATGGAAGCCGCACCGATGGTTGAAAGCATCCTGCCGATGCCTCCGCCGCCATTCCCGAAGGCCCGTGCCCGGGCCGGGGTGCTGACCGCGGGCGACATCGACGACGGTTTGAACATGTCGGCGTTTCAGAGGTATCTGCAGAAGAACGCCCGCGCCCTTGGGTTGCCTCGTGCCGATCTGCAGCGACCTGTGGCGGTTCAGTTCACCAGCATCAACGGCCAGCCTGCTCCCGGCATGCGTGTCGCCATGCGGCGGCCCGGCGCGGCCGATCCGTTCTGGTCGGGGTACACCGGCGTTGACGGGCGGCTTGTTGTCTATCCAGCGCTGTTCGGTGC
>JABDJO010000045.1 GCA_013002465.1 Silicimonas sp. | reverse complement strand
GTATCTGGGACAAAGTGCGATTTTGCCGGCCAGTCAACTCGGGAAAGTACAGATCGCGCCCCGAGGCCAGATCGGCGATCAACGCCGCTTCGCCGCCGGAACAACTGATGGAGGCGATATTGCCATCTGGCAGCGGCCCGTAGCAGTGCAAAAGCTTCAGGGTTTCGATGAATTCGGACAGGCCTTGCAGGCGCGGAATGCCTAGGCGCTGCAAGAATGCCCCTGCGCCCGCGTCACTGCCGGCGAGAGAGGCGGTGTGGGTGATTGTCGCGGCCTGCGCCTTGGCCGAAGAACCGACTTTCAGGGCGACAATGGGCACCTGACGGTCGTGGGCTTTCCGCGCCAGATACTCCCATGCGCGCAAGTCCTCGAACCCTTCGACATGCACGCCAAGTGCCGTGACTCGCCGGTCGTCGATCAAATGTGCCGCGATTTCCGCTTGCGATGTCTGGGCCATGTTCCCGCAGGCCACCATGTAAGCGATTGGTAAGGCGCGTTTTTGCATGGTCAGATTGATCGAGATATTGGAACTTTGGGTCAGGATCGCAACGCCCGAGTCCACGGGACGGCACCCATGCTGATCTGGCCACAGCAAGGACTGGTCCAATGCGTTGATAAAACCATAGCAGTTGGGTCCAAGGACCGGCATGTCACCCGCAGCCTGGATCAGTTCTGCCTGCAGATCGCCGCCCTGCCCCGTTGTTTCACGAAATCCCGAGGCAAAGCAGACCGCTCCACCGGCCCCCTTGGCCGACAGTTCACCGACCAACCCGATTGAGGCCATTCGGTTTACGCCGACAAAGGCCGCGTCGGGCGCATCCGGCAAATCCTGGATGGCCTGAAAGGCGCGATACCCTACGACGCGGTCTGCCTTTGGATGAACCGGCCAGATGTCGCCTTGATACCCCATGGCATTTGCTTGTAGGATCACCTGTTCGCACCAGGCCCCGCCACCAATCACGGCGATGGAACGCGGTTGAAACAAGCGGGACAGCCTGGCGGTCAATTTGACAGCCCTGTCTGCACTGAAATATCAGTGTAAGTATCTGGTATTATTGTATTGTTCACAATTGATATAACAGCCTGCATGTTCATGCCCCAAGAGGACGCAACAGGTCGCGCGATATGATGTGGCGTTGAATTTCGGATGTGCCATCCCAGATGCGTTCGACCCGGGCGTCGCGCCAGAACCGCTCGATCGGGAAATCATCCATCAACCCCATGCCGCCGAAAACCTGCAAACTTGCATCAGTCACCCGGCCCAGCATTTCCGAGGCATAAAGCTTTGCACTGGCGATTTCGCGATTTGCAGGCAGGCTTTGATCCAACCGCCAGGCGGCAGCCAATGTCAGCCAATCCGCAGCGTCGATTTCGGTGATCATGTCAGCAATCTGAAAACTCACGCCCTGGAATTTGCCAATGGGTTGGCCAAACTGTTCGCGTTCCGCCGCATAGGCCAGTGCAAGATCGAAGCATCGCCGCGCCCGTCCGACCGAAAACGCGGCAACGCTGATACGCGTCGCATAAAGCCATTCGTTCATGACATCGAACCCGCCGTCGACCTTGCCCAAAACCTGGCTATCGGGCAAGCGGCAGTCGTCAAAGGTCAGGATATAATTCTTGTACCCCCGGTGACTGACCGAGTTGTAGCCTTCGCGCACATCGAACCCGGGCGTGCCACGGTCGACAAGAAAACTGGTGATCCGGCGTTTCGGTCCCCTGGCAGTTTCATCAACGCCGGTTGCGACGAATACGATAAAGAAATCAGCATGTTCCGCACCAGAGATAAAGTGTTTCGAACCGTTGACAATCCAATCGCCATTCTGTCGCACGGCCTGGCATTTCATCCCGCGCACATCCGATCCGGCGTCGGGCTCGGTCATCGCCAAAGCGTCCATGCGTTCGCCCCGCACCGCAGGCAGCAAATATCGTTCGCGTTGCTCGCCCGCGCAGGCCATGAGGATATTTTGCGGTCGGCCAAAGAAATGCGTCAGCGCCATCGAACCGCGCCCCAATTCGCGCTCGACCAGAGTGAAATCCAGGTGACAAAGACCCGCCCCGCCAACCCCGGTCGGGAAATTGCAGGCATAAAAGCCCAGATCCAGACATTTCTGCTTGATGGATTGCCCAATTTCCAAGGGCACCTGCCCCGTGCGCTCGACCTCGGCCTCGTGCGGATAGATTTCGTTTTCGACAAAAGCGCGCACGGTCGAAACGATCATTTCTTGTTCGTCGGACAGGCCAAATTCCACGGCGCGCTCCTTGTGTTGGTGTCGGGTTCAGGAAAGCGCAGGATGTACATATGTGTCGTGCAAAGTTAGGCTTTGACCATGCAAAGTATGCAGCACCTTACGCCTATCGGTCGGGGTATCGATATCCTGCTGTTCGACGCCTTTTCCAACCACTGCCTTGCCAATACGGTTGAACCTCTTCGGGCGGCCAACACGTTTTTGCGCCTTGACCATTACCGTTGGCGGATCCTGACGCTGGATGGCGCTTCGGTGAAAAGTTCAAGCGGGTTGCGGATTGCGCCAGACGGCGGATTGAAGGACGGGACCGGTTCGACCCTGATCGTCATGCCGTCATATGGGTTTCGCGATCTGGCGGGGTGGCGCGTGGTTGGGCCGATCAAGGCTGCGGCGCGGCGCTATGAAACGCTTGCTGGTTTCGACACGGGAAGCTGGCTTTTGGCTGCCGCCGGGCTTCTGGATGGTCACAAGGCCACGATTCATTGGGAGGAATTCACCAGCTTTGCCGAGGCATTCCCCCAAGTAGAGGCTTGCCGCGAGCGGTATGTCATCGACAAGACCCGGGTCACATGTTCTGGCGCCATGGCCGCCTTTGACCTGATCATGCACGTGATCGGAAAAACACATGGACCACTTCTTGCCATGGAGGTCGGGCAACTGTTCATGACCGAAGGGTCCGCCGGGTCACCCTCGATAATCCAGGGACCCATGGGCAGGACGGTGCGCCAAGCCATTTCGATCATGCAGGAAAACCTGGAAAGCCCTTTGTCCATCCGCGCGGTGGCCAATCGCATCGGCGTGTCGCAGCGATTGCTGGAACAAAGAACACGAAACGAATTGAAGACCACGCCGCAAAGTGTTTATCGCCGTCTGCGCCTGGTTGCTGCGCGCAAGCTGGTTCAGGAAAGCACCTATTCGGTTGCCGAGATCGCCGGTCGCGCAGGTTATGAAAATGCCAGCGCCATGACGCGCGCCTTTCGGGCAGAGTTTGGCCTGACACCACGCGAGATGCGTTGCGAGGGTGCGTGACAAAAGTGAGCGGCCCAAGATCGGACGGGGTCTGCCGCAATTCGCATTGAAATTGACAATTACCGCGCCAGCGTCAATGGATAAGCCGCGCTGACCTGCGCGTGAAACAGCCACAGAATCGCAGGAGCATTCCATGCCGCTGACCATGAACCGCGAAGTCTTCATCACCTGCGCCATCACGGGCTCGGGTAGCACTCAGGACAAGTCGCCCCATGTGCCGCGCGGTCCTTCGGAAATCGCCGCATCCGCCATCGACGCGGCCAAGGCCGGCGCGGCGGTCGTTCATTGTCATGTGCGCGACCCCGAGACCGGCGCCCCCAGCCGTGATCCAAAATACTACCGCGAAGTGACCGAGCGTATTCGTGATGCCGAAGTTGACGTGGTGTTGAACCTGACTGCTGGCATGGGGGGCGATTTGGTATTCGGGGCGACCGATGCACCGCTGCCGCTTATCGAGGGCACGGATATGGCCGGTGCCGCTGAACGCGTGGCCCATGTGGCAGATTGCCTGCCCGAGATTTGTACGCTGGATTGCGGCACAATGAACTTTGCCGAAGCCGATTATGTCATGACCAACACGCCCGGCATGTTGCGCGCCATGGGTCGGATGATGACCGATCTTGGCGTCAAACCCGAGATCGAGGCGTTCGACACCGGTCATCTTTGGTTGGCCAAGCAATTGGTGAAAGAGGGTATTCTCGACTCCCCTGCCCTTGTGCAGCTTTGCATGGGGGTGCCCTGGGGTGCGCCGAACGATCTGAACACCTTCATGGCCATGGTGAACAACATCCCCAATGACTGGCAGTGGTCGGCGTTTTCGCTGGGTCGTGACCAGATGCCCTATGTCGCTGCTTCGGTTCTGGCCGGTGGCAATGTGCGCGTCGGGTTGGAGGACAACCTGTTTCTTGAAAAGGGCGTGTTGGCGACCAATGCCCAGCTTGTGGAAAAGGCGGTTGGCGTGATCGAAAATCTTGGCGCGCGTGTCATTGGCCCCGGCGAAGTGCGCAAGAAGCTGTCGCTGACCAAACGCGCCCCGGTGGCGAAATGAGCGCACGGAAAGCCTGTATTGTCGGCGGTGGCGTCATTGGCGGTGGTTGGGCGGCGCGGTTCCTGATGAATGGGTGGGATGTCGCCGTCTTTGATCCCGATCCCGAAGCAAAGCGCAAGATCGGCGAGGTTCTGGAAAACGCACGCCGTTCGCTGCCCGGGCTTTACGACCGGGCGTTGCCCGGCGAGGGTGAGTTGTCGTTTCACAATGATCTGGCCTCGGCTGTCGCCGGGGCTGACTGGGTTCAGGAAAGCGTGCCCGAGCGGCTGGAACTCAAGCATAAAACTATTTCCCGGATCCTGGATGCAGCACCTGAAACGGCGATCATCGGATCCTCGACCTCTGGTTTCAAACCCTCGGATCTGCAAGACGGGATGGCGCATCCGGATCGGATCATCGTCGCCCACCCTTTCAACCCGGTCTATTTGCTGCCCTTGGTCGAGCTTGTTCCCTCGCCCGCAACGGCATCTGCGATCACAGAGCTTGCGCAAGATGTCCTGACGTCGCTCGGCATGAAGCCACTGGTTGTTCGCCAGGAAATCGACGCCCATATCGCCGACCGGCTTTTGGAGGCCGTCTGGCGCGAAAGCCTGTGGCTGATCAAGGATGGCATCTGCACGACCGAGGAACTGGACGATGCCATTCGCTTTGGTTTTGGTCTGAGATGGGCCCAGATGGGGCTTTTTGAAATCTACCGCGTGGCCGGTGGCGAAGCGGGGATGAAGCACTTCATGGCCCAGTTCGGCCCTGCGCTTGAATGGGAATGGACAAAGCTGATGGATGTGCCCGAGTTCACAGACGACCTGGTCGATCTGATCGCGGGCCAATCCGACGCGCAATCGGGGCATATGTCGATCCGCGAGCTGGAGCGGCTGCGCGATGACAATCTGGTCGCCATGATGCGGGCCCTGAAGCACAACGGGAGTGGGGCGGGTGGCACGATCCGCGATCACGAAGCCCGGCTGGCCGAACCCCAGACGGACGAATTACCGGTTACGGTGTCGCGCCAAATTCCGCAAAGCTGGACCGATTACAACGGTCACATGAACGAAGCCCATTACCTGGAGGCCGCCGCGCAAGCTTCGGACAGGTTCATGGAGATGATCGGCGCGGATGCGGACTACATTGCCGGGGGCCAAAGTTATTTCACGGCCGAGAACCACATTCGCTATCTGTCGGAACTCATGGCCGGGGACCAGTTGACCATCACGACGCAGGTGTTGCGGGGAGAAGGCAAGAAGATGCATCTGTTCCACCGGCTTTTCGGTGGTGATGGCACGCTTGCGGCAACGGCAGAATCCTTGCTTTTGCACATCGACCTTGCAACTCGGTCCACGTCGCTGCCATCGAAAGAGGTCGAGGACAGGCTGGTGACCTATGCCAAAGCCCACGCGGCACTTGGAACCCCCGAAGGTGCCGGGCGCTATGTCGGGCAACGTCCCTGACTGGACTTCGCAACCCGGTCACTCAGCCAAGAGCGTAACCGGCCCCACGCACCGTGCGAATGGGGTCGGAACCGCCGAACCGGCACAAGGCTTTTCGCAGGCGGCCGACATGAACATCGACGGTGCGCGTGTCGACATAGACCTCGCGCCCCCAGACCCGATCCAGAAGTTGATCCCGTGACCAGACCCGGCCAGGTTTTTCGATAAAGGTGGCAAGCAGCCGAAACTCGGTCGGGCCAAGCGCAATCTGTTGATCGGCCCGAGTAACCCGGTGGGATTCGGGATCAAGCGCGATGTCCTCGAATTCCAGCAGTTGGCCAACGCTGGCAGGGCGCACTCGGCGCAGTTGCGTGCGCACCCGGGCGATCAGTTCCTTGACCGAATAGGGTTTCAGCACGTAATCGTCGGCCCCGGTTTCAAGGCCCCTCACCCGGTCGGTTTCCTCGGATCGCGCGGTCAGCATGATCACCGGGATATCCCGCGTGGCCGGATTGGTCTTAATGCGCCGGCAAATCTCGATCCCAGAAACCCCGGGCAGCATCCAGTCCAGAATGATCACATCCGGCATCACCTCGTCGATCAGGATCAGCGCGTCATCACCAGTTTCGGCTTCCGAAAGCGAAAACCCCTCGGCGGCCAGATTATAGGCCAGAACCTCGCGCTGCGAGGGTTCGTCTTCGACAATCAGAATGGTCGAATTTGCCGGGCACATGGCCTAGGATCCGCCATCCATGAACGGGGTCTTGTCTTTTTTGGGGCGTGCATCGTCAGGCATCTTGCCGGTCACCAGATAGATCACCTGTTCGGCAATGCTGGTCACGTGGTCCCCCATCCGTTCGATGTTTTTAGCGATGAAATGCAGGTGCATGCAGGGTGTGATGTTGCGCGGATCTTCCATCATGTGGGTCAAAAGCTCGCGGAAGATGGCGTTGTAAAGCTTGTCGACATCCTCGTCCTGCAGGATCACGCGTTCGGCCATATCCGCATCGCGCGCGATATAGGCGTCGAGGGCGGCGTTCAGCATCAACTGAACCTCGCGCGCCATGCGCTTGACCGAAACATCCGCGCCCGAAACCGGTGGGATTTCTGCCAGAACGGTCGTTCGCTTTGCCAGGTTCTTGGCATAATCGCCACAGCGTTCCAGATTCGCACTGATCTTGATCACGGTCATGACGGTGCGCAGATCACGGGCTGTGGGCGCGCGTAAAGCGATCACGCGGGTCGCTTCCTCGTTCACCTGCTCTTCCAGGGCGTCGATGTCCTTGTCACCGTCGCGAACGCGCTCGGCCAGTTCCACATCGCGGTTTTCCAGCGAATTGGCACTTTCCAGGATGGCGTTTTCAACCAACCCGCCCATTTTCATGAGCATACCCTGAATGGCATCGAGATCGCGGTCGAATGCCGAAGCAATGTGCTGTTCGGTGTTGTCCATTGTGACCTCCCTACCCGATCCGGCCGGTGATATAGCTTTCGGTCCGGCTGTCTTCGGGGTTGGTGAAGATGTCGGCTGTCTCGCCGAATTCGACCAGCTCACCCAAATGGAAGAACGCGGTCTTCTGGCTGACGCGGGCGGCCTGTTGCATTGAATGGGTGACGATCACCAGCGAGTAATTCTGGCGCAATTCGTCGATCAGTTCCTCGACCTGAGCCGTGGCAATCGGGTCAAGGGCGGAACAGGGTTCGTCCATCAACAGAACCTCAGGTTCGGTCGCAACGGCGCGGGCGATGCACAGGCGCTGTTGCTGTCCGCCCGACAGTCCGGTTCCGGGCTTGTCCAACCGGTCTTTCACTTCGCCCCAAAGGGCTGCGCGGCGAAGGGATTTTTCGACAATGTCGTCCAATTCGGCCTTGCCGCTGGCCAACCCGTGGATGCGCGGCCCATAGGCGACGTTGTCATAGATCGACTTGGGAAACGGGTTCGGCTTTTGAAACACCATGCCGACCTTGGCGCGCAACTGCACCGGATCGACCTTGGGGTCGTTGATATCTTCGCCATCCAGCCGAATGTCGCCGGTCACCCGACAAATGTCGATCGTGTCGTTCATTCGGTTGAGGCAGCGCAGAAACGTCGACTTGCCGCACCCCGAAGGGCCGATGAAGGCGGTTACGGTCTTGTCGTTGATATCGACCGACACATCCTTGATTGCGTGGTTGTCGGCATAGAACACATCCACGCCTTTGGCGGTGAACTTGTAATCGGCCTCGGCTTTGGTTGTCTGTTCGGGCATGGTCATATCGTTCATGGCAGTATCCTTACCATCTCCGCTCGAACCGGCGGCGAAGGTAGATGGCCACAGAGTTCGTAATCAACAGAAAAATCAGAAGCACAATGATGGCCCCTGATGCGCGTTCGACAAAGGCCGGGTCGGCCCGTTGGGTGAAATTGAAGATCTGTACCGGCAACGCGGTTGCCGGGTCGAAAAGTCCCTCGGGCGGGGCGTCCGGGTATTCGCGCACGAAAGCCACCATGCCGATCAGCAAAAGTGGTGCCGTTTCGCCAAGGGCCTGGCCCAACCCAATGATCAGGCCGGTCAGAATGCCGGGGGCGGCCAAGGGCAGCACGTGATGAAACACGGTCTGCATTCTTGATGCTCCGACGCCCAAGGCTGCCTCGCGGATCGAGGGCGGGACCGCCGCCAAAGCGGCCCGTGACGGAATAATGATGCGTGGCAGCGTCATCAGCGTCAGAACCAGCCCGCCCACAATCGGCGCCGATTGCGGCAGGCCGGCAAAGTTGATGAAGATGGCAAGGCCAAGGATGCCGAAAACGATGGACGGGACGGCGGCCAGGTTCGAGATGTTCACCTCGATCAGATCGGTAAACCGGTTCTTCGGTGCAAATTCCTCAAGATAGATCGAGGCCGCGACGCCGATCGGCAACGCAAGAACCAATACGACCAGCATCATGTAAAACGACCCCAGGATCGCAACGCCAAGACCGCTGGCCTCGGGCCGGTTTTCAGATGCGTCGGGCCAGGTGACGAATTTCCAGTTGAACCGGGTTTCCAGTGCCCCGGCATTTTTCAGGGCATCGGCCAGCACAAGATGCTCGGGCGAGATGTTCTTGTCGCGCTTGGCGCTTTCTGCGGTGACCCGGCCTTTGAAATAGCCATCGACCCGACCTGACGCGAGTACCTCGAACCGGCGGGTTTCCCCGATGACTTCCGGATTGGATAGCACGAAGTTGCGAAGCTGTGCCGCGGCTTCTTTCGAGATCATCCTTTCGGGTTTCTTCAGCCCTTCGATCTCGATGCCTTCGGCCTGGATGCGGGCATTGATGGCGGATTTGATCAAGGGCGCATAGCCAAACGTTGTCACCTTGGCCATTTCAGCCGGATCGCGGTTGCCATTCTTGTCAAGTTTGTCTTCGGGGAACGCGACGTCCAGCGTGATGAAGGTCTGCTGGAACGCGCCCGCACCGTTTGACACGATCGACACCAGAAGAACGCAGAGCGCCAGCACCGCAAGGCCGATGGCGATCATGCCATAGACGCGAAACCGCTTTTCGGCGGCGTTCCGGCTGCGGGTGCGCGCGTCGGGCAACAGCAAGGACTGACGGGAGGCGGTGATCTCGGTCATTCGTATTGCTCTCGGTATCGGCGCACGATCCATAGGGCCAGGATGTTCAGCGCAAGGGTGATCACGAACAGGGTCAGGCCAAGGGCGAAGGCCACCAGGGTTTCGGGTGACGCAAAGTCGGTATCCCCGGTCAACTGGCTGACGATCTTGACGGTGACGGTGGTCATGGCTTCGAAGGGGTTCACCAGGTGGCCAAGGCCCCGATCGAATTGCGCCGCAGCCGCCCCTGCCCCCAGAACGACGATCATGGTTTCGCCAATCGCGCGGGAGGCGGCCAGAAGAATTGCGCCGACGATGCCGGGCAATGCGGCGGGAATGACGACCTGACGGATGGTTTCCGACTGCGTGGCCCCCAACCCATAGGATCCATCGCGCAAGGTTTGTGGCACGGCGTTGATGATGTCATCGGACAAGGACGACACAAACGGGATCAACATGATCCCCATGACCAATCCGGCGGTTGCGACACTTGACGAGCTTTCTCCAAGCCCCATGGGCAGCGCGAAATAGTCCCGCAACAAGGGGCCAATGGTGATCAAAGCGAACAGTCCGTAGACGATGGTCGGAATGCCGGCAAGAATTTCGATGGCTGGTTTTGCGACAGCGCGCAGCTTGCCGCCTGCGTATTCCGATAGATAAATCGCGGCGAACAGTCCGATCGGGACCGCCACCAGAAGCGCGATCAGCGAGATGTATAACGTCCCCCAAAGAAGCGGCAGGATCGCCAGTTCCGATCCTCCGCGAAAATCCGGGGCCCAGTCGGTTCCAAGGAAGAAATCCTGCCAGGGATGCGCGGCAAAGAAATTCCGGGTTTCAAACAGCATCGACAGAACGATGCCGAGGGTGGTCAGAATGGCGATGGAGGCGGCCGCGATCAAAACGATCAGGATACCGCGTTCGACCGAGTTGCGCGCACGGAAATCCTTGTCGGTCACCAGGTAAGCGACGGCGAAACCGCCGAGACCTGCCAGTATTACGGCGATCCACATATAGGTCTGCAGATCGCTCGTTTTCTGGCGATAGCTTTCGGCCGCGTGCAGAACGCCCAGTTGGATGTCGGACCCGATTGCGACACCGACAGCGCCAAGGGCGCTGCGCAGGTCTGCAAGGCCGTCGGTGTCGGTTATCTGATCCACCTCGACACCTAGCGTGCCAAGACCACCGGCGATCCGCCGCACGTCGCTCATCACCAGATCGCGCGACGATCCCTCGGCAACGGCGCTTTCAGGTAAGGTTGCCGAAACACTGCGCTCGATCCAGATCGGCTGGACAAGAAGCCACAGCACCAAAAGCCCGAAGGCCGGTGTCATGACCGTCAGCGCGACGTTCCACCCGTAAAACGACGGCAGCGAATGCAAAAGCCGCTGATTGCCACCCGCCTGACGCAAAGCCCGAGACCGCCCCAGGACATACCCCAGAGCGGCGATCACCAGGATAATCAGAACCAACCAGTAAAGCGGCATTTCTTCCCCCGTTCAGCAGACAAAGGGGCGCCGGAGCGCCCCTGCCAGGAGATCACAAGGAAGCTCAGGTGCCCGAGCCCATGGGTGTCTCGTCTTCGATCAACATTTGCGTGTCGGCAAGTTCGGGATCCGCGACCAACCCGTATTCCGCCAACGGTCCGTCCTCGCCTGCGATTTCGTCAAGAACGAAGAACTGCGCAAATTCCTTCAAGCCCGGAATGACTCCGATGTGGGCAGCCTTGATGTAGAAAAACAGTGGACGCGACACGGGGTATTCGCCCGATGCGATGGATTCCGTGCTTGGCGCGATGCCACCGACCGTCGCGACTTTCAGCTTGTCCTGGTTGTTTTCGTAGAAAGCCAGGCCAAAGATGCCGACCCCGATTGGATTGGCGTCAATGCGAGCCAGGGTTTCGGTGTAGTCGCCATCAATGTCGACCGCACGCCCGTCGTTGCGCAACTTGATGCAGGCCTTTTCAGCCGCCTTCTTGTCGCCGCCGTTGGCCGACAGGATTGCGTCGAACGCGCCCGTGGCTTCACAGCCTGCCAGAACAACCTTGTCCTCGAAAACCTCGCGCGTGCCATGCTTGGTGCCCGGCACAAAGGCGATGATGTCGGCATCCGGCAAATCGCTGTCGAAAGCGGACCACGACGTGTACGGGTTTTCGACCATCTTGCCGTCGATCAGCACCTGGTCGCTAAGGGCATTGAAGATGTCTTCGGGTTCAAAGGCAGCGAATTCGGGGCCGTCGATCTGGCTGGCAAAAACGATGCCATCGTACCCGATACGCACCTCGATGATGTCGGTCACTCCGTTGTCGGCACAAGCCTGGACTTCCTTTTCCCGGATGGCGCGCGACGAATTTGCGATGTCGATGGTGTTTTCGCCGACGCCTTCGCAAAAACGCTTCAGGCCCGCCGAGGAACCACCGGATTCGATGACCGGCGTCGGATAGTCGAAGTTCTCGCCAAATGCTTCGGCCACGATCGAGGCATAGGGCAGCACCGTC
Source organism: Silicimonas sp. (assembly GCA_013002465.1). GTDB lineage: Bacteria > Pseudomonadota > Alphaproteobacteria > Rhodobacterales > Rhodobacteraceae > JABDJO01. Next base: position 8,636 of record JABDJO010000045.1, on the reverse strand, counting down.
GAAGAACCGGCGACCTGAACCTGATCGCGGGCGAGAGAGACAGTTGTTGTCAAAGCGAAGATTGCCAGTGTCGAGGCAGTCAGTTTCGCGAACATGGGAACACTCCTGATAATGTTCGAACCGCCGAACGCGGCCCGTGTCGCAAGACCTAGCGCCCTCGAACCACAGTTTTGTGAATGTTCGGTAACAGTTTTATGACAGGTGCGGCGCGCAGGCCCGGTCGCCTGGAAAAGCTATTGGGGGTTGGGCTCTGGATCGGGCAATATCACCTTGAATTCACTACCTTTACCCGGCGTGCTTTCGATCTCCAGGCGCCCCCGGTGGCGGTTCATTATGTGTTTCACGATCGCCAGCCCAAGGCCGGTGCCCCCCAATTCACGGGAGCGGTGGTCGTCGATTCGATAGAACCGTTCGGTCAGTCGTGGAATGTGCAGGGAATCGATGCCCTCACCGTAATCCCTGACGCCAAGAACAACGACCCGCCCGGTCACCAGCCTGTCACCTTCGGCCCTGCTCAGGGCCAAATCGACCCGGCCGCCGTCGCCAGCGTACTTCAACGCGTTCTCAACCAGGTTGGTCACGACCTGGGCCAATTGGTCGCTGTCACCTCGGACCACGACCGGCTGATCCAGACCGTTGGTTTGTACGTCTATTCCACCTTCCCGGGCCATCGGTTCCAGGGTCGCCAGGACGCTTCGGGCGACACCTGCCAGGTCAACCGGTTCGGTCGGAGCGACACGTTCTTCCGCTTCGACCCGGCTTAGGGACAAAAGATCGGTAACCAGTCGCGTCATGCGGTTGGCTTCTCGCTCCATGATGCCTAGAAACCGGTCCCGCGCCTCGGGGTCGTCGCGCGCGGCGCCGCGCAGGGTCTCGATAAATCCCAAGAGCGCCGTCAGAGGCGTGCGCAGCTCATGACTGACGTTGGCCACGAAATCCCGTCGCATCTGACCTGCGGCCTTTGTGGCCGTGCGGTCCTCCAGACAAATCAAAAGCCCCGCATCCGGACCGAGGGATCCGCAGGTTGCTTCCAAAGCGATATCGCCGCGTGCGTCCTTGGCCAAATAGGACGCGTGAGTCTGTCCGCCATCGCGAAGTGCGCTGTCAATCGCCTCCAGAAGGGCCGGTTGACGAAATGCCGACATGAAGTGCAGACCTTCGATCCGAAGCCCAAAAACCGTCTTTGCGAGAGAATTCAACGCCATAACCCGCCCATCAGAGCCAAGCAAGACGGCAGGGAGCGGAAGTGCATCAACCAGGCGATTCTTCATTGCCATATCAGACGGGCAGTTGCCCCGCAGGTAAACCCGCTGCCTGCAAAGATTATTGCCACTTCCATTAGAATGCCTAATCAATCATTGCAGAGAGGGGTGTTCTTATTATAGGGGTAAAGGTGTGCGGTAGCACAACCATAACATGCAATGGAGGGCACGATGAGCCGCGAGCTGTTGAATTTGGGCGTAAACGCCGAAGCTTGGTCTGGCTCTGATCAAGGATCGGTGACAAGAATCGTCGCAGTCGGCGACCTGCAAGAGTGGGAGGAAAAAGGGCACCCCCTGCCCGATGGCGGCGGAATTTCCTTTCTGTCGTTTCATGACATTAACGAAGCAACATTGGGAGAGCTGAGCCCAAGCATCGTATATTCGCCCGTTCTGGCCCGGGATTTCGATTGTATCGAACTGGCAGTGCTTTTGCATAACATCGGATTTTCAGGAACTTACCGGGCGATTGGCGAGGGGCTGCCCAAACCGCAACTGATCGAACGTGAGGTTCTGCAAATTTGTCCCCGGTTGGAATTTGAGATTGTCGCGACCTAGGACAGGGCGGCCTTGAACGTTTCGATCAGATCGTCCGGTTGTTCGCATCCGACCGAAACCCGGATGAAACCTTCGGTGATCCCGATCGCGGCGCGCGCATCTTCGCTTAACGCACGGTGTGACGAACTTACCGGATGGCTGAGGGTTGTTGCGATGTCTCCGAGCGTGGGCGCGAAGGCCAAGCTTCCCATGGCGCGAACGAAGGAATTTACGGTGTCACGCCCGCCATCCAGTTCAAAGCTGACCATATTTCCGCCCTCGCCGTCCAAAAGAGCCACAGCACGGTTGTGGTCGGGGTGATCGGGCCGGGTCGGATAAAGCACACGTTTCACATTTGGCAATTCCGCCAATGCATCGGCCAACCGGGCCGCGGTGTTCGACGCGCGTTCAAACCGCATGTCGAAGGAATAAAGCCCGCGCTCGGCCATCCAGGCGTCGAACGCGGCCCCGGTAACCCCCATGGTGGCGGTCAACATCGACATCCTTTCGCAAAGTTCCGGATCACGGGCGACCACGTAACCAAGCATCGCATCCGAATGCCCTGACAGCATTTTCGTCAGCGAATGAAGGACGATATCGGCACCAAGTTCCAGGGGGCGCAAAAGCTTGGGCGTGGTGAACGTGTTGTCGACGGCGACGAGAATTCCCCGCTGCCGGCAAAGCGAGATGATCCCTTCGATGTCGGCCACGCGCAGGGTCGGGTTGGACACGGTTTCAATAAGCACCAGACGGGTGTCGGGGCGGATCGCGTCGGCGATGGCATTCACATCGGTTGGATCCGCCAATGTCGTCTGGATGCCAAGCCGTGGCAGTTCGTCACTTAAAAGCCTTAGCGACCGGCCATAAAGCTGGTCTGCCCCGATGACATGATCGCCTGCCTTCACGGCTGACAAGATCGCAATGGTGACCGCCGCCATGCCAGAGCTGACAACAGTACCGCCAGCGGCATTTTCCATCTCGTCTATTAGATTAGCTACTACTTCCGCGTTTGGATGACCTTCGCGCGAGTACGTATAGCCCTTGGTTTGGCCGAGATACTGGGAGTCCAGCATATCGGCGTCTTCGGTGGCATAGACGACCGAGGGCTGCAACGGCGTGGCCACGGGGCGGCTTACGCTTTCCGGCCATGCTGCGCGCAGGAGGCGTTTCATCATGTGCCCTCGGTGATCATGTGAAAGCCCTTGCGATATTCACGCTGTCGGCGCTGATAGTGCTCGGCGGTTTCGCGGTTCGCGGCGAAGCGCTTGGCATCCAACTGGCGTACCACCTTGCCCGGCATCCCCATCACCAGACTGCCATCGGGGATCTCCTTGCCTTCGGTGATCAGGGCGCCGGCTCCGATCAGGCATCCCTTGCCGATCTTTGCGCCATTCAGAACGGTGGCTCCCATGCCGATCAACGACCCGTCGCCAATGGTACAGCCATGCAGCATGACCTTGTGTCCGACCGTGCAGTTTTCGCCAAGTGACAGCGGAAACCCGATATCGGTGTGCAGGACCGAGTTTTCTTGAATATTGGTCCCTGCGCCAAGTGTGATGGGTTCGTTATCGCCGCGAAGCGTGGCGCAGAACCAGATTGAACACCCGGAACCGATGCGGATGTCACCGATCACGTTGGCATCGGGCGCAATCCAGTAATCGTCATCTTCGGGAAGTGTCGGGCGACGGCTTCCCAATGCATAGACAGTCATTCGCCCTCCTCGAATTCGACCTGAAGCTTGCGCACATGATCCACAAGTCCGGGCTGTTGTGTACGGCGCAGGCGTTCGGCGGTGACGATGGTTTTCAACTGCTCTTCTGTTGCCTGAAGTTCATCGTTTACCAAGACATAATTGTAGCTGTCCCAGTGACTGATTTCGTCCCAACTGCGCGTCATGCGCTTGGAAATGACGTCGGCACTGTCTTGTCCACGGCTTTCCAATCGGCGGCGCAATTCCTGGATCGACGGCGGCAGCAGAAATATCGAAAGGACATGGGGCGCCAGCGGAGAGTTCGCGATCTGTTGCGCGCCCTGCCAGTCAATATCAAACAGAACATCCGCCCCGGCGTTGATCGCCTCTTCGACCGGGCCACGGGGCGAGCCATAGAAATTGCCGAAAACGTGCGCGTGCTCCAGCATTTCACTATCGGTGACCATGCGGCGGAATTCCTGCTCGGGCAGAAAGCTGTAGTCGACGCCATCGGTTTCACCGGGCCGCGCCGCGCGCGTGGTCGCAGACACCGAGAACTGGATTTTGGTGTCCCATTCCCGCAGCCGTTTGGCCAATGTCGATTTACCCGCCCCGGAGGGCGACGAAAGGATGATAAGAAGTCCGCGTCGTTTCATTCGATGTTCGCCACCTGCTCGCGCATCTGATCAATGACAGCCTTGAGGTCAAGCCCGATGGCCGTCAGCTCTTTTGACTGCGCTTTGGAACACAGCGTGTTGGCCTCGCGGTTGAATTCCTGCATCAGGAAATCCAGCTTGCGCCCGACCGGCCCGGATGCCGCCAACAGATCGCGTGCCGCCGCCACATGGGACGCCAGCCGATCGAGTTCTTCTGTCACGTCGTTCTTGACGGCGATCAAGGCCAGTTCCTGCAACAAGCGCGCCTCGTCCGGTGCTTCATGAACCTCAAGCAGCCGGGCAAGCGCACGTTCAATCCCGGCCCGCGCGGCCGCTTCCCGGTCGCCGAGGGCGCTGGCGGCTTCTGCGGACAAGGTTTCGATACGACCGATCTGGTCGCCCAATACGCTTGCCAAGGTTGCCCCCTCCCGCGCCCGATCCCCTTCAAACGCTTCCAGAGCCGACATGAAGTTTTCAAGAAGTGCTGTGCGCAATCCGGTAATATCCTCGGACGAGCCGACCTCGCCGATTTCCATAACTCCGCGCATCGCGGCAATGTCCGCAGCCGAGGTTTTGCGCAATGAAAGGTCCGCCGACTTTGCTGCCTTTTGGATAGCTCCGAGGGCGGCCAGCGCGGCTTCCAACCCGGCATCGTTCACGCGCGCGCCCCCGGCGCTATCATCGCGTTGGACCTTGATGCCGACCGTGACATTGCCCCGCGACAGTCGTGCTTGCAGGCGTTTGCGCAACTCGGGCTCAAGTCCCTCGATCCAATCGGGCACCCGAAGCCTCAGATCCAGACCGCGCCCATTGACCGAGCGGATCTCGGATACCCAGGTCCAACCTTCGTGTTCACCCCGAACCGAGGCAAATCCCGTCATCGACATCAGGGTTGCACCTGATCCTTGGCTCATCGCGTTAACCTTCCGGTAAGAAATTCGGAGCGTCTGCGGCGAATGTGTGGCAGAATTTAGGCGGTGGTTAAAGAGAGGTCATGCGGCCTGACAAGGTCCGGTGCATGTCGAAGGGGTAAAGAGATGTCTAACGAGGATAAAAACGCGGAAAACAATGTCCTGACGCTTGATCGCGAAAGAGCCGATACCCGGATCGCGGCCATCGACAAGATCGAACGGTATTGGCTTGAGATTCGCGGCACAAGGCTGGTGCCGTCGCGGTGCGAAGTCGATCCAAAGGGGTTGGATGGCGTTCTGGGCCACGCCTTCATTCTTGAACGGATCACCGCGGGGCTGGCGCGCTTTCGCATCGCGGGTTCGCATATGACGGAACTGACCGGGCTTGAATTGCGACAGATGCCGGTTTCGGCGCTATTCATGCCAAATTCGCGCGAAATCCTCGCCGACGCCTTGGGGGCCGCTTTCGACGAACCGGCGACAGTACGGGCACGGCTGGAATCGCGTGGCGGATTTGGGCGGTCGCGCCTGGAGGGCGAAATGGTGCTTTTGCCGCTGCGCAGTGATCTGGGCGACATTGACCGAGTTCTCGGCGGTATCGCATTGAACGGTCAGATCGGCCGCACGCCCCGCCGGTTGGAAATTCTCAGCCAGTCCCGGCAATCGCTGGTCGGCTTTGCAGGGCCGCGTCACGGGACGGACCGACCCTCTATCGCGACAAAGGGGCAAACACCACAGGCTTCTGACGCTCCAACATCGACGGCACGCACAAATGCCGCGCGTTCTGGCCTGAGGCTTGTGGTCGATAATTCCTGAGAAGGGTTTCCGTAAAAGACCAGCCGCAGTGAAAGCGCCGGGGCTCTGAACGCATCAGAGCCCCGCAGCATTTCCTATCCGTTGGCCGCACTGGCCACCTCGCCCCTGCGCGCCGAAAGCTCTTCTGCCACGAGGAACGCCAATTCAAGCGACTGACTGGCGTTCAGACGTGGATCGCACGCGGTGTGATACCGGTCGGACAGATCCTCGTCCGACACGGCGCGCACGCCGCCGGTGCATTCGGTAACATCCTGACCCGTCATTTCGAAGTGAACTCCGCCCGGCACCGTGCCTTCGGCACCGTGAACCTGGAAGAACTCGCGTACTTCGCGCAGGACCGAATCGAAGGGCCGGGTCTTGTAGCCCGTGGACGACTTGATCGTGTTGCCGTGCATTGCATCGCAGGACCAGACCACGTTCGCACCTTCTTCCTTCACGGCCTTGATCAGACGCGGAAGGTGCTCGCCCACCGAACCTGCCCCGAAACGCGCGATGAGGGTCAGTCGCCCCTCTTCGTTTTCGGGGTTCAGTTTCGACATCAGGACCTTCAGGTCCTCGGCCGTCGTCGTCGGACCGCACTTCAGGCCGATCGGGTTCTGCACACCGCGGGCAAATTCCACATGGGCGCCGTCGGGTTGACGTGTCCGGTCGCCGATCCAGATCATGTGACCCGACCCGGCGATCCATTTGCCGGTCGTCGAATCGACCCGCGTCAGGGCTTCTTCGTATTCCAGCAAAAGCGCTTCGTGGCTGGTGAAGAAATCCACCGTGCCAAGTTCATGCGCCGTCTCGGCTGTCATGCCAGCCGCCGCCATGAAGTCCAGCGTGTCCTGAATGCGGTTCGCGATGTCGCGGTATTTCTGTGCTTCGCCACCGTCGGTAAACCCGAGGGTCCAGGAATGCACGTGGTGTACATCGGCAAAACCACCCGTCGAAAAGGCCCTGAGCAAGTTCAGGGTCGCAGCCGCCTGGGTATAGGCCTGCAGCATCTTGTCCGGCGCAGGTATTCGAGCCGCTTCGGTGAAATCCAACTCGTTGATGATGTCACCGCGATAGGAGGGTAGTTCCACACCATTCACAGTTTCGGTGTTGGCCGAGCGCGGTTTGGCAAATTGCCCGGCCATGCGGCCGACCTTGATCACCGGCACCTTGGCGCCATAGGTCAGAACGACCGCCATTTGTAACATGACCTTGAAGGTGTCGCGGATGTTGTCGGCGGAGAACTCTGAAAAGCTCTCGGCACAATCACCGCCCTGCAGCAAAAACGCATCGCCACGCCCGGCAGCGGCCAGATGCGCCCTCAGCGCCCGGGCTTCGCCGGCAAAGACCAGCGGAGGATACTTCGCAAGCTGCGCCTCGACCTTCCCGAGTGCTTCCGCATCGGGATAGTCGGGCATTTGAATCCTGGGTTTTGATCTCCACCCGGTTTTCTGCCACTCGCTCATCGTCTTGTCCTCTCGGCTGTAGTGTTTGGCGACAGTCGCTTATAGTCCCCTTGCAAAGGCTTGGAAACCGCCCCTTTCAGGAAATTTCCCGTGACGGCACGCTTGCCAAAGGGGGGCGATTCGTGATCGGTCTGTTTCAAGCAAGGTCACACCACTGCGAGGTAAGGATGGCCGACAATCCGGTCCAAACGATTGAACTGGAAGATCCAGGCAAGCCGCGGAGTTTCGTCTTCGTGCTTTTGGATCAGTTCACGCTGCTTTGTTACGCCTGCGCGGTCGAAAGTCTGCGCATCGCCAACCGCATGGCTGGTCACGAATTATACCAATGGCGCGTGATCGGCGAAGGGGGCGAAACCGCCACCTGCTCGGCCGGGACCGAGTTTCGCCTTGATGGTGACCTGGGCGAAGTCGCGCGCGACGAAACCATCGTCCTGTGCGGCGGGATTGACGTGGCCTCGGCAACCACGCGACCCCTTTTGAACTGGGTCAGGCGCGAAGCCCGGCGCGGGGTATCCATCGGCGGGCTTTGCACCGCAGGCTATTCACTGGCCAAGGCGGGGCTTCTGGACAACAAGAAGGCAACCATCCACTGGGAAAACCAGGACAGCTTTGTCGAGGAATTCGAAGACATCACACTGACCAAATCGGTCTTCGTCATAGATGGAAAAAGCTTCACAACCGCTGGCGGCACGGCGTCGATTGATCTGATGCTGAAGTTCATCGCCGACGACCACGGAGAGGAACTGGCCGGCGCCGTCGCAGATCAGTTGATCTATACCACGATCCGCACCGACCAGGACACGCAGCGCCTGTCGGTCCCCACCCGCATCGGCGTGCGGCACCCGAAATTGTCCAGCGTCATCCAGATGATGGAAAGCAACATCGAAGAGCCCAAAAGCCCCTCGATCCTGGCAAAAGAGGTCGGCATGTCGACCCGGCAACTGGAACGGCTGTTCCGCCGCTACCTGAACCGGTCGCCCAAGCGCTACTATATGGAACTCCGCCTGCAAAAGGCCCGGAACCTTTTGATGCAGACGGACATGAGCGTGATCAACGTAGCACTCGCCTGTGGCTTCGCCTCGCCCTCGCATTTCTCGAAGTGCTACCGCGCCCAGTACAACACGACGCCCTACCGCGAACGCGGCACACAGGCGGCGCGGCTGGCGATTTAGGTGTGAGTGCGCCCTTGGTCTAGGTCGGCTAGGCGGACATAGCCGACATCGGGTTCTTTATGGTGAACGTCTGCTAAACTGTCCCATTGGCGCTGACGTCAGACAAGTTCCAGATGCTGCGCTTTGCCTGAATGACCGAAACTTCTAGCC
>JABDJO010000036.1 GCA_013002465.1 Silicimonas sp. | reverse complement strand
ACTCTGTGCGACGTGGCGGTCGACACGCCCCTGCCCGCCCAGCCGATCGACCCGCCGACGATCTCGGTCACCTTCGGCATCAATGACAGCCCGCTGGCCGGGCGCGACGGCAAGAAAGTTCAGTCGCGGGTGATCCTAGACAGGCTGATGAAAGAGGCCGAGAGCAACGTCGCGATCAGGATCACCGACACTCCCGGTGGCGAGGCCTTCGAAGTCGCGGGACGCGGTGAATTGCAAATGGGTGTGTTGATCGAAAACATGCGCCGCGAGGGGTTCGAATTGTCAATCTCGCGCCCTCAGGTTCTGACGCGCGAAATCGACGGAGTGCGTTGCGAGCCGATTGAAGAGGTCACCATCGACGTCGACGACGCCTATTCGGGCGCGGTCATTGAAAAGATCACCGGCCCGCGCCGGGGCGAAATGGTCGAAATGCGCGGGGCAGGGGCCGGAAAGACACGGATCGTGGCCCATGTGCCCTCAAGGGGTCTGATCGGCTATCACGGCGAGTTCCTGACCGACACGCGCGGCACCGGGGTATTGAACCGGGTGTTTCATGACTGGAAACCCTGGCGGGGTGCAATTCCCGGGCGGCGCGCAGGCGTGCTGATCTCGATGGAGGCTGGCAAGTCCGTGGCCTTCGCCCTGTTCAACCTGGAAGATCGCGGGCGCATGTTCATCGGTGCCCAGGAAGACGTCTATGGCGGCATGATTATCGGCGAACACTCGCGGGAAAACGATCTTGAAGTGAACCCTCTGAAAGGCAAGAAGCTGACCAATATCCGGGCCTCGGGCACCGATGAGGCAGTGCGATTGACCACTCCGATCAAGATGTCCTTGGAACAGGCCATTGCCTATATCGACGACGATGAACTGGTCGAAGTGACGCCGAATGCCATTCGACTTCGCAAACGTTTTCTGGATCCGCACGAGCGCAAACGCCAGGCCCGCGCCGCCGAGTAAGGCGGGCGGTTGGCGCGAAGGATGCGTGGTTCGACCGGCGCGCGCTGACGCTCAGTCCCGCAATACCGCCATATCCTTGCTGTCCCAGCCGATCCATATCGGGTCCGATCCAAGCGCCTTGCCAGCTTCGGCGTCGATGAAGGCGCGCAGGGTTTCACCCTTGGTCGTGTCGATGGCAAGGTCCACGGCCATGCGGCTTCCCAGAAACGTCTTGCCGACGATCTTGCCTTGTACGGCGTTGTCAGCCTCTGGGCGGTCAACGGAAAGACCAAGTTTTTCAAGCCGAACCGAAGCAGTGATATCGCCGCCACCCGAAGGCGTGACCTCGGGCGCAAGACCCGTCAGGTTTTGACCGAACCAGTCCATGACGATCTTGTCACCGTCCCGGCCACGCATCTTCCCGGACAAAAGGTTGGTCTCGCCGACAAATTCGGCCACGAACCGGGACGCCGGATGGAAATACAGTTCTTCGGGGGTACCGTCCTGTTCGACCCGGCCGTGGTTCATCACCACGATGCGGTCGGACATCGTCAGCGCCTCGTCCTGATCGTGGGTTACGAAGAAGAAGGTCTTGTGGGTCCGGCGCTGAATGGATTTCAACTCCAACTGGACCTGCCCGCGCAACTTGGCATCCAGGGCCCCCAAGGGTTCGTCCAGCAACAACAACGCCGGGTCCGGCGCCAGGGCGCGGGCCAGGGCCACTCTTTGACGCTGACCGCCGGACAACTGACCGGGATAGCGGTCGACAAAGGCCTCAAGTTCAAGAAACGACATGATCTCGTCGGAACGTTTCTGGATGGCCGACTTGTCCAGACCCTGCAGTTCCAACCCGAACGAGATATTCTGGCGGACGGTCATATGCGGGAACAGGGCATAGTCCTGAAACACCATGTTCACGTGGCGCTTCTCGGGTGGTTGAAAGGTGACGTCCTCGCCATCCAGGATCACACGGCCCGTGGTCGGGCGCTCGAACCCGCCCAGAATGCGCAACGTGGTGGACTTGCCGCAGCCCGAGGGACCAAGAAAGGTCACGAACTCGCCGCGCGCGATGTCCAGTGTCAGATCATCAATCGCGACCGTGTCGCCGAAGTCCTTTGATACGCCCTCGATACGGACAAGCGAGGCTGGGTCGGTCATGTCTTTGCATCCTTGTTCGCGCGGCGGGTGAAACGTTCGGCCCAGATGCCAATGGCAGCCGTCAGCACAAGGGCGACGGTGGCGATGGCATTGATCTCGGGCGACATGCCGGATCTGAGCTTGGCAAAGATCAGCACGGGAAGCGTCGGCTCGTACCCTCCAAGGAAGAACGAGCGGACAAAGTCGTCAAAGCTGAGCAGCAGGCAAAAGATGCTGGCCCCCAGAATGGCGGGGATCAGATAGGGGAACGTGATCCTGAGAAACGCGATGATCGGATCGGCGCCCAGGTCGCGGGCCGCCTCGATCTGGCTTTTTGGCAGCGTGGACAACCGCGCCATGACAACAAGCGCTACGAAAGGAACGTTGTGGACCGCATGCGCCCAGACGATTGCGCCCATGCCGGGTTCTATTCCCAAAAGGCGGGCATAGATGCGAAACGCGATGGCCGAGATGATGCCGGGCACGAGCGCCGGCAGAATGGTCAGCCCGAAGATCGCGGCGCGCCCGAAGAACCTGCGCCCTTCCAGAAGCACCGCAAGCCAGGTGCCCACGAAAACCGAGATCAAGGTCGACAAGACGGCGATGGCGACGGAATAGGTCAGGGTCGACACGACCTCGGCGTCGGCAAAGACGCCCGTGTACCAGTCCAGCGTCCAGGACCGGATCGGAAACCCGATGAACTTGCTGTCCTTGAAGCCCATCAGGATCATCAAAAGCAGCGGCACAAAGACATAAAGAACAAACGCCCAATAGATGCAGGACAATAGAATGCGGTTTCCACGGGTCATTTGGTGTCCCCCTTGCGCAGGGTGTACATCAGTTTCTGGAAGACGCCGGTCAGCAGCATCGCGGTGACGAACATGATCGTGGCGAAAGCAGCACCCGTGGGCCACTCGTCGCCCGCCACATGGAAGAACCCGGCGATGGTTTCAGCAAACACCGTTGTCGAAGGCCCGCCCAGCAGAACCGGCGTGGCATAAAACCCGGTGGATATCAGGAACACCAGCGTACAGCCCGAGGAAATCCCTTCCAGCGTCAGCGGCAGGGTGACCCGGCGAAACCGCGTCCAGGCACCCGCGCCCAGGTCGGCGGCGGCTTCGCTATAGCTTTTGGGCAGTTTTTCAAGCGCGGAATATAGCGGCAGCAGCATGTAAAGCGCGGTCAGATAGACAATGCCGACGCCCATGGAAAAGGTGGTGTACATGAACGGAACGGGCCGGTCGATCAGACCGAACCACTTCAGAACAAGGTTCACGGCCCCGGTGTTTCCCAAAAGGATCATGATCGCATAGGTGCGCACGATCTCGCCCACCCAGAACGGGATCAACAACAGCAAAAGCATCAGCATCTGGTTCTTGCGGCTGACGTGGCGCGCCAGGAAATAAGCCACAGGATAGGTCAGGATCAGCGTGCAGAAGGTCAGGACTCCGGCAAAGATCAGGGTTCGAAAGAACGGCTGCCAGAAAATGCGCTCGCCGAAGAACCGCGTGTAATTGTCCAGCGTGAAGTGCTGTTCCACGCCCGGAGCGACCGGATAGGCATCGGTCAGACTGACCCGCAGCATTTGCAGCATCGGGCCAAGATGCTGGGTCAGGACCCACAGAATGGGGAAGGCGGCAAGAATGACAAACTGGCGTCGCGGTGATGCGGTCGCCAGTTTCATCAGGGCGGTGTAGGGCGCCCAAACCGACAAACCGCCCCAGAAGGTGCGGGCGGGCTTTGTTCCGGCAGCAGTATCGGTGCCTGTGCGCGCCGCGGCGTCATTGCTCATGCAAGGCTTCCTGATAGGGCGGGATAGGGAATGTCCTTGCCCGCCCCGGAAGGCGGACAAGGATCAGCTTCAAAGGGGCCGCGATCAGGCAGCCTTGACCGCTTCGACGGCGGGGTCGACCAGGTTGTACTTCAACTCGTTGGCTTCGGCGCGGAAGAACTGAAGGTTGGCCAACTGCTCTTCGGGGAACGAAGTCGACGCCTTTTCAAGGTCGGTCAGATAGTTCGACGCGTCCTTGTAAGTCGAAATAAAGCCCGACGCCTTGGTCATCGAGGCCCCGATCTCGGGCGAAGCCAGGATGGCATCAAGGAAGGTATAGGCGTTGTCGACGTTCGGCGCGTTATTGGCGATGTTGTAGGTATAGACAAAGCCATAAGACCCCTCTTTCGGGATCGACATCGCCAAGGGGAAGCCATCGTTGATCAGGGCGGCCGCCGGACCGTTCCAGCTGTGGCCAAGCGCGATGTCCTGGTTGACGAACATCTGCTGCACCTCGGCACCGCCATCATAGTACTTGCGCACCAAAGGCTTCTTCGAGATCAGGAACTGCTTGGCCTCTTCGACAATGGCCGCCGCCTTTTCCGGGTCATCCATATAGGCCACCATGTTGCCGTCATAGCCCAGCATCAGCATGACAATCGACATCATGTCCTGAATGATATAGGCGGTCTGACCCTTGTATTTCTCCGAAAACAGAACGTCCCAGCTTGCGGCCTCTTCGGCGCTGACCATCTCGGTGTTGTAGGACAGAACCTCCATCCCAGACAGGATCGGCGCGCCCCACTTGCTGCCGTTGATCGTGGCCCAGTCGCTTTCCGAGAAGGTCGGGTTGATGTTGCCCCAATTCGATAGACGGCCGGTGTCCAGCGGCGCCAGAAGCTCGCTGTCGATGAACTGCAAGAAGCGGTGACCGGCCACGGTCATGATGTCCACGGTCGGGTTCGGGGCTTCGGCGGCCAGAAGGTTGAACTGCTTGCCCTGGTCGTCGACAAGGCGGACGTTGACCTTGATGCCGGTCTCGGCTTCGAATTGTTCCTTGAAGGCCTTCGGAACAAAGTCGTTGTAGGTCCAGATATTCACCTCTCCGCCAGCAGCCTTGGCGCTGCGCAGGTAAACCGGGCTTGCCAGTGCTGCGCCGGTCATGGCGGCGGTGCCGAGGAAGTGACGACGGCTAAATGTATTTTTGGTCATATCGGGCGTCTCCTTGTTGGTTCAGGTCTTATCCGTATCCATCTGGTTTGCGGCACCGATTAGGGCGCCGCCTGCAAGATGCCGGTACGGGCGGCCAGTTGCAGGTCGTCAAGGCTGAAGCGGTTCAGTTTCAGCGCATTCAGGATCTCGTTCTCGGTCGAAAAGTCGCGACCATACATGGCCGAGAATATCTCGATTCCGGCTTCGTGCAACCTTGCGGGCTGGCCGGCAAGCCGCCCAAGAACGGCAGTCAGTTGCAATCCATAGGGCACATCTTCGGTCACATACCGGCTGTCAGAGGTCGCAGGGCCGGTGCCGCCGTTGCCCTGGGCGTGCATCGCCTGGTTCATTTCCGAGATCGACGCAAGAGGCACATGAAAGCTGAGGTGGAAGTGTTCGAATATGGTTTTCACATCCAGCCCGAGCGCTTCGGCAATGGCCAACCGTTCCAGATCAAGCTGTTCCAGCAAGCGCCCCACCTTTGGCGTAACGTTCTGGCCCTGGCTCCAGACCTCGCCCCGTTCCATGCGGGTGATGTTGCCAAGGGCGATGCCAAGATGGTTTTGCGGGTTCAGGTTGGACAGTGAAATCGCCAGCAACCCGTCGCGCCATTGAAAGCGATCTCCGAACAGACGTTGGCAGAGGGCAAGGGCCGCCGCGCCTTCATCTTCGGGCACCGTACACATATCGACGCGGGCGCGGACCGTGTTGACCTGCACATGCGCCCCGTCCTGCCGCCGTCCGGTGACGACGGTCGTGCCCCATGCGGTGATCGGTGCCGCAATCCCGCGCGCGTGCAACGCCTGCATCAGATAGATCGCGCCAAGCGAGGCGTGGGACGAGATGATGACATGCTGACCCTCGCGGATATGCGGGGCCAGAGCATCCATGACAGTCTTGTGCCCATAGGCGGGCAGGGCGATCACCAGCGCGTCGTTTTCCGTTGCAAGCTGCTCTGCCGACTGGGCGACGGCTGGCGAGACTTCGGTCTCGATGGCGCCGGTGGCCCGAAGTGGTGATGTCCGCAAGGCCTCGGTCCCGGCCCCCGAGGGCGACCAGAGCATCGCCGCATGACCCTTGTCATGCAAAAGCGCTGCCGTTCCAAGCGCGACCGATCCCGCACCCGCAATCCCTATGCGCATCGCCTGGTTCACGCGTCAGCCTTCTGTCGAACAGGGTCACCAAGGACATGCATCAACCGGTTGGCCCATCCGAACAGCGCGGAGGACAGGATCAGATCGAGTATTTCGGCGTCCGACAACCCCGCCTTTCGCAAAGCGTCCATGTCCTTGGGCCCCGCGGCGGGCGGGGCTCCGGCGGATTTACGGGCAAAGTCGAGGATCGCGCGATCGCGCTCGTTCAGATCGGCAGCCTCGCCATTTGCGAACAATTCGTCGGTAACTCTGGTGTCTTTTTCAAGCTGCGCGTGCCGTTCGGCATGAACGGCGGCGCAATAGATGCAGCGATTGACCATCGAGGCCCCAAGCGCGCCCAACTCGCGTTCTGCCCGCGACATGCCGCCCGGGTCGTACATGATCGCATTGAACAGGGGCGAACGGACAGCAAGGCTTTCGACATCGTGGGCCAGCGTCAGGACATAGTCCGACACCTTGGTGTTCGACGGCGTGACCTGCAGCGCCTCAAGTTGCTCGGGCGTGGCCTCGGCCAGCTTTACCGGCGTCACACGGGGGCGCCATTGGGGCACGTTGCGGGTGAACTTGTGAATGACACGGCTCATGGCGCAACCCCCTGCATCAGGCGCAGGCCCGCGATCACGCGGGTCTGATAGGCCAAAAAGGCCACCAGTTCACAAAGCCGGACAATGTCGGCATCCGAAACGCCCGCCGCCTGCAACGCCAGGATGTCGTCGGCCGTGATGTCGCGCGTCTGGTTGGCAACCTTGTCGACAAAGGCCAAGACACCGGCCAGTTCCGCATCCGTTGTACTTGGATCGGCCAGTGCAATCCTGTCTTCGGCATCGGTCGCGAAATGCAGCGCCAAATCCTCGTCACCTGCCAACCGCGCGACACGAGCCGCCAGGGCCGCGCGCAGGTCGTGCGGAAAACCCCCGAAATCCTTCGGCCGTAACACGGCGGCTTCGGTGGCTTCCGTCATGTCGAAGATGTTGGCCCGCGCCGTGGCCGTGTCGGCCAGGTCGCTATCGAGGGTGACGCCTGATTGGCGCAGTATCGTGGTCTCGAAGTGGGTCATGCCACCTGGCCTTCCCGCTTTTGCAGGTTGGCCTCAAGATCGGTTGCTTCCCACTCGTCGCCCAGTAGTTCGGGCTTGTCATAATCCTGCATGCCTTTCCAATGGGTTTCGACATCCTCGCAATAAAGCGTGGCCGCGATTGCGCGCGCCAGCCATGCGGCCCCGTCGCTGATGCCCGGAATGTCGCCGCTGACTTTGCCAAGGCTGGCCGAAGCGCCGTAGTTGAAGCAATACACATTGTTCAGCCAGGGTGCCGCGCCGGGGGTCTTTTCGCGGAAGGTGAAATCACCGTTCAAATATGGAAAATGCCCCAGATCGCCGGATTCCTCGCCCTCGGGCGGTGTGTAAACATCCTGCCAAAGCAGGATCTCTCGGGCCTTGTCGCCAAACTCGGTCCGCGCCAAGGGGTCAATGACGAACCCCGTTCCAAGGATCACGAAATCGGCGTCATAGGACGTGCCATCGGCGAAATGCACAACCGCGCCATCGCCTTTTTGCTCGATGCGCGTCGTCGCCTTGCCAAAGTGGAAATACGCGTTCGGATGGCGGCTGACCCGCAGGGTCGAACCTCGGGGCGAGGGCGTCTGGGTTGCAAAGCTGTACTGCATGAACCGCCAGCGCCATTCGTCGTCCATCGCGGCGAATCCGGCAGTGAAACCGAAACTGCCGATCCCCATCATTTTGTTGATCGTCGGCATGTCCTTGCGCCGGATCAGGTGGCGAACCTCGGCCGCCCCGTGTTCTAGCGCTTCGGCCGCATTGTCGACCGCCGAGGCACCGACGCCGATCACGGCAACGCGCTTGTCCTTGAGGTTGGCAAAGTCGATCTCGTCCGCACTATGCGCCCAAAGATGCTCGGGCAATCCCTTGATGAATGCAGGAATATTCGGCCCGCCCGTGCCGTCGCGCCCAGTGGCGAAGACAAGCTTGCGGGTCAGGATGGTGTCATCGCTTGCCCCCGAAACCCTCAGGCGCAACAGATCGCCCTCGGGTTCGACATGATCGACCGACACATTGTTTTCCACGGGCACACCCAGCACCACGCGATACCAGTAAAGGTAATCCATCCACATGGTCCGCGGTATCTTGTCCAGCTCGTCCCAGGCCTGGCCTCCGAACTGGGCGCGATACCAGGCCTGAAACGTCAGGGCACCGTGGCCAAAGGCAGGTCCGGTCAGCGCCTTGGGGGACCGCAAGGTCTCCATCCGCGCATAACCAAGCCACGGACCCTCGCGCCCTTTCTCGGCCCGATCAAGCACCCGCACATTCGACATGCCGCCGGTGGCCAGCGCGAACCAGGCCAGCGTGCCGCACATGCCGCCGCCAATGATCACAACATCCGATACGCCGTCTTTTTCGGGCACCCAATCTTTTCCGGGATAGCAGAGAAACTCCAAATCCTCTTTCAGCCGTGCTTCCAGCGCGACCAGACCCTTGGCATCAATAGACGATAGGTCTTTGTGGCTCATGGGCATGATCCTTGGCAGGCGTCGGTTCGCAACATCGTCGAACTTTCCCCCACGGCAAGGCGGGATGCAACAGGTCATTGGTGTGCCAGCGTTCTCAAAGGGGAAGATTGTCGGGCACTTGGCTGCTCGCAGCCGGCGGGCTCTGGCTTATCCACAGGAAAGTCGTCGAATCTCGGGTGACCTTTCCACAATGTTCCTGTAATGTTCTGTTTACACCATTGAGATCTCTGGCCCAGTCGCTATCTCTCTGGTTCTGGCACCAGGGTAGGGTTCATGGCCGAACAGAAGAATATCGAAGTCCGCGGCGCCCGCGAACACAACCTCAAGAACATCGACGTGGATATTCCGCGCAACCAGCTTGTGGTGATCACCGGCCTTTCGGGGTCGGGAAAATCGTCTTTGGCCTTCGATACCGTCTATGCCGAGGGTCAGCGCCGGTACGTGGAATCGCTGTCTGCCTATGCCCGTCAGTTCCTCGACATGATGGAAAAGCCGGACGTGGATCACATCTCGGGTCTCAGCCCCGCCATTTCCATTGAACAGAAGACGACCAGCAAGAACCCGCGCTCGACCGTGGGAACGGTCACCGAGATCTACGACTATATGCGCTTGCTGTTTGCGCGTGCCGGTACGCCCTACAGCCCCGCCACCGGCCAACCGATCGAGGCGCAACAGGTTCAGGACATGGTCGATCGTGTGATGACGCTGGAAGAGGGGACGCGCGCCTATCTTCTGGCCCCGATCGTGCGTGACCGGAAAGGCGAATATCGCAAGGAATTCCTTGAACTCAGAAAGCAGGGTTTTCAGCGGGTAAAGGTCGATGGCGCGTTCAATGAACTGGAAGAACCGCCCGTACTGGACAAGAAATTCCGCCACGACATCGACGTGGTCGTCGACCGCCTTGTGGTGAAAGAAGGCATTGAAACCCGGCTGGCCGACAGTTTTCGCACCGCGCTCGACCTGGCCGACGGCATTGCCATCCTTGAAACCGCACCGAATGACGACGAACCCGAGCGTATCACGTTTTCAGAGAACTTCGCCTGCCCGGTGTCCGGATTCACCATCCCCGAGATCGAGCCCCGGCTGTTTTCATTCAACGCACCGTTCGGCGCCTGCCCCGATTGCGATGGCCTTGGTGTCGAACTGTTCTTTGACGAACGTCTGGTTGTGCCCGACCAGAACCTGAAGGTCTATGACGGCGCTTTGGCGCCCTGGCGGAAGGGCAAGAGCCCGTACTTCAAACAAACCATCGAAGCCATTGCGAAACATTACGAATTCGACCCCAACACCAAGTGGAAAGACCTGAAGCCCCATGTGCAGCAGGTCTTTCTCTACGGGTCAGACAAGGACGAAATCCCGTTCCGCTATGACGAAGGGGGCCGCGTTTACCAAGTGACCCGCGCGTTCGAAGGCGTCATTCCCAACATGGAGCGGCGCTATCGCGAGACGGATTCGAACTGGATCCGCGAAGAGTTCGAGCGTTACCAGAACAACCGCCCCTGTGGCACTTGCGAAGGGTTCCGCCTGCGCCCCGAGGCTTTGGCGGTCAAGATCGGTGGTCTGCACGCGGGCGAGGTGGTGCAAAAGTCGATCAGCGAGGCTTTGGCCTGGGTCGAGGATGCCCCGAACCACCTGACAAAGCAGAAAAACGAGATTGCCGCCGCGATCCTGAAGGAAATTCGCGAACGCCTGGGATTCCTGAACAACGTGGGGCTTGAGTACCTCACGCTCAGCCGCAATGCAGGCACGCTGTCGGGCGGTGAATCGCAGCGCATTCGTCTGGCCAGCCAGATCGGGTCCGGATTGACCGGCGTGCTCTATGTTCTGGACGAACCTTCCATCGGGCTTCACCAGCGCGACAACGGGCGGCTATTGCAGACGCTGAAGAACCTGCGCGATCAAGGCAACACGGTGATCGTTGTCGAACATGACGAAGAAGCGATCCGTGAAGCGGATTACGTTTTCGATATCGGCCCCGGCGCGGGCGTCCATGGCGGCGAGATCATCGCCAAGGGCACCACCGCGCAGATCGTGAAGAACAGGAAAAGTATCACCGGCGACTATCTGGCAGGGCGGCGCGAAATCGCCGTGCCTGCCGAACGGCGCAAGGGCAAGGGCAAATCGGTGACCGTGGTCAAGGCCACCGGCAACAACCTGAAAGAGGTCACGGCGGAATTTCCCCTGGGCAAGTTCGTCTGCGTCACTGGTGTGTCGGGCGGCGGCAAATCCACGTTGACCATCGAAACCCTGTTCAAGACCGCCTCGATGGCTCTGAACGGTGCGCGCCAGACCCCGGCCCCTTGCGAGACGATCAAGGGCCTTGAACACCTCGACAAGGTGATCGACATCGACCAGCGCCCCATCGGGCGGACACCCCGGTCGAACCCCGCCACCTATACCGGCGCCTTCACCCCGATCCGCGATTGGTTCGCCGGCCTGCCCGAGTCCAAGGCGCGCGGCTATAAACCCGGGCGCTTCAGTTTCAACGTCAAGGGCGGGCGCTGCGAGGCTTGTCAGGGCGACGGTGTTATCAAGATCGAAATGCACTTCCTGCCCGACGTCTATGTCACTTGCGAGACCTGCAAGGGCGCGCGCTATAACCGCGAAACACTTGAGATAAAATTCAAGGGCAAGTCCATCGCCGACGTGCTGGATATGACCGTTGAAGACGCGCAGGATTTCTTCAAGGCCGTCCCGTCGATCCGCGAAAAGATGGACGCGCTGATGCGCGTCGGGCTTGGCTATATCAAGGTGGGCCAACAGGCGACGACGCTCTCTGGTGGCGAAGCGCATCGGGTGAAACTGTCAAAGGAACTGTCCAAGCGCGCGACGGGGCGGACGCTTTACATCCTGGACGAGCCTACGACGGGGCTGCATTTCGAGGATGTGCGCAAATTGTTAGAAGTGCTGCACGAATTGGTCGAACAGGGGAACTCGGTGATCGTCATCGAGCACAACCTGGATGTCATCAAAACCGCCGATCATATCATCGACATCGGTCCCGAAGGTGGCGACGCCGGTGGCAAGATCGTGGCGACCGGCACGCCGGAAGATATCGCGTCCGTCAAGAACAGCCATACCGGCCACTATCTGGCCCAGATGCTGGGCGCATCCAAAGTCGCCGCCGAGTAATCGTCAGGCCTGACCTGCGTCCTCGGTCGAAAAGTCCACGTGGATGTGGTTGCCGTCGGGGTCGTGAAGGTTGATCTGAACAATCGGAAACCCGGGCACCGGATCGACCGTATGCGACACGCCGTGCCGGTTCAGCAGGGCCACGAATTTGGCAAACCCTTTGGCCCCAAGCGCGAAATGCTCGATCTTCGGTTCAATGGATCGCTGCTCGGTCTTCACATCGACAAGGTGGACGATCGGATTGTCACCGGCGTACATCCAGGCGCCATCAAAGGTAAAATCGGGCCGAGCGCCTTTGGTCAGGCCAAGGATCGTTTCATACCAGGCGACCATTTCGTCCAACCGAATGGTCCGCAAATTGACGTGGTCAAGGGTTTGAATGGTCATTGGCAGGCCCCCACAATGCGTTTTGAAGACCCTAACAGTTCGCCGCAGGGGATGAAATGACCGGGGGGGTCCGCACGCATGGATTACCCTTGCGCAACTTTTCCGGTGCATAACTTTTTTCGAACGCGTTCACGACTTTCCGGTTCCAAGGGGCTATCAACCCCTGTCCAC
The DNA here is from genome assembly GCA_013002465.1 of Silicimonas sp. GTDB lineage: Bacteria > Pseudomonadota > Alphaproteobacteria > Rhodobacterales > Rhodobacteraceae > JABDJO01. Next base: position 34,479 of record JABDJO010000036.1, on the reverse strand, counting down.
ACCGGCCGAATGCCTTCCCTTAGCACGGGGGCAAGGACACATCAGGGACCGCGCAGCGGCGCCGTTGCTTTCCTCAGAATTGGTCAAGACGACCCTGACCGTTTGGCTGATCGTCAGCCAAGCGCCTTCAGGCGTGCCCGGCACCCAGCCAGCGAAGACTTCGCGGCCTGAGTGGCTTTGGAAATGGTGACAACCTCAGTTCAGGATCAGGTCTGCAAGTTCGATGATCTCGAACACGGCCTTCGTCTTGGGATCGACCCGCAGTATCGCGTCACCGATGCGCACGTAATCCGAGCCGTCGTCAGGATAGGGCAGGCGATACCAGTCGGTTCCGCGCCGCAGGATGACTTCGTCACCGGCCTGCAGCACGACATACTCGCGGCCGTCAATGACGATTCGGTCCCCAACCCGAAGCCGGTTGTAATCGTAGTCATCGTCGCTGTCGGTGTCGGTGTCCCCGGCAACCTGGCCCTTCGCGGCCAGTCCAGGGGGCACACAGGCCGGATTCTTCTTGGCAAGGCCCGGCGGGCAATGCTTCGGCCCCTTTGCCATGGCCGTTCCCGGCAAAGCAATCGCGGCACAGAGTACAATCGCAAGACGTATTGACATGTGCGTTCTCCTTTGCCCGGCAGGCTAAGGGCGGGATGGGGCCAAATTGTGGCCTCAGGCGTCCAGTTCGATCCAGACCGGTGTGTGATCCGACGGATTCTCGCGGCCACGAACATCGGCTTCGATCCAGCTCTCGCGCAAAAGATCGGCCGCCTGGGGTGTCAAAAGGTGATGGTCGATGCGGATACCGTCGTTCCGGTCAAAGGCATTGCGCTGGTAATCCCAGAACGAATAGTGGCCCGTCCCTTGGTGGCAGGCGCGAAACGCTTCGGTGAATCCAAGGTTCAGTATTGATCGAAACGCCGCCCTGCTTTCCGGCAGCGCCAGCGCGTCTTTCCGCCAGGCGTCCGGGCGCGCGGCGTCTTCGTCTTGGGGAATGACGTTGTAGTCGCCGCACATAACGGCGGGTTCTTCGGCAATCAAAAGCGCCTTGGCACGGGTTTTCAACCGCTCCATCCAGGCAAGCTTGTAGTCGTATTTGTCGCCCGGCACCGGGTTTCCGTTGGGAAGATACAGACCGCAGACCCGGATCGGCCTTACGCCAACAACGGTGGCTTCGATCCAGCGGGCCTGTTCGTCGCTGTCATCGCCCGGCAGGCCCCGCGACACGTCTTCAAGCGGAAGCTTTGATAAGATCGCAACGCCGTTGAAGCTTTTTTGTCCGTGGGTTTCGACGATATAGCCCAAGTCCTCGAAATGGTCGCGCGGAAATCCTTCGTCCACGGATTTGATTTCCTGCAGAACGGCCACATCCGGCGAACTGTCCGTAAGCCACGTGGTCAAGGCCTCGAACCGCGCCTTGATGCCGTTGATATTGAACGTCGCGATTTTCATGACAGCCCTCCGTCGGACCGGTTGTGGCCCATTCGGGGCGTCTGGGCAAGCCAGTCGAAGGGTGCGTGCTTTTCGACGAAACAACTGCTTTGCCCCACAGAACGGATCATTGTGCAATCCAGTCCAGATTGCCGGTGATCCAAACCACCAGGGGCACCGGCAGGACTGCAAGCGCAATCGCCACTGTCGTAAGGGTCGGCGCGAAAAGCCGGCTGAAACCGGCGATAAAGGCAATGCCACCGCCGCCGCCGATTACGGCATTCCCCGGAATGTTCAGCAAGAGCGCCAGAAGCAGATAGCGCCCGGTTCCCACCATCGGCACCAGCCACCTGGGCAGCCGGGCAGTCAGGTGCGACAGTCGTTCCTGCTGCGACATCGGCTCAAGGCGTTCAACCATGTCACAGGCACTTCGAAGACGGAGGTCGGCAAGAACGGCGTGCAGCCAACGATAGGGCGTGAACCGGCCAACCAGAAACGCCAACGTCAGGCCAATCACGGTTGCACCATACACCATTGGGGCAATGTCGGCCCCTTTCATGATCAAAAGACTGATGCCAATCTCGATCCCCGGCATGAAGGGGACCGCGATCAAAAGCGCATATGAGACCAGCAATAGGCTGAACAGCCCGATCATCATGCCCTCCGAGCCCGCTGCCTCGGCTTTGCGGGCCGCCCAGTCAGAGGCCATATGGATGGCAAATGCCACGACAAGGATCAGGCCCAGCCGAAGCGCCAGCCGGACCAGCCCGACCGCCAGCGGTGGAAACTCGTTCCGATCTGTCATGCGCACCCCTTTGATCGACGCTAGCACTCTGATGTGGCTCGCGATAGGGCCAGTGGACACCGCGTTTCGGTGGGGCAAAAGAAGAAGGCCACCCCGGTGGGGTGGCCTTCGATCAGGTCATTCCGTCTGCCCAGATTGAGCAGGTTTACTTCAGCGATGTGATGAAAGCATCGACATCGTTCAGCGACATATATTCGACCTCTTCAATGCCGCCTTCCGAAAAGGCCCAGACAACCGCCGGGGCGGACACATCGCCGTTTTTGTCAAACCGCACATTGCCTGTCCCGCCCTGGTACATCACGGTTCCACCGCCAGACAGCACATCCTTCGCAGCCGAAAAGCCTGCCGTATCCGCGCTGACCGGAGTGCCGTTCGGGTCGGTGACCTTGGCGATGGCCGCGGCAATATCGGACCCCGAGGCATCCTTGCCCGCGGCCTCCATTGCCAGAAGCGCGATCATTGTCGCGTCATAGCTGTTGGCCAGACCGGGGCCGTTCGGCTCGGATTCGAAACGTTCCACATAGGCGGCACGGAAGGCATCTGCACTTTCAGACCGGGGCGACGCAGTGTCGGTTCCAAGCGTTGCGCCCAGGTACTGCAGGCCCACGTTGTCGCGGAACTCGTCTGACTTCAGCGAGTTGGCCAGGATCATGTTCTGCGTACCGCCAAGCGAGATCCATTCCCGGACGGCAGCCGTGCCTTCGGCCGGATAAAGCGCGAGGTAAAGCGACTCGGGCTGGCTGGCCAGTGCTTCGGTCACCTCGGCGCGATAGCTGGGCTGGCCGTCGTTGACGGCGACCGATGCGGTAACCTCGACGCCCACGGCGGCAAAGTCGGCGGCGATCAGACGGGCCATGTCCTGGCCCCAGTCGTCGTTCTTGTACATGACAGCAACGGTTTTATATCCCTTGTCAGCCGCCACTTTTGCCGCGACGGCGGACTGCACGCCGGTGGTGGCGAAAGTGCGGAACCACAAACCGTTGGTCTTGCCGTCTTCGGACAGCTTGGTGAAGGCGGTCGAGGACGAACAGCACGACATCTGCACGACATCACCGGGTACCGTGACCGAAGTCAGGATCGGCATCGACACGCCCGACGACACCGCACCCAGCAAAAGTTTCACGCCCTCAAGATCGACAAGCGCCTTGGCGGCATCGACGCCGACCTTGGGATCGACCTGCGTGTCGCGCAGAACCATTTCGATCTGGCACCCCGCCGCACCGCCCGCCGCATTGACCTGGTCGACGGCAAATTGCGCGGTTTCGGCGATCGGACGTCCCCAGTCGACCGAGGTCGGCAAAACCGCTCCGATCTTGGTGGTGCAATCCTGAGCCTCGGCTGTTCCCGGCAGCGCCGTGGCACTGACGGCAAGGCCGATGGCGACCCACAGATACTTGGTGATAGACATGTTACTCTCCCTGTTTGTTCGACGGGGTTGATCCCCTTTGAGATACGACAAGCCGTTCCGGCAGCAACCCTTCGGGACGCCACATGAGCATCCCGACAATGACCGATCCGATCAGCACGAATTGAACCGAGCCAGTGTATAGCTGTGCTTCGATGGGCGCAAATCGCGACAAAGCCCAGCCCGAGGCGGTCCAGGCCCCCCAAATCAGAAAAGCCCCGAAAATGGCGCCCCGGTTGTTGCCTGCACCACCGACGATCAGCATCGCCCAGATTTGAAACGTCAGTGTCGGCAGCACATCCTGTGGGCTGACAAAGGCATAGAACGTACCATAAAGCCCGCCCGCCAGCCCAAGGATGACCGACCCCGTGACAAAGGCCGTCAGGCGCACTTTCGCGGGACTTTTGCCCAAGGATTGCGCGGCTTCTTCGTCTTCGCGGATCGCACGCAAAAGACGGCCAAATGGCGAAGCAACAAGGCGTTCCAGGAATAGATAGGTGGCGATCAGGATGGCCAGAACGACTAGGAAAAACAGAATGTTGTACAAGAACCCGTCACCAAGTGCTGCGCGCAGCGGGCGCTCAAAGCCACGCACGCCCTTGGCGCCTCCGGCCAGCCATTCGGCATTGCGCATCAGGTTTTCAAAGGCAACCGCGACGCCAAAGGTCGCAATCGCCAGATAGTCATGCCTGAGCCTCAGCGTCAAAAGCCCCACGATCCAGGCCATCAGCCCGGCCGCCGCCATGCCGCCTAAAAGCGCGAGCGGGTAAATCACCCCGAACCCGCCCAGATGACCTTCTTGCGACGTGCCGCCAAGGATCAGCGTGCCATAAGCTCCGGCACCGAAAAATGCGACAACGCCACCGTTGAAAAGACCCGTATTGCCCCATTGCAGGTTCAAACCCAGAACCGCGATGGCCAGGATCGACGCGGTGGTGGCGAAAAACACCAGGTATGACATCACCCCGATCATGCGCGCGCCTCTCCGAACAGCCCGTGCGGGCGGATCATCAGGACCACGATGATCAACAGAAACGGCACCGAAGGCGTATACCCCGACGGTAAGACGACCAGGGCCATGTTGCCCGCGATTCCGACGATAAAGCCGCCAAGGACCGCGCCATAGACGCTGCCGATGCCACCGACGATCGTGGCGGCAAAGATCGGCAACAACAGGTCGCGCCCCATGACCGGGATAAGCTGGTGGCTAAGCCCGTAAAAGACGCCCGCCACGGCCGCCAAGGCGCCTCCGATCAGCCACACGGCCATGATCGTTCGGTGCAGGTTGACGCCGTTCACCTGCGCCAGGGATGGGTTTTCGGCGACGGCGCGCAGGGAATAGCCGAAGGTGGTGCGCGACAACAAAAGATGCAGCATCAGCATCAGCAACAGGGCCGCCACCAGGACGAAAATCTGATCGGGCTTGACCAAAAGGAGCGGATCGCGCGATAGAACCATGGCAAAGGCAATGTCGCGCGAATAAAGCTGCGGGCTTAGCCCGAAGAACAGCCCGATCACATTGCGGATGATCAGCGCCATGCCAAAGCTGGCAAAGATCATCGACAGTTCCAGCCCCTTTTCGCGCACCCGTTTGAAAACCAGGCGGTCGATCAACAAGGCCGATAGCCCGGTGATCACCATCGACATCAGAATGGCCAGAACCAGTGCCCAGGTCAGCGACAAGGGCGCCAGCTTCACGGCGAATACGGGCACCAGGGCCGCCACCAGGGCATCGCAAACAAGCGCCACATAAGCCCCAAGCGACAACAACTCGGCGTGCGAAAAGTTTGCAAACCGCAGGATATGCATGACCAGCGTCAACCCGATGGCCCCAAGCGAGATGTACGAGCCCGTGAGAACCCCGTCGATCAGGTTCTGGATCATGTCGTTTGCACCCGGCGTCCGCCCAGATAAATCTCTCCGACCACCTTGTCGTTCAGCAGGTCCTTGGCTGGCCCATCGATCTGGTTGCGTCCCTCGGCAAGAATGAAGCAGTGATCCGCCAGATGCAGGGCCTGATTGACGTTCTGTTCGACCAAAAGGATCGCAACGCCCTGTTCGGTCAGGGACCGCGCATGTTCCAGCACGTCTTGCGTGGCTTTGGGCGACAATCCGGCGGACGGTTCGTCCATCAGGATCAGGCGAGGCGCTGTGGCAAGCGCCATGGCAATCGCCAGAAACTGGCGTTGTCCGCCCGATAGTGTGGCCGCCCTGTCGCGTTGCTTCGCGGCGAGCGCGGGAAATTGTTCCAAAAGTTGCGCCAGCCGGGCAGGGGCATCGGATTTCGCGCGTCGCAAGGCCAGATCAAGGTTCTGGCGGATGGTGAGGCTGCGGAAGATGTTGTCGGTCTGGGGTACATACGAAATGCCCCGGGTCGACATCTGATCTGTGGCAAGACCGGTAATGTCCTGACTTTCGAACGTTATTTTGCCGGAACCAACTGGAACAAGTCCGGCTATCGCTTTGATCAGAGTCGATTTTCCAGCGCCATTCGGGCCGATGATCAACGTGATTTGACCGGCCTGCGCGCCCATTGAAACGTCGTGCAGGATCGGCAGACCGGGCACATAACCGGCTGTCACGCCATGGGCTTCCAACACGGTCTCAGGCATCCGCCGTCGCCCCCAGATACGCGTCCAGCAACACGGGGTCAGCCAAAGCTTCTTCGCTGGTGCCCTGAAAGACGACCTTGCCCACGGCCAGCGCAATCACCGGGTCGCAGTGGCGCATGACAAAATCCATGTCGTGCTCGATGATGACAAAAGTCGTGCCGCGCCGGTTCAATTCCTTGATCTTTTCGATCAGTGTTTCGGTCAGTACCGGGTTCACCCCGGCCGCGGGTTCGTCCAGCAGGATCAACCCGGGATCACCCATCAGCACCCGGGCAAGTTCAAGCAGTTTCATCTGACCGCCCGAGATTTTGCCAGCCGGATGGTCGGCCAGCGGGGTCAGCGTGACGAAATCCAGGACCTCCAGCGCCTTTTTGCGAATGTGGTGCTCTTCGTCGCGCATCCGGCTGCGAAACAAAAACGGCCCCGAGATCGTTTCGCCAATCTGCGCAATCGGAGCCAGCATGACGTTTTCAAGTACGCTCATCCGCGCAAACGGGCGCGGAATTTGAAACGTGCGCCCCAGCCCCAGTTTGAACAATCGGTTCGGCGACAGGTTGGTGACGTCCTGATCCTTCAGGCGGACGCTCCCCGAATCCGGTTTCAATGCGCCGGTCAACAGATTGAAAAGCGTTGATTTTCCAGCCCCGTTCGGACCGATCAGCCCGGTGATCGACCCCTTGCGGATACTCAGCGACACATTATCGACAGCCCTCAGTGACCCAAAGTTGCGGACAAGGCCTTGTGTTGAAAGGATGGTTTCAGCCAACGTCGGGCACCCGACGTCTGCGGGCTGGCATGTTGCCGAGGTTCGTCATTCTTCGTCCGCCTGCCAATAGGGGGCGCTGCGCGCATCGGGAAGCCCGGTCGTGGCGTCATGGGTGAACCTGCGTTTGTCGCCCCGGGTAATTCGGAAACGCCCACCGCAATGGGGATCGGGGCAGGCGACTTCGGCGTCGGTACTGATCCAGTCGTTTGGATCCGTCATGCGCTGTTTGGCGGGCAGAAGGGGCAACAAGGCGGCCAATGCGTACATTGACACGCGGGTTTTTGGTTCAAAAACAAGCGTTTCGCCTTCGACTCTGAAGCTTTCGCCCTCGATATGGCGACAGACCGGCGTTCGTCCGTCCAGCACGGTTTCGACTTTCAGGTCATATAGCCAGAAGTCCCGGCTGTTTTCGTCCTTTTCCATGCCATCCCTTCCGCTGGACTGTCGCCGGAACCTGGTCTTATCTGGGACACGTTATCGAAAGTGGCGCGGCTCTCAAGGGGCTTTCGCCTTTGTGCCTTCACAGGAACGGACCTGAAATGAGCCATCCCGCACGCCCCGACCGTCTGCGCCTGTCGAACCAGATCGAGATTTCCCGCGTTCTGACCGGTCTTTGGCAGGTTGCTGACATCGAAAAGGATGGCAAGACGATTGATCCGGATACCGGCGCGGGATGGCTGGAGACCTATGCGGGCCGGGGGTTCGATACCTTCGACATGGCCGACCATTACGGCAGTGCCGAGATTATCGCCGGCCGGATGCTGGCCCGCAAAAAAGTTGCGGACGCCACGATCTGTACGAAGTGGTGCCCGTCGCCGGGACCGATGACCGAAGATGTCGTAAGGGCCGGGGTCGAAGAGCGTCTTCAACGCCTGGGCGTCGATCGTGTCGATCTGTTGCAATTCCACTGGTGGAGCTTTCAGCATCCCGCCTGGCTGGACGCGCTTCACGAACTTGCGCGGTTGCGCCAAGAGGGTCTGATCGCCGAGATCGGCGTGACGAACTTTGACGCCGCGCATCTGCAGGTCGCCGTGTCTGACGGCATTCCGTTACTGACGAACCAGGTGTCGTTTTCGCTTGTCGACCGCCGTGCCGCAGGGGAATTGTCGCGGCTTTGCAGCACGTCCGGCGTTCGGCTTTTGGCCTATGGAACACTTTGCGGCGGGTTTCTTTCCGACCGCTGGCTGGGTCGGTCCGAACCCCACGACATCCCCGATTGGTCGAAAATGAAGTACAAGCGGTTCATCGACGCAACCGGTGGCTGGGAAGCCTTTCGGGGCATTCTGCAGGCGGCAGACACAGTGGCGCAAAAGCACGGCGTTTCGATTGCCAATGTCGCCACCCGTTGGGTGCTGGACCATCCTGCCGTCGCAGGTGTCATCGTTGGCGCGCGCCTTGGCGAGCGGGTGCATTCCGACGACAACCTGCGGCTTTTCTCGTTCGCGCTGGATGCCGAGGATCAGGACCGCCTGACCGCGGCCTTTGCCGGAACCACCAAGGTTCCCGGCGACTGCGGCGACGAGTATCGCCAGCCGCCATTCCTGACCGCTTCGGGCGATCTCAGCCACCATCTGGATGCCATGCCCCTGTTGCACGTGGCGACAGCATCGGAACACCGCGAAGGCGGCCAAGAGGTGCTGAGCGGGTCCAAATGGGAAGACATTGCAGGATACGCCCGTGCTCAAAGGATTGGCGAGCGCATTCTCGTTTCAGGAACAACCGCCACCGCTGGCGCGGACCGCTCTGTCGCGCCCGAGGACGCAGGCGCTCAGACCACGTTTGTCCTCGACAAGATACTGGCGGCGCTTGCGGCCTTTGGGGGCTCGGCCAAGGACGTGGTGCGGACCCGCATTTACATCGTCGATGAAGCGGACGTGGAAGCGGTTTCGCGGGCTCATGGCCGGGTGTTCGGCGACATCAAGCCGGCGAATACCCTGATCGTGGTTGCCGGATTGATCGGAGGCTACAAGGTCGAGATCGAGGCCGAAGCGGTGCTGGCGGCGTAATCGCGCGGCGGGTTCACTGTCTAGATGCACGCCTTGCGCTGATCGTCCATGCCCATTGACAAAAGGCAGGGGTGGTCGGCGTTGACGCTTTGGAACGCGGTTTTCGAGTCCAGCCCGCGCCAGCCGCACCGGATCAGGGCCTGCGCCGTGGCGCTGCCCAGTGTTGTTCCGGGGCCAAGGATGATGAAGACATCCGGCATCAATTCGCGCGCGGCGGTCCGCAGGGCTGCGGCAAAGTCGTAGGTTTGCGTGACCTGATGCCCGAGGGTGTAATCGTGAAGATCCGCAAGATCGGCAGCCTTCGGATACCAAATCCCGCCGCGTCCGTCGATCAGCGGCAACTTCGGTTGTTGAAAAAGCGATTCCGGAAGCGCGCGGAACGCACGTTGTGACACCGGGGCTTGCAGCGATGTGTGGAAGCCTGCGTGGTTCTGCAGCCGCATCGGAAAGCGTTTCTGAAGCTCGGGCACGTCACGTTCGAAGGCGGCAAGCCCGGCTTCGTTGCCCGCCAGAACAAGCATGCCGCCCAGATCGATCGACAGTTTCAATTGGTGGTCTGCACGCGCGTTGATCGCATCGGTTTTCGCCAACAGGGAGTCCCGCTGACCGGGGATCGCGCGCCAATCCTCATCGACAAAAGGATAGATCAACTGCCCGCCGATCATATGCTTTTGCATGAGGGTGCCCATGGTGTTTGCGAGCCGAAATCCTGCCATGGGATCAAGCGCTGCGGCGCAGGCAAGTGCCGTGTACCACCCCATGGAGTTCCCGGTAACGCCGATGATGTCGAACCGGTCGCGGTCAATCGCGCCGAAGTCGGCCAACCCGCAGGCAAAAATCAGGGGCGAGGCGTTGTCCCCCCGGGTGTGCGTGGTGCCGGAAAACCGCGCGGCCTGATCCAGCGTGCTGATCGAGGTCTGTCCTTCGTCCTTACGGTAGGCGTCGAAGTTCTTCAGCATGTCGAACCCGGGATGATGCCGGGAAAGGTACCCAAGTTCTGCCTTGTTATAGGTGCCGCGTCCCGGCGCGATGACAACGGCGGTCTGTTTCATGAGGCATTCCAAAGCGCGCTTGCGGCGGCGACGATGCTGCCGTGGCTGGGCATCGTTGCGGCATAAGCGGGGCCGGTGGCGATAAAGCTGTCTTCGGCAACAAGGCGCGCGGCGGGCAGGGGGCTGCGTTCGATCAGCATCGAAAGAAGGGCTTCGGATTGTCCGCCGGTCCCCCGGCATTCATCGACGATCAGCACTTTCTTTGCGCCCTCGATGGCGTCCAGGATGCCCTCAACCGGCATCGGAGCGATCCAGCGCATGTCGATCACCCGGGTCTCGATTCCCTTGGCGGCAAGCGTCCGTGCGGCTTGCAGCGACAAGTAGTGTGCATTGCCGTAGGTGATGATCGCCAAGGGGCCGTCTCCGGTCACGCCGACGTCGCCAAGCGGGATGGATTGGTCGGGTGCGGGGTAGTGCCGCATCCACTTGCCGTCCTTGTCGCCGTGCAAATCCCGCATGGGATAAAGCGCAATCGGTTCGACGAAGACCACCACCCGCTGTTCCTCGCGCGCCAGTCGTACACATTCGCGCAGCATCCGGGCGGCATCGGCGCCCTGCGACGGGCAGGCGATGACAAGACCCGGAATATCGCGCAGGACCGCCAGCGAGTTGTCGTTGTGGAAGTGCCCGCCGAACCCTTTCTGATACCCAAGCCCCGCAATGCGCAGCACCATCGGATTGGTGAACTGACCATTGGAAAAGAACGGCAATGTCGCCGCCTCGCCGCGCAACTGGTCTTCGGCGTTGTGCAAATAGGCCAGGAACTGGATCTCGGGCATCGGCAGAAATCCATTGTGCCCCAATCCGATAGCAAGGCCGAGGATGGATTGTTCGTCCAGAAGCGTGTCGATCATCCGATCCGCGCCGAAGCGGTCGCACAGTTTCTGCGTCACGCCGTAAACGCCGCCCTTTGTCCCGACATCTTCGCCCATCATCACGATGTCGGGATGCTCCAGCATCAGATCGGTCAAGGCCCAGTTGATCAGTTTCGACATCGGCTGCGGGCTGTTCATCGCGGTCAGTTCACCGCCGAATGCGGCGCTGCGCGCTTCGGTGCCTGGGCCGTTGGTCGGTTTGCAGGGGCGCGGCGGCGGGATAAGCGAGGCCATGACTTCTTTTGCCGAACCAAGGCGCGGCTGTTTCACAACCTCGGCCGCGACGCGGGTGCATTGGGCTTCGGTCTCGGCATAGATCGACAAGACCTCGTCAATGGTCAACGCGCCGCTTTCGGTCAACAGGCGTGCGGAATGAAGCAGGGGGTCGTTTTCTTCCCAGTCTTCGAACACCGCTTTGGCAAGGTAGGATTGCTGCAAATCCGCGCCCGCGTGGCCATAGAGACGGACAAGCGACAAATGCAGGAATGCAGGTTTCTTGCGGGCACGCACAAAAGCTGCCGCTTTGCGGGCGGCGCGGTACGTGTCGAAGATGTCCAACCCGTTGGCGTGGAAGTATTTCAGCCCCGGCTTGTTGGCGAAATTCGCGCCGATCCAGTCCTTCGGTGTGCGTGTCGATATGCCGATACCGTTGTCTTCGCAAACCAACAGCAAGGGCAGGGGGATGGATTGATAGGACGTCCAGCAGGCGGTGTTGATCGCACCCTGCGCGGTCGAGTGGTTGGCCGAGGCATCACCGAAGGAACACATGATGATGCTGTCATTCGCCAGCGCCTGGTGTTCGGGCGGACGACGTGCGGCCAAGCCGATGGAATAGGCGGCGCCGACGGCCTTGGGCAGGTGGCTGGCGATGGTCGAAGTTTGTGGCGGGATGTTCAATGCTTTTGATCCCAGCACCTTGTGCCGTCCACCCGACATTGGGTCGGACTTGGCCGTCGAAAAGCTCAGAAGCATGTCCCAGGCGGGTGTTGTGCCGGGCACCATGGCCGAACGGCGGGTCTGAAAGGCGCCGTCGCGGTAATGCAGGAAGGCCATGTCGTCGACGCTGAGCGCCGAGGCGACCGCCGCCATGCCCTCGTGCCCCGACGATCCGATGGTGTAAAACCCCTGACCCTCGGCCTGCATTTTGCGCGAGCGCCGATCCAGGTTCCGGCTGAGGCATTGGGCGCGAAAGATCGCAACCGCCTCGGGCCCCGCCAAGGGGCCGGAAGCCGACCCACCCGAGGGAAAGTCACCGGCAGCGACGCGCGTTAGAAAAGCGTCATGGACAATGTCGGCGCGATCCATCGCGGGCGTCCTTTCAGAATACGGGCCCACAGCCCGGTTAGCACTCGACGCGGGGCCAGCCTGTGCCGTTCTCCAGTGCCTTCATAGGTGCTTTCAGCCGCAAGGTTAACCACATGACGGATCATCTGGAATTTTTCCAGAAGGTATTCTGGTGCAAGGGAAAAGAGTGAAATCAACTGCATAACTGAACTTTGGAGCCGATGTCGCGCTGCCGTGAAAATTTGTTTGGGGCCAATCGGGTTTTTTGTGAAACTTTTGCGACTTTGCATCCGTTTCTTCAGGACTATGCAACAAATCTTAGGAGTTCGAACATGAAACGCACAACTATTTTGGCGATTGCAGTCATCATGACGGCGGGCAGCGCGAGTGCCAAGGGACATGATCAGGGGCAGACAGACGTGCCTGGCGCGTCGGTTGGCTCTGAAACCGTGGGACCGGCGCACACTTTGGGTGGCGCGCGGGGTAACCGGCCCGACGACAAAGGCCCGACCAAAGCCCGTGCCGTTGACAAGGCAGGACGCTGAATATTCGCAACCTGGCTCGGCGGTACCCGCCGGGCCGGACTATCTGGCGGTGTTGAACGTCAAACTCGCCCAATAGCTTTCCCAGACAACCGATCCCGGTCCGTCAACCGGCGACATCCTGACTGCATTCAACAGGAACGCGCCGGGCTTGCCCAAATCAATCGAAACAACGCCATCTGTGTCAGTCTTCAGAACGCTGCGTCGACTGTCCTGCGGCGCGGTTCCGCCGTCCGGAAGATGGAAGAGTGTGACCTGCACGCCGGGTACGGGGCGGTCTTGCCAGGTCAGTTGAATATCAAGGGACCGAATGTCGGCGTCGTAAGGGTTGCCCAGGGCCGTCAGTTCGAACGGCAGATCCGTCGGCTGATCGGATTGCGATGTATCGACAGGCCCGACTTGCAAAAGTGTCTTGGCATTCCGGATGTAGGCCTCGGCGATCTCGGTGTCAGGCAATCCACGTTCGCGGTGTTGATCTGCGATTTCACCAAGCCCCTCGTATTCAAGGTACTCTTCGAATTCGACCATGTCGTCGAAGACAATGTAAGCCGGATGGGATTGAACCGTTATGCGGTGAAGGCCGGGCTCTGTCGCCACGCTATTGAGGGCAGGGCGGTCGCCTTCGCGCGCTGTGATCGCGTTAACGTTGTCCGGTGACCAATGCGTCATGCCAGCAACGGTTTTCGAGACATAAGGATAGGCCGCACCCGACAGGTTTTGCCCAATACGCAGGTCGGCCGAAATCGTTTCGCCGGGCAGCAACCGTTCGGCTAAGGGATCAATCCAGAACTCATGCGCGCGCACAGGAACCGTACTTCCCGCGATGAATAACGAGGCAATCGTTGCCACTGCCACCGTCGGCCTTGCCCATTCTTCTTTGGAAGTTCGCGTCACGTCATCCACTCCTCATTGGTGCGCTGTCAAAAATAGGCACGGTTGGAGGGGCGTGAAAGTTTCAAAAAAATTCAAACGTCGAAGAATTCACCTGTCGCAAGCACCTCACCCGTGGGCGCGCCAGTCGGAGATCCGCCGGGGGGTTCGTCGGACACCGCCATCACGCCACCTTCGATCAACGCGGCAAGGTCGGGGTCGATTTCGAACAACGTTTCACGGTCTTCCGGCAAGACGCCCAGCGAAACCGGCGCATCCGCACCTTCGGCAATCAGCCAGATTTCAAGTACACGACCGGGACGGGCGTCACCAATCGGGCGAAGCACCTTGAACAGGTTGTTGTCAGGCGAAAGCCCGGCTTCGATCTGAAGTGACCCGTCAGCCGTAATGAGGGACGCATGATAGGCCGGGTCAAAGTCCGGTCCGCGAAGAAGCGGGCCAAAGGCCAGGAAACCGATCACGGCCAGCGCAACGGCGGACGGCAGCAGCCATCGCCAGATCGCTGATCCCGTTCGTTCATGCGTGCCTGCGATCTTATCCATCAGGCGCACCTTGACGGAAGCTGGAGGTGTCGTTTCGGGGAGCGCATCGGCAAGCGATGCAAACTTTGCCTCCCACATTCGGACCTGGTCGCGAAGATCGCTGTCGCTGAGAAGGCGATTTTCGAATGCCCGTTCTTCCTCTGCATCCAGAAGACGCAGAACATACTCGGCCGCCAGTGCCGAGTCGTCCTGCGGTATTTCAGGTGCGTCGCTCATCGCGAAAGACAGTCCTTCAGTTTCAACAGGCTTCGACGAAGCCAGGTTCGCATTGTATTCAAAGGCACGCTGTAACGCTCGGACAGATCGAGATATGTATCGCCGTTCAAATAGGCTCCTTTGACGGCCGAGGCGTGCTCGGATTTCAGTTCATTCAGGCAGTCTTCGAACCGACGAAGTTCGGAACTGGCGATGGCAGCCGCTTCGGGACCAGGGCGCGCGTCGGGAAGTTCGCTTGCGGTGTCAAGGTCGCCAGCAGTTTCCTTGCGGGCACGCAGACGGTCAATCGCAAGGTTCCGAGCCACGGTGATCAGCCAGGTCATTGGACTGTGGCCCGTAATCGCATAGCTGTCGGCCTTGTTCCAAATCCGCAAGTACACATCCTGCAGGGCGTCCTCGGCTTCGGTGCGGTCCTTCAGGATGTGAAGGCAAACACCGAAAAGCTTCGCACTTGTCGCATCGTACAGCACCGAAAAGGCGCTTTTGTCGCCAAGGGCGGTCTTCGCAATCAGATGTTCAACTTCGGCGCGGGACTGCATTCTGGATCTTTAAACATGGTTCGCGGGCTTAGCCAGTGGTGAATGGTCGGGAAACCAACGCCCGAGCGTATCAACGCCCGGGCGCGCACTCGTACAATACACAGTCGGATGGCTATTGTGCGGTTACGACATTCATAACCAGCTTGTCTTCCACACGGATTGGTCCGTCTTCTTTTGCACCAAGCGTGTATTCGAATATGCCGGTCTGCATGCCACCGGTTTCGGCGTGAACCATCAGCATCAGCATTTCACCCGCCTTCACATCTTCGGTCAGGATGGCGGCGACATCTGCGTTTTCTCCGGCACGCAAAGGTGCATGGCCAACGACCGGTCCGGGTTTCATCATCGCATCTGTGCGATGAACGACCAGCCAGCCATTTTCGCCCGCGACAACCGTTTCTGCGCTGACAACGCCGTTTTCGACCGTTTGATCGGATGCCATCACCATGGGAGTGGCATGCCCGCCTGCAAAGCCAGCGCCAGCGGTCAGCAGAATGGATGTTGTCAATACAAGTAGTTTCATTGGTCTTCTCTCCTTGTGTCGTTGTCTGAGACACCCTGTTTGGGTCTCGATTGAAGACACGGAAGACCGGGCAGAAAAGTTTCAGGCGGGGTTGAACATGACGAAATGACACGTTGGGAGTGCTTGCAAGGGAAGTTGCAGAAATCCGTGTTTTTCGCGCCCTTGGGCAGTGACGGCATCCGTCTTGCCGTTGGTTGGTATTTCAGCCCTTGGAAGTGCCGCCCCCATGGCCGAGACACCAAAACACTTGCTGACAGGAATCATGATTTTATGATAAATGAATGTCCAATCTACCTTGGCGGCTGAACATGGGGTCGAGCACCAGCTGCGTTTTTGGCGGAACCGGGTTCACGGTATTATTCCCGCATTTCTAGCAGGCAAAGTCGAAGCGCACTCCGCAGGGATGGATCATGTTTGACAGCGAGGTAACAGATCATGGCTCTGAGAATTAACGACACGGCTCCGGATTTCTCTGCCGATACGACCGATGGTCCGATCAATTTTCACGACTGGATGGGAGACAGCTGGGCGATCATGTTTTCTCATCCAAAGGACTTTACGCCGGTCTGAACGACGGAACTGGGTTATAAGGCCGGGATCGAGGATGAATTTGCCAAGCGTAACTGCAAGATCATCGGCATCAGCGTTGATCCGGTCGAAAGCCACCAGAAATGGAAAGGCGACATAAAGTCGGCCACCGGCTTCGAAGTGACTTATCCAATGATCGGTGACCCCAATTTGTCGGTCGCCAAACTGTATGACATGCTTCCGGCCGATTCCGGTGACAGTTCCGATGGGCGCACCGCGGTGGACAACCAGACCGTCCGCACCGTCTTCCTTGTCGGGCCAGACAAGAAGATCAAGATGCAGCTTTCGTATCCAATGACAACTGGCCGGAATTTCGATGAATTGCTTCGCGTGATCGACTCGGTTCAACTGACGGCACAGCACAAGGTTGCCACGCCGGCGGGCTGGCGTCAGGGCGAAGATGTCATTGTTGCCTCGTCTGTGTCCGACGATGACGCGCGTGCGCAACACGGGTCTTTCGAGGCAACTCTGCCTTATCTGCGGAAAGTAAAACAACCTTCCAACTGAAGTGCATGATGCGTGCCACGGCATCGCGGCATGCAGCATTCGAATGTGAGAAATGGGCGAGGATAAACGTATGATTTTCAGACAGTTATTTGACAAAACTTCATGTACATACACCTATCTGATGGCAAGCCGAAATGGCGGCGAAGCCCTGCTGATCGACCCGGTTCTGGAACAGACCGGGCGTTACTTGAAACTTCTGGAAGAACTTGACCTGAAGCTTGTTAAAGTCATCGACACGCATGTCCACGCCGATCACGTCAGCGCCATGGGAAAGCTTCGCGATGCCACGCGTTGCGTCACCGTCATGGGCGAACAATCCCCGACCGATGTCGTGTCCATGCGCGTCAGCGACAATGAAAGGCTAACAATCGAGGGCCTGACACTGACGGCGCTTTATACGCCGGGGCATACCAGCGAAAGCTATAGCTTCCTGATGGATGATCGTGTTTTTACAGGTGACACATTGTTGATCCGCGGAACCGGGCGCACCGACTTTCAAAACGGCGATCCTTACGATCAATACCATTCCTTGTTCGAACGCTTGCTGAAACTGCCCGAACACACATTCGTCTTTCCGGGCCACGACTACAAAGGCGACACCGTCAGCACCATTGCCGAGGAAAAAGCCTTTAATCCGCGCCTGAACGTCTCGTCTGCCGACGAATACGCCGAGATCATGAACAACCTCAACCTGCCGAACCCGAAGATGATGGACGTGGCCGTGCCCGAAAACCTGAGGCTTGGGCTTCGACTTGAAGCGCAGCACCGGGTGCCATCCATAGAAGTCGCCGACCTATTGCAGTCCTGGCCGAGCAGCGACGTGCAGCTTGTCGACATTCGCGAAGAAAGCGAGCGTCA
This sequence comes from Silicimonas sp., assembly GCA_013002465.1. Classification (GTDB taxonomy): domain Bacteria; phylum Pseudomonadota; class Alphaproteobacteria; order Rhodobacterales; family Rhodobacteraceae; genus JABDJO01. Next base: position 17,046 of record JABDJO010000036.1, on the reverse strand, counting down.
GAAAAACGGCGTGATCCCAAATTCGCTGCATCTGCCCTATACGAAGTTTGAATCCCATTGTTCGACCGCCGGCATGCTTCGCAGCCTCAGCCAGAGTAACGACCTGCTGCTTTATTGCGCGGTTGGAGAGCGCTCGACCCTTGCAATCGAAATCGCTTCGGAGCACGGGATCAAGAACATCAAACACCTGCCAGGTGGATTCAGGGAATGGCAGAAATCTGGCGGCGATGTTAAGGTCGTTGAACAAGATTAAACTCACGCAAGAAAATTCTCTGGTTTCCGCAAACCTCTTTGCCCACCACCAATGGACACGACCTCCAGATTGCCTTCGACGGCTCTTCGCCATTTGTCGATATGCATCTCGTCAGTGGTCCCGGATTTTGCCTTGAAAAAGACCGGAGATGCGATCTTTGCCGGTTCGGGTTCGCATTGGGTAAGTCGTGCAAAATCTTCCTAGCCGCCATCGCCCTTGTGGCAACCGCAATCTGCTGGCTTTGACACCGAATGAGTTCTGAACCTGGGTAAGAAAGACGCGTGTATCTTGAAAAACCTTTAAATTCAGGGTGTTGGTATCCCAAGCGTCGCCAACAATGCCCTCAGGAAGCAATTTCGGTACACCCCGCCAGTTCTAACAATCCTATTGCGGAAGTTTTCTTTGCGCGTCCCGAACCAAGGCGGCGAAGCGATAGAATCCATGGGCCATTTTCGAGAATGGGGTTAGCAAGAAGAAGCTGAGGACAGCGCCCAGGTGCAAGTAAAGAAGTGGCGGCATCAAGGGCGTGGCCCCAAATGCGTAGAGTGCAAGTCCGCTGATCGCGACGAACCCAAGAAGCACGATGAATGCGACCTCGCCACTCCAGGCAGATACCGACCCTAGATGCCGGTCTCCACGTCGTTTCAGGACAAACATCCAGACCGCGCCAAATGCCAGCAGTATTCCACCCGGAACACCCAAGAGCTTTGGTAACGACCAGAACGTGTATGGGGCATGGATGCCCAATAAGTAGTGCATGAGCGTTCCGGCGCTGGTGCTGGCAAAGCACAATAGGAAGCCATAAAGCACAAGTTGGTGTGCCACGCGTCTGGCCTGCGTAAAGCGATCTTCATCTTCGAAATTGCAGCCGTCGCCGTGGCCCCCTGCAAGATTGCGCATCTCGCCGGCCGATTTGATCGCGGACAGGATGTGAGCCGAAGTCACGCGTTCTCCGCCGACGACGCGCCAATATCGCCTAAGGCCGACACCGAGGCTGGCCAGGGGCAGCAGGAATGCCGGCGCAAAGATAGCGACCATCATGCCATGCGACATGACGGCGTAAAACGCGTTTCCATCTCTTCCTCTGCCAAGCCAGTTCGCTACAACGAAGACCAAGGCAAATGCAAGCACCGAGGCAAAGGCGATCATCATGCCGTTTCGTTGGAAAGTTCTGGCAATTGCCTGCGGATAGGCAAAGGTTTCCCAACTGTCCTGACGCACATCGGCAAGCGCCTTGGGAAGGTTCAGATCGAACTCATGAGGAGCGGTGTACTGACATGCGTAATAGCACCCCCGGCAGTTGTGGCAGAGATTGGCAAGCTGGGTGATATCCCCGTCAGAGAAAATGCGATTGTCTTGAAGTGACGGAAAGACCGCGCAATAGCCCTCGCAGTACCGGCAGGCATTGCATATCTCGGCCTGCCGTCGCGCCTCTTGGATCAGATCAATTTGCATATCTTGCAGCCTCCCGTCCCGCGATGCGGCCAAAGACGGTTCCGATGGTCATCCCAAAGCCTGCCAGGTACCCCTGTCCCAGAATTGACCCCGCCATGGTTTCGCCGGCGGCCCAAAGATTGGCGATGGGACGATTGCCGATACTGCATTGGGCGTTGGTATCCACCTTCAAGCCAAGATAGGTAAATGTGACGCCCGTGCGCAGCGAATAGCCGTAGAATGGTGGCTCACTGATCGGGCGCGCCCAGTTCGTTTTGGCGGGTTTCAGTCCGCTGGTCGATACGCCGTCAAGTTCAGTTGGACGGAAGCCCGATGTGTCGCCGCAACTGGCGTTGAATGCTTCGACGGTGTGCTGCAGCTGCTCTGGCGGTAACCCCATTTTGGTTGCGAGTTCCACCAGTGTATCCGCCTTGATCGGAGGAAAGACCGAAGGCATGAACAGGTCGAGCGACTTGGCGTCGATGATCGCAAAACCAACCTGATCCGGCTGATCGGCAACCAGGCGACCCCAAATGGCATAGCGTTTCGGCCAGACGTCTTCGCCCTCATCGTAAAATCGCTGAGCGTTCTTGTTCACGACAATCGAGAACGGCACGCAATCGAGGCGGGTGACAATACCGCCATCGAACTTGGGGGCACGTCCGTCGATGGCGACGGCGTGACATTGGGTGGGATCGCCCACTTGCTCGACGTCCTGGTCCAGGAGATCGGCCAGCACGACGCCACGATTATAGGGCGTACCGCGGATCAGGAAGTTTTTCGCAGCCGGTCCCCAGGCCCGCGCCAGCCAATCGGTGTCGGCCTGAAAGCCGCCCGAAGCCACAACCACCGCTTTGGGCGCAATCCGATGCGTTTCGCCTTCATGGACGTAGTCAAGGAAGGAAACGTGATCTTCGTCCAACTCCAGGTGAGTGACGCTTGCCTCGTAAAGCACATCGACACCGAGTTGGTCGGCGGTGCGGTAATAGGCGTTCACCAGGCTTTTGCCGCCACCCCGAAAAAAGGCGTTCGTACGCGCCAGCGAAAGCGTGCCCGACAAGGGCGGTTGAAACCGGACGCCGTGCTCTTCCATCCAGGGCAGGCAGCTTTCCGAGGTTCGTATTGCAAGCCGTGCCAGTGCCTCGTCGGTTTTGCCGTCGGTAACCGTCATAAGGTCGGTAAAGTACTCATCCTCGCCATAATCGTCGATCAGGGGGCCCAGCGGGCCGGTATGCATGCACCTGAAATTCCGAGTGTGTCTTGAGTTGCCACCCCGGTACGGTTTGGGAGCGGCTTCAAGGATCAGCACGCGCGCGCCTGCCTCTGCCGCCGTCATCGCCGCGCAAAGTGCCGCGTTTCCGCCGCCGATCACGACGATGTCGCAAGCGACGTGGTCTATTGGCATGTGCGGACCTCGGGATTGATCATGTGCATCGGCGCCCCTGCTGCATAGGCGTTGATCTGCTCGAAGATGTCAGTGAATTGCAGATCGAACTCGTCTTCCGTCACATAACCGATATGGGGAGTGGCCAAGACATTGTGATGCGTTACCAAAACGTTGTCGCTGTCTCGCATCGGTTCGTGATCGAAGACGTCCACGGCGGCGTGAATGCGGCCCCGCGCAATCTCGCCCTCAAGTGCGCCGGGTTCGATCAGTCCGGACCGAGATGTGTTTACCAGCAAGCTTCGAGGTCGCATCGCCGCCAAATCGGCTGCCGTGATGATCCCTTTGGTAGTGGGCTTCAGGCGGACATGGAGGCTGACGATGTCGCTTGTCGAAAAGAAAGCCTCGCGACTGTCGGGCACCGAATTACCATCGGCGGCGGCGCGCGCACGGCCATCATGCGAGCCCCACCATTGTATCCTCATCCCGATGGCGCGGGCGTACCCCGCCACCGCATTGGCAATCCGACCGTATCCGTAAAGCCCAAGCATTCTTCCGCGCAGGGTTCGACCGACGCCCATTTGCCAGTTGCCGGCTTTCAAAGACGCAGCCTGTTCGGGGATCTGACGAAACCTAGCCAACATCAGCGCAAGGGTCAGTTCTGCTGCCGCGTAGGAGGGCGTGTCCGAATGCATGTTCGAGCACAAAAGCACGCCGTTTCGTGTGCAGGCCTCGACGTCAATATGCGGATAGACGCTGCGCTGCGATATCAGCTTCAGATTTGGCAACCTTTCCAATAGGTCCGGGCCGATCTTGGTGCGCTCACGAAACAGGACCAGGGCGTCTGCGTCCTGCAACCGATCAGCAAGCTTTCTGTGGTCTGGTTCGTGATCTGTCCAGACGGTCACGTCATGCCCGTCAAGCAACTTGAAGCATGGTAGTTCGCGCAGAGTGTCGAACCAATCGTCCAGAATGTGGACCTTCATCTGCTTTCGATACCTGTCTCAGGGGAAGGCGCCCGTGGCGTTGGCACGAAGGCTCTTTCATCCAACGAACTGATAGCCGCCAGTACCTTTTGGCGTTGGCTCAGCAGGTGGTTGAACTGTGCGTCACAACCAGAAATCGGGGTGGGATAGTTCGAGATCTCATTATGCAGAAAACTGCGAGCCAATGACAATTCGGCACGGGCGGCAATTATGCAGTCCTCAATTTTGTCAGTCATGGAATCTCTCCCCTGTGATTGTATACTATTGTATACAATTCGAGACGGACGTCAATTCGCTTCCCAAATCGAGTTTGGAACAAACACCTCTCCTGCAGCGAGTTTTCGCGCGGTTCGGACAAGACCGGCAGATTTTATCACCACCCCATCCCCAGTCAGGTCATAGCTCACGACAACATCAATTTTACCTGTCGGGTGCTCCAGAGTGACGGTGGCCGGGTTTTCATTGGATAAGCGCGCCATGCCGTCAGCCACGCTTCCTGGCGTCAGCACACAAGACGCAAGACACTGAGCCCCGGTGACAGCCATCGTCGGATGGGTGCTCCATGGCATGAAATATCGCGTTGCAATCGTTCCGCCTTTCTCGGCCGGGGCAAGCAGACCGAATTTCGGAACCACGGACTTGGATACATCGCCAAGCCCCATGAGTTCACCGGCCTTCAGACGAACAGATTCCATACATTCGAAAAATGCAGCATTGTCATCCAGATCGGCCGCACTTTCATGACCGGTGAGACCAAAGCTTTCGGCCTTGGCGATGACCATGGGCATTGCGACGTCCATGCAGGTGACGTCGATGCCATTTATCTGATCTTTCACGTTTCCGGTCGGCAGAAACGCGCCTGTGGTCCCGCCAACAGTTTCCATGAATTGCAAAGCCACCGGCGCAGCTGTTCCCGGCACCCCGTCAATTCTGGCGTCACCCTCGTAGCTGACGTGAGCGCCAGGCGTCTTAACGACCGCTGCCACTTTCGCGCCGGTGTTCACGGCCCGGATATTCACTGGCGTTTCGCCGCTCTGCGCCAATACGAACCCCATCTCGATCGCTGCGGGACCAACGCCAGACAAGATGTTCCCGCAGGTTGGCTTAAAGTCGACCAACTGATCTTCAACGCTCACTTGGGCAAAGAAATAGTCAACATCCGCCCAAGGATCATCGGATTTCGAAAGCATGGCGACCTTGGTTGTGACAGCGGCACCGCCACCGATGCCATCGATGTTCAGCGGATGGCCCGAGCCCACCATGGCGATCAATACTTCGGCAAGCGTGTCAAGGTCCTCTGGTAAATGGGCGCGCTTCAGGTAGGGGCCTCGCGATGTCCCGCCACGCATGAAGAGAAATGGAATGGCCGTTTGGGTCATGTCAGTGGCCACGGCAAGTCAGCGTATTCCTGAAGCAATCCCGGCGGAAAATCGCGGTTCAAAAGCGCCGCCATCCCACACATGAAGGCGATGCCAACGGCAGTATAGGCCGCGGCGAAAGCTGTGCCCAAACCCGCCCGCACTTTCAGGAAGGTGAACAGGAACAATCCAAGCGCCAGGATGAAGCCCAAGAGCGAGGTCAGGATCAACAGGGCGGCAAACCAGCCCAGCGTCGACCACAGGTTGTGTGTCGCCTCGGCATCCTCGCCGTCAACTTCACGGTCCGCAAAGATCGTGTCGGTCTCGGGCTTCAGCATCATGCGGATGACAAGGATGGCACAGCCGACAAGGCAGACACCGGCAACAAACATCGGGAACGTCCGGTCGCGGCTGAAGCTTGGGATCGAGGCCGCATCATAGAAGGCATAGGCGATGTACCCGGTGACGATCAAAAGAAAGACAAACGGCGCGCGTTTGCTGCCGGACTTCACGTCACCTTCCGCCATGATGTTCTTGGCCTGACGCAGACCGACGACAACCGAGACGACGGTGATGATCAAAAGCACGATCACGATGGGCGAAAAGATATAATCCAGCCCCTCGCCAAACCCCTTGCGGAACCGCGATTGGGCGATCTGCAAGGCCTGGTTGGCATAGGTTTCAGCGGGGTTCGACAGAACGAAACCGATCAGAAAGGCAGGACGCGACCAATCGAAACGCCGCATCATGATCCCAAGGAACCCGATGGCGAAAAGCGCCACAAGGTCCATCAGGTTCTGGCCCGACTGGAAGGCGGCAAAGCTGATGATCATGAACAGGAAAGGGGCCAGAAGCGCGAACCGAATGGTCGTCAGCTTGGCGATACCGCCCGAAGCCGCGATGCAGATGATCGTGCCGACGACGTTGGCCAGCGCAAGCAGCCAGACAATGGAGTACGTGATATCAAGGTTGTTCTTCAGCATCGCCGGGCCAACTTCGATCTGCCCCGATCCCAGCAATGCAATCGCCCCGATGAAAATCGCCATCGACCCGGATCCCGGGATACCGAACAGCAGCGTTGGCACCAGACCGCCGCCTTCTTTGGCGTTGTTCGAGCTTTCCGGCCCGATGATGCCGCGCACTTCGCCTTTGCCGAAATTCTCTTTGTCCTTGGTCGTTTGCACGGCATGCCCATAGGCAATCCAATCGACGACCGAGCCGCCCAGTCCCGGAATGACGCCGACGATCACACCGATGATCGAGCACCGCACCGAGAGCCAGATATTCGCAAACCAATCCTTGACGCCATCCAGCCAACCGCCGCCCAGTGCTTGTTCCTTGGCGATGGCCCGGTCTTGCCGGAGGAGCGAAATGATTTCGGGAATCGCAAATATGCCAAGGCCCACGATGACCAGTTTCAGCCCGTCAGTCAGGTACGGAAAGTCGTAGGACGACATCCGCAGATCGCCAGAAGACGCGCCTTCGCCGATCGTGCCGACCAGCATCCCCAGGCCTGCCGCGACAATTCCCTTGATGGCGACGCGCCCCGCCAGGATGCCAACCATCGACAGGCCGAAGACGGTGATCATCAAAAGTTCCGGCGTGCGGAACTCTAGCACAATCGGGCGCGCGATCAGGATGAAGACCGTCAGGAAACTTGCCCCCACAAGGCCGCCAAACAGCGATGAGGCGAAAGCGGCAGACAGCGCACGCGCGGCTTGCCCCTTCTTGGCCATGGGGAAGCCATCAAGCACGGTCGCCTGCGACGCCGAAGACCCCGGAATGCCCATCAGGACCGACGCAAAGGTGTCAGAGGTCGGCACGACGGCGACCATGCCGACCATCAACGCAAGTCCCAGAATTGGGTCCATGCCGAACATGAATGGCAGCAACAAAGACAATCCGGCTATGCCGCCCAGACCGGGGAACACACCGATGCAAAGCCCCATCACAACGCCCAGAACAAGGTAGCCCAAGACAACCGGTTGAAGAATAAGTGCCCAGGCCTCGCCGAGGGCGGGCAAGGCCGTTGCAATAATGTCCATGATTGCCCCTCCGACTTTGCTTGGCGAAACGCCCCGCCGGTGTGACGGGGCGTTCCAAAAGCAAAGTTACTTGAGCGTCACGCCGTAACGTTCCTCAAGCCAGCCGACGACGAAGTCCTTGGCCGAGGGTGCAACCTCGGTACCGCTTTGCAGCGCTTGCTTGGCCGCGTCGCCCGTCATTTGCGGGTACTTGCCCAAACGCCCAGCGGAGATTTCGGCGAAATCCGCTCGGGCTTTGACGTCTTCAAACGCCTTCGTATAGGTCACGATCGCGTCGTTCGAAGCACCGTTGGGCAGGAACACCATTTTCTGTGCCGGGAACCCGGCAATGAAGAAGGCCTTCCAGGCGTCCCATTTTTCGCCCGAAGTCTCGCAAGCAGGCGTGGCCTCGCAAACTTCCTTGAAGGTCGGCATATCGGGGAATGTGGGATCGCGTACGATGTTGCCACCGGCATCCAATGCGCCCCAGCTCATCATCGGAACTGCAGTGCCCGCTTCGACCAGAGGCGTCACGCCTTTCAGATAGGACGAGGAGGTCTGATAGTCGATGTTGGCTTCGCCGCGCTCGAACATCAAACGACCGTCGCCGCGGCCCTTGATGCCCATGACGCTTTCAACGTTCAGCCCCAACATTTCCCAAGCCAGGGTGGGCACCAGGTCCAGGCGCGTGGCCCCCTGATTTCCATAGATGAAGTCTTCGCCCTGAAGACCCGTTGCATCCATGCCATCCATCTTGGCGGCCATGTCGGGCGGAAGATACGCAACGCCTCCGGTTCCTGACGCCAGAACGACGTTCCAGTCAGCGTAGTTGTACTTGACCCGTGGATCGCCCAGCAAGAACGGAAACTGTGTCGAGCCCGACGATCCGAAGATGGTTGTGCCGTCTTCGTATGCCTGTTCCTGGAACCAGTTCGCCCCCTTGGTCGAACCGGCGCCGGGCATGAATTTCACGACGACGGTCGGCTGACCGGGAAGCGCTTCTGAAAGAAGCGGTGCATAGAAGTTGGCCCATTTGGCTGAACCGCCGGTTTCCGAGAACGGAATGATCCATTCGACGGTTTTTCCGGTCAGGTCGATGCCATGGCCGCCGGCTTGCGCTTGAAACGAAAACGCCGCGGCCGCAGCAGCAACAAGGCCGCAGACCGCACGGCCTGTGGTGTTGAAAAAGGACATGTGTTCCTCCCTTGGATACGACCGCACCATTTTTTTGAGGCGGTCAAAACAGAATCACCAGACTGTCCATGCCCGGTTGATGTCCAAACCGTGACCTGCGAACCTTGCATGAAACTTTCAGGCCCGAGAAAAAATGCGGATCACGGTTGTTGAAGACAATATCAGTCTGGCCAAAGGCATTTCTTACAGCCTGGAAGATGCTGGCCACGCGGTCGACCTGCTGCACGATGGAAGTGAAGCTGACGCGTTTTTGAAATCCGACACCTCGGACTTGATTATCCTGGACATTAATTTGCCGGGCATTGACGGGCTGACCCTGTTGAAAAAGTTGCGCAAACGCGATGATCCGCGACCGGTAATCCTTTTGACCGCGCGTGCAGAAATAGAGGACCGGATTGGCGGGCTTGATGCCGGAGCGGATGACTATTTGATCAAGCCTTTCGAGATGGCGGAACTGAATGCGCGCGTCCGAGCGCTGTCGCGTCGTCGGCCGGTGCCGGAAAGACAGATGCAGTCAATTGGACAACTGCAATTTGATGCCGCCGCACGCCAGCTTTTTGCCAACAATGAGCCGATCGAGATGCCACGTCGCGAGTTGGCAGTCTTCGAATGCCTTTTGTCGTCTGACGGCCGCCTGGTCAGCAAGACGGCGCTTTTGGACTATGCCTATGGCGTTGGTGCAGATGTCGAAGAGAAAGTTGTCGAGGTCTATGTCTCGCGCATTAGGGGACGACTGAAACCCCATGGCGTGACCATCAAATCCCAGCGGGGGCTGGGATATCAGCTTTTGGTAGACACATGATGGTCCAATCGCTGCGAACGCGTCTGATCGTGATCATTCTCACGCCGCTTTTGCTGGTTTCGCTCGCTGCTGCCGTCTGGCAATTTCGAAACACATCGGACCGCGCGGAAGAGATCTTTGACCGTGGGCTGTTATCGGCCGCGCTGGCAATTTCGCGCGACGTTGCGCTGTCGGGAGGGGACGCGCTTAGCCCAATGACGCGGGAACTGATCGGCGACACTTCTGGCGGAGACCTGTTCTATCACGTTTATGCGCCGGATGGGGTCTTTGTTACCGGGTACGCGACGCCACCCAGGCCACCATCGGCCACGCTAAATGATGAAACCGCGCCGCTTTACTACGACGCGATTTATCAAGGCCGCGACGTTCGCGTGTTGCGGTACCAGGATGCTACCACGGTCGATGGTGTGACCGGGTTGTTTACGATCTCGGTTTGGCAAAACATGGATAACCGGGAGTCATTTGTGCGTGACGTGCTGACGCGTGCCTTCGCTGTAATTGGCTTTCTTTTGCTGTCGGTTGCGTTGATCGTCTGGTTTGGCGTTGGTCTTGGGCTTCGCCCCCTGCTTGATTTGCAAGATGCCATTGCGAAACGCACGCCCAGCGAGTTGGAACCAATCCGCCGCAATGTTCCCATCGAAGCGCAGCCTATTGTCTCAACGCTCAATGCGCTTCTGGATCGGGTGTCACGCCGGATCAGTTCGAAGGACGAGTTCATTTCCAGTGCGGCACATCAACTTCGCAACCCCATTGCCGGCGTCCTTGCCCTGGCCGAGGCAGTTGAGAACGCACCTACGTCGGAAGCCGCCAAATCAAGAAGTTCCGAATTGGTAGTCGCCGCGAGAAGTGCGACCCATCTAACCAACCAATTGTTGTCCTTCGAGCGGGCCAAAGGATCGGACATTGATGTGAACGGGCAGGAGATCGAACTGGGCGCTATTGTCAGAGACGTTATTGAACGGTTCAAGGCACAGTTTGCGGATCGCTTTATCAAGGTGAATGCAGACTTGCCGTCGTACCCGGTTGCCAGGCATGGCGATCCGGTGATGCTTGGCGAAGCGCTTCTTAACCTGATGACAAATGCAGTGGCTCATGGCGGCGCGGAAATCTCGGAAATAAACGTTTCGCTGATCGTCGGGGACGATGTGGCAAAGGTATGCATCAAGGACAACGGAATTGGAATTGCGCCTGAAGACCGTGTCGTGGCGATGAACCGATTCAGTCAAGCCAACAGCGGGCCGGGAAGTGGATTGGGATTGCCGATTGCAGCTCGCGTCGCCGAGAACCATGGCGGACGTTTGACAATTGACGAGGCACAAATCGGCACTTCGGTGACATTCGAGCTACCTGTTTGATTCCCACGCCAAAGAGCGACAACAAATGACCGTTCCTGAGTATTTCGGCGTTAGGAGTTCGAAAAGGCGGAAGGGAAGGTAAAACCGCCCGAACTCAGTAGCTTGGCAGAGGGTCAAGCAATGCAATCTGGCGCAGCGTATGCCTCTAGGCGGGACGCCTCAATGGCTGCAGAGCGGAATGAAGCAGACGATCCTGGTGACGCTTTGTCGAAAGAAAACCAGCCTAGGATCAAATCATTCGGGCTCGATGGTCTCGACATCAACTATGGCTTCACCGTTTATCAACTGTCCGATGAACGCGCATGATGCCTCGCGCTGCGTAAAATGCGCCCAAACTCTTTGCATGAACGCATCCGGGGCCATGAACAGCACCAGCGGGTGAAGCTCTTCGACCGAAATCAAGCGATCCATGTCGATCGACCGCTCAAACATTACTTGGTCTTCCCGGCTTAACGACATCACTTGCATTGAATACGCGATGTACTCGGGCCCAACATAGCAGACATCAATTGGGCACGGCATGCCGTCGGTTGCGGCGTGCGCCAACTCGTGCACCAAAACGCTTCGAAAATATGAACCAGCGCTCAAGTGAGCAAAAACACCATCGGGTTCTCCACGGCCTTGCATAACGGCCGGGGAAAGAACTTCGATGAGGTTTTCCCCGCAGTGGTATACGCCAAGGCAGTCGCCTATCAGGTCTTCCACAACGTCGATGTGAATCGGCATAGACAAAGATGGAATACTGCAGTTTTCGAAAAGCACCTTGGCCTTTTGAACTGCATCGCAGACAAGTTCGGCGTGCTCTTCAAGTTGGAAGGATACTGTCACATTACTGGATTCACACAGTCGCGTTTCACTCGGTGCAGGCGATGCTAGCAGCGCCATGCCCAAGATGAGTGTGGCGGGTACGCGTCCAGGCAGCGGCATCAATTCAAAAGTGCTCCCACTCACGATGTTTCTTTGAAGGGTAATCGCGAGAGCCTTTTCTTCCTTTGATCCTGATCAACAGGGTGTTCTCTATGCATCGTGAATGCATCCAAAGCGGCCATACCACCCGAAGAGTTCCAGCCTTCGATGTATCAGTGACCAAGCGGCGCATTCTGGCTGCGATTAGGTCAGTTGATTTAGGCTTGAAGGGGTCGTCTGACGCACTCGGTGGGGTGTCTTGGTCCTGAATGGCGGCTTTTCAGAATGGGGTAGGTCCCTGGCGCAGCCACAGAAAAAATCCGCTTTCCGCCCATCACGAGTGATGCTGCGCTATGTTTCGACGGCGCGGCGGGATAATGCGTGCGGGCGTCAATGACGTGAAAATGGAGCCCCGTTTGAGGCTCCATGATCGTGATAAGTCGGATGCCAGTGTTTAGCGATCGAATCCGCCGACCTGATCGTAGAAAGTTGCGCCGAAACCGGCCAAACCTTCACGCACACCACCTTCTGCAGGGCCGTAGACCTGAAGTCCTGTTGGCGACAGGATTGACAAGAAGCGTTCCGCGAAATTTTCACCGAAATTGCCCAGATGAATGCCTGCGTCGGCGTTCGTTTCGTACCGTTCGTTGATGTGGATCACATTCCCCGAACGATGCCACTCGTAGGACTTCGCGCCAGCTTCGGCCATGGTTGCTTCGACCATTTCTGCCATGAGCGCATTGAACGCCTCATCCTGCCCGTCGGCCAATTCAACGGAAAGTGTCCAGGCAATGTCGTCGGTGGCTTCAGCCATTGCGGTTGTGGTCATAAGTCCTCCTATCAGCATTGCTGCTGTTGTTGCTGTTTTGATCGTTTTGATAATCATTTGCTGTTCCCTTCACTCTTCCGGCGGCACGTTTGTCGCCGTTGAGATCAGGGTGCAGCAAAGGAGGTTCCCTATGTATCGGGAGTTTTCCCTATTTTCTCACGAAAACTCTCAATCCATCACAATTCCGTGCTCAAGCGCGAATAGTGCCAGGGCGGGGCGAGCACGAATATTGGTCTTGTTGTAGATATTCTGGATGTGATGGTCGGCTGTTTTTGGTGAGATTCCAAGAGCTTCCGCGACCTCCGCCGTGGTTTCGCTTTTGGCAATCCGGGAAAGAACCTGGGCTTCGCGCCGGGTCAATCCAAAGGGGATCGAGCCCAATGCGTCGCTCACCATATGGCCCGCGGCCTGCAATACCGCCGATACAGCGGAGGGCAGGAACCGTTTTTCGCGACCCGCAGCATTCAATTGTGCGGCAGCTTCATCCGCCGTGACTGCTGGTCGGTTCGGCAGCCCGTGTGTCAACTCGTCGTATTCGTTGGCGACGGCCAGGATATTGGCCGACAGGTCAGTCAGCGGAACACCTCGATGATACCCCGAGCCATCGGCCCTTTCCTGAACCGAGCCCGCAGTTTTGACCCATTGGGAAATTGGGTTTCCGTGTGACAGATAAAACTGCGTCTGAAACGAATGCCGTTCCATCTCTAATCGTTCGGACACCGCGAGATCGGTTTCCTTGTACCAAATGCGATTGTTAATCGCGCATTTTCCGATGTCGTGAACCAGTGCGGAAAGCCTCAGGTTTTCAACGTCGCCCTTGGACATCTTGGCAATTTGCCCTGCTTGCGCGGCGAGGCCCGCGACCCGGCGGGAATGGCTTAAGAAACATAGCGCCTTGTGGTCGGTCATGTCGGCGGCAATTTCCGCCAATGTTACCCGGCATTTTGGGGTCATAAGCACACGTTCGCCAGGCTCTGCGGCGATGAAGCTCTCGAATTCCGGGGCCTTGCTCGCGGCTTTGAATATTTCGTCCGCGTGTTCGAGGAATTTTGCACCCAGATCTGGGTCAAGCTCATGACCAAGTTTGGCGGCAATGACTTCTTTCGCGCGCGTCGCGTTTTCAAGCCGCCGGACAAGCTCTGCCATCTCGGTAACTCGGTGCAACCGCTGCAGATAAGGCAAGTCTTCACCGCCATAAGGCAGCACCTTCGCATCCCACCGACCGTAGTAGTATGGAATGCTTTCAAGAACAGCTTGCGAAATAGGAAGCCGTTTCGCCAATAGGTAAGATTGTTTGCAATGGGCGGCAGTAAAATCCGGGGCGGCCGTGGGTATGATATCGCAGATGCTTTCAAAGGCCGCGTCACGCTCTTCATCCGGCGCTTCCAGGGCGATGAAGCGATCCAGATGCATTTTCAAATCGTCCCGATCTGCCCAATCCCCAAGCATGGTCGCGACTGCGAACCCCTGGTCATCTCCGATCGACATCATTCCGGTTTCATGGCTGGTGATCGTGCAGCCAATGAACCTGACCAAGGCGATATGATACGCATCTTTTTGTGTCGCCAAGTCGTCGCCAAGCCTGCGGGAAAACTCGGCGGCGACAACGGCAGCGGTCAGTCCAGCCCCTTGCGGGCGCCCGGTTGCCGCGTCTGCTGCCAAAGCAAGAACCCCCAAGCCTTCCGCTATTCCGGTTTTGGTTCCACCGCCAAGGAGCGCCGCACCAAGGTCGGCAATTCGTGAGATCGGCATCTGATTTCCTGTATTGTTTTCAAGCATCTGATAGTAACGGTCCGGGGATGTATAGCGGAAAACCTGACACAATCCCGTTTCGTGGTGCACCACGCCAACAATGGTCCAAACCTCCTAACAGAAGGCGAATACGCGCACTGGGCATCGAGGCCCCCGGCATTGACGTTCAAGATCCAAAAACCCGCTTCCGGCACCTATCGAGAATGGCAACCATAACACTGGGTCTGGGCATTGATGTTCATGAGGAGCTGGCCGAAAACGCATCGCTCGTTCTTTCGCGCCAACTTTGCCGACGCTGAAGGGCTCTTGGAAAACGCAATCGAAATTCGATGAGCGCGCGCCACTAGTCTTCCGTTAGTTTGTCCAAAGCGGGATAAAGTCGGGTGAAATCCTCATCCGCCATGCCCGCGTCGATCGCAGCCTGTATCCAGGCAAGCGTCTGGTGGCCGATCCGCATGGGAGTGCCAAGCTCGTTCGACAGCGCGACCGCCATGCCAACGTCTTTGCGCAGGTTGAATATCCGTGACCGCCCGTCCCAAGTGTCCGACAGGATATGATCGGGAAACCGCCGCTCGGAAATGAAACTGCGTGCATTCCCGGCATTGAAAACCTTGATCATGTCAGCCAGATCGATCCCGGCAGCCTCGGCAAGACGGCCCGCTTCCGAGCAGGCCAAAAAGTTCGTATGCGTGATCAGGTTGTGGACCACCTTCATCGTATGCCCGGCGCCCGAGGGGCCAAGGTGGATCAACTCGCGCGCGCAGGCGTTCAGAACGGGAAGCGATTTTCTCAGCATCACTTCATCGCCGCCGATCATCAGCGTCATCGTCCCTTCGTCGGCCCCTTTGGCACCACCGCCGGTCATGCCGGCATCCATATAAGGCACGGCGGCCTCGGCGGCGCGCGCGGCCAGTCGTTTCGTGTACACAGGGTCGGATGTCGTGAAATCCCAAAGGATCAATCCGGGCCCCGCAGACGTCAGAATATCGTCGAGAATACCGTCAATCTGTTCAGAGCCCGGTACCACGAAAATCACCACATCTGCTTCCGCTGCCATCTTGGCCGGAGATGCGATGCGCCCAACTTTGGCAAATCTTTCCCGCGCGGTTTCGTCTACATCCCAGACCAGCAATCTGTGACCCGCCTTGGCAATGTTCTTTGCAATACCGCGACCCATGTTCCCAAGGCCGATGACACCGACGGTTTTGGTCATCCTGGATTTCCTTTCCCGTCCTTTTTCTGGGCGCAATTCAAAGACCGCCAACTTTACATTGGTTGACCAATTGCCCTTAAAAACAAGGCATAAACCCGCACCACTGGTTGCAAAAACTCTTCCTGATCGGTAGGGTGAAGTCAAGCTGCTGGCAAATTCTGGGCCGAAAAATGCGGCCTATACGAAAGGTGTGAAACCCAACTACGAGGGAGCTTTGAATGTTCGAGAAAATGCCCCATATCAAGGATGAGGTGTACCTGGATTTCCTGGGCCGAACGATCGACATTCACTGGAACTATCACGCCATTCTGATGGTCGCGATCTGGCTTGTTTTGGTGCCGCTTTGCATCACGATCATCCGCTTCGGCAAGCCGCGCCCCACCGAAAAAGGGCTGCGTCGTCAAGTTCACATCAAACACATCGAGTGGTGGTGGTTCAGCGCGCATAAATATGGGCTGTCTTTTTCCGTCTTGCTGTCCCTGGCCGGGGTCGCGGTAGCCTTGGTGGTGAGCGGCGGTTTCAGCGGATCGGTGCATGCCATCCTCGGCGGCCTTACCGTGACCCTTGGGATCATCCAGCTTCTGGCCGGGTTGCTGCGCGGCACCCATGGCGGCAGATACTACAACAATGCCGACCCGGACGACCCGTCGACGCACCACGGCGATCACTACAGCCGCACCACCCGGCGACGGATATTTGAGGCCTACCACAAGACCGCGGGCTACTTCACCTTGTTCTGTGCCGTGGGCGCCATCGGATCGGGGTTGATGCAATACCCGATGCCGACCCTGGCCAAGATCGTCTTCATCCTGCCTTTCCTGTTTCTCGCATTCTGGGTCGTTATGGAGTTTCTGGAACGGAGCTATGACGGCTATCGCGCGGTTCATGGCTATGGCATGGAACACCCTTACAACAAAGAGCGAGAGTTCCTCTAGTGGCGGATGTTCTGATCAGCGAATTCATGGACAGCGGAGTGGCCGAGGGGTTGATCGCCGAATTCGACACGCACTGGGATCCCGATCTTTGGGGCAAACGGGACGAATTGAAGGCAGAGATCGCCAGTGCAAGGGCCATCGTCGTGCGCAACGGAACACTGGTCGATGTGGAATTGCTGGACGCCGCTCCGAACCTGAAAGTCGTGGCCCGCATGGGGGTTGGCCTGGACACCATTGATGTTGATGCCTGCAAGGCACGGGGCATCGAAGTTTGTCCCTCTATCGGGGCCAATGCGGTGTCGGTTGCGGAATACGTGATCGCAACCGCCATGGTGCTTTTGCGAGGACCGACCTATTTCGCCACACCAGACGTCGTCGGCGGTGCCTGGGACCGCCCGAAATTCGCGGGGTCGACAGAGATTGCCGGGCGAGTGATGGGAATTATCGGCTTCGGGTCCATCGGTCAGGTCGTGGGTGAAAAGGCGCGCGGCATGGGGATGGACGTGATCGCCTATGATGCGATGATGCCTGACGATCATCCGGCTTGGGCGCAGGTGAAGCGCGTCCCACTTGATGATCTGGTGGCCGTGGCGGATGTCGTCTCGCTCCATTGTCCGAAAC
>JABDJO010000020.1 GCA_013002465.1 Silicimonas sp. | reverse complement strand
CCGGACCCCTCCGGAATATTTGCAACAGGAAGAAGGGCCATCAGTCTCTCAGGCTTTCTTCGCGCAGACCATCAGCCAGAAGGTTGAGGCCGAGGACGAGGCTCATCAGCGCCAGCGCCGGGGCCAGGGCCGGATGCGGGAAGATCGACAGAAGCTTGCGCCCGTCGTTGATCGTCGATCCCCAGTCCGGGCTTTCGGGGCTGAGGCCGAGGCCGAAGAACCCGAGCGTGCCGAGAAGAATGGTGGTGTAACCGATCCGAAGGCAGAAATCGACGATGAGCGGCCCGCGCGCATTGGGCAGGATTTCCCAGAGCATGATGTACCATGGCCCTTCGCCGCGAGTCTGGCCTGCGGCCACGTAATCGCGGGTCTTGATGTCCAAGGCGATGCCGCGAACGATCCGGAAAACCGTGGGCGAGTTCACGAAGACCACCGACACGAAGACCACAAGAAGGTTGGGCGGAAAGTCGATGATGCCCAAGGGATCCATGTTCCAGGCGATCCCCATGTAAAGCCAGAGCCCCACCACGACCGTGATCACAAGGTAGGTTCGGTTCTTGTCGGGTTGTGTGAAGTAGCGCGAGTTGATCAGGATCACCAGAAAGACGATCGGGAAGATGAACAACACTGCTGCCATATAGACCGGGATGCCTGTGGCGACGATTTCGGGTGTCACCAGAAGATAAAACAGCAGGATCACTGGGAAGGCGAGGATCAGGTTGGCAAGGAAGCTGAGGAAAGTGTCAAGCTTGCCGCCGTAATAGGCCGCCGGAAGGCCAAGGGTGATCCCGACCATAAAGGCAAAGAGCGTTGCGAAGGGGGCGATCTTGACGACCTCCCATGCCCCTTTGACGACGCGGCTGAAGACATCGCGCGCCAGGTTGTCACCGCCCAAAAGGTAATAGGGGAAAAGCCCGTCACCCTCGGGTGTCGGAGTGCCCGGCACTTTGTTCTTCATGCCGGAAACCTGGGCCAGGGGATCGTGTGTGACGATCAGGTCCATGGCGCCGAAGATGGCGGTGAAGACCCAGAACATGACGATGGCATAGCCGATCATGCCCACGGTTGAATCGAACATCTTGCCGTAAAGGCCAAGGCGGCGTTTGAAGGTGATCGAGGCTGCGAATGTGATGGCAAGGGCGATCCAGACCGGCAGAAGCCGGGTTGAAATCGTGCCGATGATGCCCTTGGCGTCATAGCTGGTCATCAGGATGCCGCCGATCATGTAGATCAGGATCAAAAGCACGATCACCGCAAAGCTGGCTTTGACCGAGATGGCGGCATAGTCGACCGGGCTTCGCTTGGCCGCCAATGCGTCGCCCTGCATTTCGGCATCCATCGAAAAGAAGCCAAGGACGATCTGGGCCACGACGGCGATGCCGAGAACGGCCCAGGCCAGAAGGAAAATCGGGTTCAAGGCAGAGAGGCTGCCGGTCCAGGTTAAGGGTTCCATGGCTCTCTCCTCACGCGATCCGGATACGGGGGTTCAGGAAGACATACCCGATGTCGGATATGAGCTGTGTGACCAGCACGACGAAGACGGCCACCACCGAACAGGCCAGAAGCAGTTCGATGTCGTTGTTGCCCGCGGCTTGCACCAGCGTCCAGCCGAAGCCCTTGTAGTTGAACAGGGTTTCAGTGATGACAACGCCGTTCAGAAGGAACGGGAACTGCAGCATGATCACCGTGAAGGGGGCGATCAGCGCGTTCCTGAGCGCGTGCTTCATGACAATGTTCTTGAAGCTCACGCCTTTCAGGCGGGCGGTGCGGATGTATTGGGCCGTCATGACCTCGGCCATCGAGGCCCGGGTCATCCGTGCGATATAGCCCACACCGTAAAGCGAGATCGTGAGGACCGGCAGGAAGAAATTCCAGAAGTTCGCATCGTCCGCCGCCGAGGTGGCGGTGCCCTTGAATATCTTCCACCCCGCGGATGAGGCAAAGAGCGTGATGAAGATAACGCCCGACACGTACTCCGGTGTCGCGGATGAGGCGATAGAGAAGGTCGACAAAGACCGGTCCAGCCGCGAGCCTTCGCGCATTCCCGACAAGATGCCGATGATCAACGCCGCGGGCACCATCAGGACCATGACCCAGAACATCAGCTTGCCGGTCAAGCCAAGGCGTTTCCACACGATGCCCGAGACGTCGTCCCTGAATACCGTGGAGAACCCCCAGTCGCCCTGCAAGAGCCCGCAGAACCGAGGCGTGTCTTCAGGCTCTGCGCCCTTTTTCAGACAACGTGCGGTGATCTTTCCGGATTCGGCGTCTTTATGGACATGGCCGGGAAGTACGCCCAGCCATTGCCCGTATTTCTTGGGAAGCGACTGCAAGTAACCGTTCTTTTCCAGATACGAGGTCACCGCCTCGTCGGACATCCGCTGGTTGCCTTGTGTTTTGGCAAGCTTTTCCAGGTTCGGATACAGGTTCGTCAGGAAAAAAACGATAAACGTAAGGCACAGTGCTGTCAGGATCATCACGCCAAGGCGGCGCAGGATGAAGATTCCCATGATAGCTCCCCGTTGTCGGGCATCGGACGGACCTTTGCGGTCTCTGGCTGCCCCGTTTGACGCGGGCCCGATGCGGTTGGCAAAAGGGGCGCCAGTTGAGGCGCCCCTTTCAAAGTCTCAATCAGGCGGAAAAGCCCAGCTTGTAAGGATGAATCTCGAACGAGATGTGCATGTCGGCGCCCACAAGGCCCGTACGTGCGTGGCGATAGAGCGACCGCCAGTAAGGCTGGATCGTGACACCATCGTCCTGGATCAACTGCTCCATTTTCCGCATCACGTCGCGACGCTTGTCCGCATCGGCGATGGACAAGGCCTCTTCCAGAAGCGCGTCAAACTCGGCATTTGCCCAACCGAATTCGTTCCAGGCTTCGCCCGAACGATAGGCCAGGGCGTGAACCTGAACGCCCAGAGGGCGGTGGTTCCAGTTGGTGGACGAATAGGGGTACTTGGCCCAGTCGTTCCAGAAGGTCGAGCCCGGGAGGATCGTCCGCTTGATGTTGAACCCGGCATCGCGAAGCTGAGCGGCCACCGCATCGGTGGTGTTCTTGCGCCAGTCGTCGTCGATCGAGATGATCTCGTGCTCGTAGTCCATCATGCCGGCGCCTTCCATGAGCTTCACCGCCTCGTCGACGTTACGCTCGATCGGGGGCAGTTCGGCATACTCCGGGTGGACCGGGGCACAGTGATGGTTTTCGGCAGTCACACCGCGGTTGCCATAGCCCAGTTCAAGGCAAACGGAGTTGTCCACGGCAAGCTGAAGCGCCTTGCGGACGTCGCGGTTTTCATAAGGACGCATCCCGTCGATTTCCGCCAACTGGTTCGGACGGATCACGATGGTCGAGGCCGTGACGACTTCGCTTTTGTCCAGGCCAAGGCTGTCCATGATGTCGATGAATTCACCAACCGATTCATAGAGGAAATCGACCTCTTCGGATTCGATAGCGGCGAGCCAGGCGGCTGGATCGGTACCGTAGTCGATGAACTCGATGGAATCGAGCGGCGGCTCGCCGAAGATCTCGGTACCCCACCAGGTATGGTCGGTGTTTTTGACAACCACACCCTTCACGCCGACCTCAAGCTCGCTCATCAGGAACGGGCCGGTGCCGACGGCGTTCAACGCGTCATCGGCATTGAACGTCGCATGGGTGATGGCCGCCGGATAGTCGGCCATGCCCGGAATGATCGAAACATCGGGCTTGGGCAGGTTCAAGCGCACCGTGAGGTCGTCAACGACTTCAACGATGCCGTCGCCCGCCATGTTTGTATCGGCATCAATCAGCGTCGCAAAACGACCGGCCATCGAGTTGGCTTCGACGTTCTTGTCGGCCCAACCGGTGATATTGCGGGCCACGTCTTCGGCAGTGAAGTCATCGCCGTTGTTCCATTTCACGCCCGGGCGAACCTTCAGCGTGTACTGGGTGGCGTCATCGTTGACTTCCCAGCCTTCCAACAGCATCGGCGTGAACGTCCCGTCGTTGTTGTATTCGACAAGATACTCAAGCGTGCCACGGGAATAGTTGGCGATCTGGCTCCAGTCATAGACGCGCGGATCTTTCAGAGCGCGCACTTCCTGCTGGATGCGCATCGTACCGCCCATCTGGGCGTGTGCCTTGGCGCGGGCCGGAGCAGCGGCACCGATCATGCCGTAAGCTGCCGTCGTCGCGACACCAAGTGCCGTGGCACGGGTCAGGAACTCGCGGCGGCTGATTTTGCCTTCCCGATATTCTTCGGCGTGCATCAACGCAGCCGGATGGACGTCCTTGCGGACCTTTTTGGATGTAGTCATGTCGTCATTTCTCCCTGTGACGATTATTCGGGCTTGTGCCCTTTTTTTCCGAGGTAACCCCAGTCGCTGCCATTTCGGCATGTCAGACCGGCAAGGTCAACGGTCGCTTCCGGCAGGAAATATAACATTTGCGACATTGATTTCCTACAAAAACGACAACTCTCATGCATCAAGCGCCATTTCTGAACTGCGACGGGCTTTGTCCCGTGCGGGCGCGGAAGGCCCGGGTGAAGTAGGCGGCCGATGCAAAACCACATTGCTGGGCCACCACCGCAATCTGAACATTTGTGTCTTTTAACAAGCGCTTGGCTTCGAAATGACGGCGATCGGTCAGGATGTCCAGAGCCGGACGTCCCGACACTTTGCGGCATACGCGCGACAGGTGAGTCGGCGTAACACCCAGCAAGGACGCATAGTGCTGTACTCCGTCAGCCCGGCGAAAATCCCGTTCAACCAGCGCTGTATAGGCCTCGGCCAACCGGTGTGCAGCAGAATCGCCGCCGCGCCCGTGGCCAGCCTCATGGGTATCCGCCAAAGCATCCGACTTGCGCGCCAGCCAGACCGACAACAGCCCCGCATGGTAGGTCAGCGCCCGGTGCGCATGCTGGCAACCACTTGCAACTTCGCGCTGCATGGCGTCGATCATGCCGGTAAGTTCACGCTGCTGTTGAACTTCGTGCAGACGCATGTGAAGCGGTTCTGCAGGCCAGTCAAAACTTTCATCGTCCGGCAGGAACACAACCGAGCCAAGCACGGGACCGGTGGTCGAAAACCCGTGCATCGACTGACGCGGCAGAAAGATCATGTTGTGCGGGCCATAACCGCTGTTGCGGCCACCGACGGTCAACCGACCCTGGCCGCGCGTGAACCAGACCAGCACGGGACGGTCATAGCTGCGCATGGCTTCGGTGCGCCAGCGTCCGCCTTGCGCCATGCGCGCAATCGAAACCACCTCAACCGGAGAGCTCTCGGGTTCAGGCGGCAGCATATAAGAGTCCTGATCTTCTTCCGCGTCAGGTTGCGGAAGAAGCGTAATACGTTGAACCGACATTACCGATAACCAGCCCCCCAGTACGGCAAATACGGCGAAATTGTGACAATTCCCGCCGGTCAGGTCAACGGAAACGAAAATTTGTTAAGGCTGTGAGACCGTTAGCCCTCATCAGCATGTCCACAGGCTTTGGCCAAGCCTGTGCATAAGATCCATGTACAGAAGGGGTCCGGGCGTCAGATCCGTACCCAGAATGTCGACTTTGACCGGGTTGACAGGCAGCCCTTCGAACACAGTCTCGACCAAACCGAGGCCCTCATTTGTGCTCAATAGTACACAATTTACCTGATCGGCACGGGCTGTTGCCTGAAGCGCACCGATTCGCGCCGGGCCGGGCAGCACCGCATGGGACGAACTGACCGCGAGTCTGTGCGACAGGGCGAACCGATGCTCGAAATACCCGAGCGCGTCGTGATCGACGGCAAAGGATATGTCGCCCTTGTCAGCCAGGCCACTCGCGATCTTGTCAGTCAGATCGGCGATGTCGTTCTGGGCAGCTACAGCGTTGGCAAGATAGACAGGCCCATTGTCCGGATCGGCCTTGGCCAGCGTTTCCGCGATCACCACCACCCAGGTTCCGGCATTTTCGGGATCAAGCCAGGCGTGGGGGTCGACACTTTCGGGATGGTCGTGGTCTGCATCCCCATGGGCGTCTTCCTCAGCGTGAAGAACATGAGTGCCTTCTTGTTCCAGAAGTGCAACGATCTTTGCCCCTTCCGCCAGGGTGGCGAGGGGCCGTTCAAGCCAGGGCGTCAGCGGCGGGCCGACCCAGAAGACCACGTCTGCATCATCCAGGGCCGCGGCTTCTGACGGGCGCATGGCATAGCTGTGTGGCGACGTTCCGGGCTGCAACAGAAGGCCCGGTTCGCCGACACCATCCATCACGCGGGCGACAAGGCTGTGAACCGGCGCGATGTCAGCCACAACCTTCGGTACGTCAGCCCCGGCGGGCAACGCCAAGGCCACGAAAACAACAATAAGTCGGAACACCAAAGCACCCTCATTGGTAAACTTCGGCTTGATAAACGTTATGGTATAACATATCAATCCCCGATGATCGGATTTGAAACCCACGACCACAGACATTGCATCGACGAAGCCGTATTGGCCGCCGATACGCATTGCCGCGAGGCCGGCTTGCAACTGACCCCGACCCGCCGCCGGGTGCTTGAAATCCTGCTGAAGGAGCATCGCGCCCTTGGGGCCTATGAAATTCTGGAAGTTCTTGGGAAAGGCGCGCAGCCTCCGACTGCCTATCGGGCGCTGGATTTCCTGGTCGGCCATGGGTTTGCTCACCGGATCGAACGACTGAACGCCTTCATCGCCTGCGCCCATCCCGGAGAAAGCCACTCACCCGCATTTCTGATCTGCCGGTCCTGCGATGCGGTGGCCGAGGCACCTTCGGAACCGACCAAGGGGCGTCTGGGGCAAGCCGCGCGTGCCGCCGGGTTCAAGATCGAACGCGCCGTTGTCGAAGCGGTCGGCCTTTGCCCGAACTGCCAGGAGGCGGTCCCATGAGCCTTGTGAAGATCGAAGGCCTTGGGGTCTCGCTTGGTGGGCAACCGGTGTTGCACCACGTTGATCTTGACCTGATACGGGGCGAGATCGTCACCATCGTGGGTCCGAACGGGTCAGGAAAATCGACGCTTCTGCGAACCATTCTGGGTGCCATCCGTCCGGACAAGGGGAAGATCACAAGGGCGCCGGGGCTGACCATTGGCTATGTTCCGCAGATACTGCAGGTCGACAAGGCCCTGCCGCTGTCGGTCCGCACCTTTCTTGATCTTCCAAAGAAGGTTTCCAACGCACAGGCGAAGGACGCCTTGGACCGGGTTGGCGCCGCTGATCTGTCGCGTCGGCAATTGCGTGACCTTTCCGGCGGGCAGATGCAGCGCGTGCTTTTGGCCCGCGCGGTGATCGGCAAGCCCGACCTGTTGTTGCTGGACGAGGCGACGCAGGGTCTGGATCAACAGGGTTCAGCCGAGTTCTATCGCCTGATCGAAGAATTGCGGCGCGATATGGGCTGCGCAATCCTGATGGTCAGCCACGAATTGCATGTGGTCATGGCAGCGAGCGACCGGGTGATCTGCCTGAACGGCCATGTCTGCTGCCATGGAACCCCCGAGCACGTTGCCTCGGCGCCCGAGTATCGCGCGCTTTTCGGGTCGGGAACCCAAGGCGCACTGGCGCTTTATCGACACGAACACGACCACGCCCATACCCATGAGCATGACCATTGAGCGATGTTCTTGACTCTTTCCTAGTCCGAGCCGCGCTGGCGGGCGTCGGCGTCGCTGTGGCTGCCGCTCCGCTTGGATGCTTCGTGGTCTGGCGCCGAATGGCGTTTTTCGGCGACGCGACCGCCCACGCCGCCATCCTTGGCGTGGCACTGGCACTTGCCCTGGCCCTGCCGATCACGGCGGGCGTTCTGTTCGTGGCCCTTGCCATGGCGTTGTTCATCACCTGGCGCGGCGACGGCCATTCCGTCGATACAGCACTTGGGGTCGCCGCCCATTCCGCGCTTGCCCTGGGTCTGGTCGCGGTGTCTTTTTTGGAAGGTGTTCGCATCGACCTCAACGCCTTCCTCTTTGGCGATATCCTGGCCGTCAACCGGGTTGACCTTGCGGTGATCTGGGGGGGAGCGTTCCTGGTTGTCGGTCTGATCGCCGTCAGATGGCAGGCGCTTC
The DNA here is from genome assembly GCA_013002465.1 of Silicimonas sp. Classification (GTDB taxonomy): domain Bacteria; phylum Pseudomonadota; class Alphaproteobacteria; order Rhodobacterales; family Rhodobacteraceae; genus JABDJO01. The sequence continues at coordinate 5,288 of JABDJO010000020.1, read as the reverse complement.
TGACCTCCACCCTGAACGAAGACCTGGCCACGGCTGCCGGGATTGATCCGAAAAAGGAACAACTGGTCCTGACCCTTGCCCTGGCCGTGGTCGTTGCCGTCGCCATCAAGGTTGTCGGCGCCCTTCTGATATCGGCCATGCTGATCATACCAGCCGCCGCCGCGCGCCCGCTTTCTCACACTCCCGTCGCCATGGCGCTGATCGCCGCCGCCATCGGCACTGCGGCCGCCTTGGGCGGGCTTTTTGCCTCGTGGCGACTTGATACGCCGACCGGTCCGTCGATTGTCTGCGCCGCCGCGGTGATCTTTGCTGCAACCCGGCTTAGACCCTGATCGACACCGAACCATTTCACCGCAGCGAAAAATATGCTGGGGAGCGCGAGGGGCAAGGCCCCTCGATTCAAATTCCAAACAACGCGCCGAAGGCGCACCGCCGGATCACTCTTCCATCGCTTCCAGTTCGTCGATGAATCCGCCGATCATCGACAAGCCCTTGTCCCAGAACGCCGGGTCGCTTGCGTCAAGCCCGAAGGGCGCCAGAAGTTCCTTGTGGTGTTTTGAACCACCGGCCTTCAGCATTTCGAAGTACTTCGACTGGAACTCCGGGTCGCCCTCTTCGTAAACCGCATAAAGCGCGTTCACCAACCCGTCCCCGAAGGCATAGGCATAGACGTAGAACGGCGAATGCACGAAGTGCGGGATATATGCCCAGAAGCTTTCATAGCCCTCCATGAAGGTGAATGCGGGGCCCAGGCTTTCGCCCTGCACCGACATCCAGAGCGCGCCGATGTCGTCCGGGGTCAACTCGCCTTCTCGCCGCGCGTCATGCAGTTTGCATTCAAAGTCGTAAAACGCGATCTGGCGCACGACGGTGTTGATCATGTCCTCGACCTTGCCGGCCAGAAGCACTTTCTTTTCTTGTGCCGAAGGCGCGTTGGCCAATAGACGGCGAAATGTCAGCATCTCGCCAAATACAGATGCGGTTTCGGCCAGCGTCAGCGGTGTCGACGACAAAAGCTCGCCCTGCCCCGCGGCCAGTCTTTGGTGAACCCCATGGCCCAGTTCGTGCGCCAGGGTCATCACGTCGCGGGGTTTGCCCAGATAGTTCAGCATCACGTAAGGATGAACGTCCGCCACCGTGGGATGCGCGAATGCACCGGGGGCCTTGCCGGGTTTCACCGGCGCATCAATCCAGCCCTTTTCAAAGAACGGTTGCGCCAGATCGGCCATTTCGGGGGCAAACTCGCCATAGGCCGACAGGACCGTTTCGCGCGCTTCGTCCCAGCCGACCAGCCTGTCGCTTTCCATCGGCAGGGGCGCGTTCCGGTCCCAGACTTCCATCTTGTCGAGCCCCATCCAACCGCGCTTCAACTCGTAGTACCGGTGGCTGAGCTTCGGATAAGCCGCCACAACCGCGTTGCGCAGGGCCTCGACCACTTCGGGTTCCACGTGGTTTGCCAAGTGGCGACCGGTCTGTGGCGTCGGCATCTTGCGCCAGCGGTCTTCGATTTCCTTTTCCTTGGCGAGCGTGTTGTGGACCCGCGCAAACAGCTTCACGTTGCCGCCAAAGACCCGGGCCAACTCCCGTGCCGAGGTTTCCCGCAGGGCGCGGTCCTTGTCGGTCAGCCCGTCCAGCGTCGCTTCGAGGTTCTTGTCTTCGCCGTTCACGGTGAATGTCAGCCCGGCGATCGTTTCGTCGAACAGCCGGTTCCAGGCGGCGGCCCCCACAGTCGACTGGTCGTGCAGGAACTTTTCAAGTTCATCCGACAACTGGTGGGGGCGCATCGCGCGCATCCGATCGAAGATCGGCTTATAGCGTGCCAGATCCGCGTTGGCGTCGAACCAAGCCGCAAACACATCGTCTTCGATCCGGTTCAGTTCCAGCGTGAAGAAAACCAAGGGTGTCGTAAACGCGGTGATCTTATCCTGGGCGTCCGACATCGCCTTTGCGCGGTCGGCGTCGGTTGTGTTCTGATAATACCTTAGCCCGATGAACGACATTACCCGACCGGCAATCATGTCGATCTTTTCATAGGCTTCGACGCAAGTCAGCATGGCGGCGGCGTCCAGCCCGGCGAGTTTTCCCTCATAGTCGGATGCGAACCCTGCACAGGCCTTTTCAAGCCACTCCATGTCCCGCTTCAGTTCTGGCGCGTCGGGGCTGGAATAGAGGTCCGAGAGATCCCATTCGGGCAAATCGCCGAACTGGGAGACGCCAGAGCTGTCTGCATCGAAAACCGGTGTGGGGGTGAACTGCATGTACGCATCCTTTCTGTTGCCTTTGACATATGGCGCAAGTCCGGTGTCTGGCAAGCAGAAGCGCGCGTCAGCGTTTGCAATCCAGCGTTATCGTGCCGGAATGAAAAAGCCCCGCTCCGGTGGGCCGAAGCGGGGTAGTCAGGGAGACGGTGCCGATCCGCTTCGGCGTCGGGGTCACATAAGGCTCCGGCGGCGTTGCAGGGACATGCGGCGCAGCTCGGTCGCGGCATCGACGGAAAGCGGCATATCGGTCGCGATCTGAACTTCGCCGCGCGTCACGCCAATGTCGTTCAGTGTGTGGTCGTCCATATCCAGAAGCTTTCTCAGCCCCCGGCGGCGGCGCATCTGGCGGACACGGTCGGTCAATCGGGTGGCCAGATCGTTGATAGGGTGGCCGGTGTGGGTGTTGGTTGTGGTGCAGGTCATGGGTCTCTTCCTTCTTGGGTTTGTTTCAAGAGACGTCGCGACGGCCTCAGGAAGGAATATGCACTCTGGACATAGTTCAATCAAACGAATAGATTTGAGCCCATCTGTCAATTAATCTGAAAGATACGGCAATGAACGCGCCAATGACACCGACAATCCCCTTGCTGGACCTGGATCTTTTGAAAACCCTGGTCGCCATCGCCGAAACCGGCAGCTTTTCAGCGGCGGCCGGCGTGGTGCATCGCACGCCCTCGGCGGTGTCGATGCAGGTCAAGAAGATGGAAGACATCCTTGGCCGCGCCGTGTTCATTCGTGACAGTCGGTCGGTCGAACTGACCACCGACGGCGCCTTTCTTCTGGAACACGCGCGCCGGATGCTGGCGCTGAACCGGGATGCCGTGGCGCGGTTCGTGCAGCCCGACATCGAAGGCGTTGTACGCCTTGGGGCGCCCGATGACGTGGCCGAGCGGTTTCTGGTCGACATGTTGCGCCGGTTCGCCGACAGCCATCCAAGCGTGTCGGTCAATGTCGCCGTCGACACCACGGACCGGATGATCACGCAGTTGAGAGAGGGTCGGCTGGACCTGACGTTGATCACCTGTGAAGCGGGGTTCAAGGAAGATGGCGCCGAGGTCGTTTATCGCGAGCAATTGGTCTGGGCCGCCTGCCGGGGTGGCGTGGCAGCCGAACAGAACCCCCTGCCCGTCAGTGTCTGGGACGAAGGCTGTGCCTGGCGCAAGGCCGCCCTTGGCGAGTTGGACGCACAGGGCCGAAGCTGGCGGGTCGCCTTTCAAAGCGCGCATATTTCGGGTCAGCGGGCTGCGGTATTGGCCGACCTGGCCATCGCCCCTATCCCCGTGTCTTCAACCGGCGGCAATATTATCGAGGCCCCGGCCCACTATGGTCTGCCGAAACTGCCGAAATATGCCCTTGGTCTGTTGATCGCAGATGATCTGAACCCGGCCGTGTCTGCTGCGGCGGATCATCTTCGCGCCAGTTTCACGGCACGCTAGGCCGGGAAACCGCGCGGGAGGATGCCGGGCGCTTGGCCTCAGATGCCCAAGCGGTCGCGCAACGAATACCAGGTCATGGCCAGCGTCAGCAAAGGTGCCCGCGATGCGCGTCCGCCGGGAAATTGCGGCACCGGCAGGCGCGAGATCAGATCAAAGCGCCCCGCCTGACCGGCGACAGCCTCGGCCATCACCTTGCCGACAAGGCCGGTCAAGGCCACGCCGTGGCCCGAAAACCCGCCCGCTGCCACTGTCGTCGGCCCAAGGCGACGTAGCATCGGCAAGCGGGTCATGGTGATCCCCAGGGTCCCGCCCCAGTGGTAGTCGATGCCAACGCCCTGCAACTGGGGAAAAAGCCGCTCCATCCGGACCCGCAACGCGGTCAGGATGTCCGAAGGGAACCCGATGCCATAGTTTTCGCGCCCCCCGAACAGCAAACGCTTGTCTTCGCTCAGGCGGAAGTAATTCACGACGAACTTGTCGTCAGCAACGGCGATGTCCTTGGACAGAACCTCGCTCGCGCGGTCACCCAAGGGTTCGGTCGCGGCGATGAACGAGTTGATCGGCATCACGCGCGCCGATACCTCCGGGCTGATATTGGACAGATAGCCATTCCCGGCCAGCACCACGTGCCCGGCCCGGATCGTGCCTTGTTCGGTGCGCACGACACCTTCCGAGATCCCGGTCGCCTCGGTCATTTCGAACAGGCGCGCGCCAGCGGCTTCGGCGCCCCGCGCCAATCCCTGGACGTATCGCATCGGATGCAAATGACCGGCGTCCCAATCCAGCAGCCCGCCCTGGTATTTGTCTGTCCGACACAATACGCGCACCGCATCGCGGTCGAAGAATTCGGTTTCGAACTCGTAATTGTCCCGCAGCCAGGCGCCATATCCCCGCGCCTCGTCCGCTCCTCTGGCTGTGGTTTCCGCATGAAGCACACCCGGAATATAGCGCGCTTCGGGCGCAAAACGGGCGACCAGATCGCGGGTCAGGGCCTTGGCTTCGGTCGACAGATCCCAAAGCATGCGGGCGTCGTCACGGCCCAGGCGCCTTTCCAGCCATTGCTGATCCTTGTTCCACCCTGTCCCGACCTGCCCGCCATTGCGGCCCGAGGCGCCAAATCCGATCCGGTGTGCATCGACAACCACGACATCCAAACCGAGTTCTGCTGCATGGAGCGCAGTGGAGAGCCCCGTGTAACCGGCACCGATGACGGCAAGGTCGGCGGTCACCTCGCCCTCCAGCCGGGGGCGTTCGGGGCTAAGGGTTGCCGTGGCAGCGTAGTAGCTGGGCGGGAAGCTTCCGGGCGCGTCATTGCGGTAAAGCGGGTTCATTGTGCCTCTTAAAGCTGAATATGGATATGATCGTCATGACGCGCGGCACGGCAACCCTGAAACCGAACCTTGTCGCCCGCAACACCCAACCGGTCCGCCAGATGCGGTTCCAGGAAAATCTTGCCACCTGCGGGCAGCGCGGTCTTCAGCCAGCGGATGGCGTCACCGGTCAGGGTCTCGTCCAGGGGTGCGTCGCGCATCAGGGGCTGAAGCCAGGTCATGTTCCCCCGCATCGAAAGGCCCGCAACACCTGCGCACGG
>JABDJO010000015.1 GCA_013002465.1 Silicimonas sp. | reverse complement strand
CCGGTGTCCAGTTCGTTCTCGTCCGCTCCGAAGTACATGAAATAGACAATCCGAAGGTAATAGAACGCACCGATCACCGAGGCGATGACACCAAGCACCGCAAGCCAGGTCAAACCGGCGTCAACCGCCGCCAGAAGAACCGTGTATTTGCCGAAGAACCCAAGAAGCGGTGGCACTCCGGCCAGGCTGAACAAGAGGATCAGCATCGCAAGTGCCTTGGTCGGGTCACGGCGCGAATACATGGACAGCGCGTCGATCTGCACGACGGGCGTGCCGTCCTTTTCCATCGACAGGATAAAGGCGAAAGTTCCGATGTTCATGGTGACGTAGATCGCCATGTAGATCAGCATGGATTCAACGCCCTGCGCCGTGCCCGATGACAGACCCATCAGGGCAAAACCCATGTGCGCGATCGAGGAATAGGCCATCAGCCGCTTGATGTTGCGCTGACCGATCGCAGCGACGGCCCCAAGGAACATGGAAGCCACCGAAAGCGCCGCGACGATCTGTTGCCAATCGCCGACGACACCGCCAAAAGCATCATGGACCACGCGCGCGAACAACCCCATTGCGGCCATCTTGGGGGCGGTTGCGAAGAAGGCGGTGATCGGTGTTGGCGCGCCTTCATAGACGTCGGGTGTCCACATATGGAAGGGCGCGGCCGAAACCTTGAAGGCAAGACCCGCGATCACGAAAGACAGGCCAAAAAGCAGGCCGACGGGCGTCGTGCCCTGGGCCGCTTCGATTATGCCTGCAAACTCGGTCGTACCGGCAAAGCCATAGACCAGCGACGCGCCATAAAGCAGAAGGCCGGACGACAGGGCGCCAAGGACGAAGTACTTCAGGCCCGCCTCGGTTGATTTCACCGAGTCACGGCGCAAAGAGGCGACGACATAAAGCGACAGCGACTGAAGTTCCAACCCCATGTACAAGGCGATGAGATCGCTGGCCGAAACCATCACCATCATCCCGACCGAGGCCAGAGCGACCAAAAGCGGGTATTCGAACCGCAAGAGGTCACGTTTCACCATGAACCCTTCGCTCATTATCAGGATGGCGGCGGCGGCCAGAAGGATCGTGACCTTGGCAAAGCGCGCAAAGGCGTCATCGGTGAACATCCCGCCAAAGGCATGGGCCGTGCCGGCGCCCTGAAACCCGATCCAGGCTGCAAGACCCACCAGAAGGGCCGATGTGGACCACAGCATCAGAGGGGCCGTCTTGTCCTTGCCTCCATAGGCCCCGACAAGAAGGCCCACCATGGCAAAGACCGAGAGGATGATCTCGGGCAGGATGATCGAAAGATCGACGGATTGCATCAGTGGCCTCCGTTTCCAGCGACCTGTGCCGAGGCCGCATGTTCGGCCAGCGCAGTGTCATAGGCGCCCAGAAGCGCCTCGACCGACGGACCGATGATGTCAGTGACAAGCGGGGGATAGACACCCAGCAGTATCGTCATGAAGATAAGCGGCGCGAATATCGCGCGTTCCCGGGTTGTCATGTCGGTGATCGACTTCAGGCTTTCCTTGATCAGATCGCCCATGACGACGCGGCGGTACAGCCAAAGCGCATAGCCCGCCGAAAGGATCACGCCGGTTGCTGCAACTGCCGCCACCCAGGTGTTGGCCTGGAACATGCCCATGAGGGTCAGGAATTCACCCACGAACCCGGACGTGCCCGGCAGCCCGACATTGGCCATGGTGAACAACATGAAGACCGCCGCATAGGCCGGCATCCGGTTCACGAGACCGCCATAGGCGTCGATCTCGCGCGTGTGCATCCGGTCGTAGATCACGCCGACGCAAAGGAAGAGAGCGCCCGAGATAAACCCGTGGCTGATCATCTGGAAGATGGCGCCGTCGACGCCTTGCTGGTTCGCGGCAAAGATGCCCGCGGTCACGAACCCCATGTGGGCGACCGAGGAATAGGCAATGAGCTTTTTCATGTCCTCTTGCATGAGTGCCACCAGCGAGGTGTAGACAATGGCGATGGCGCTTATCCACAAGACGAAATCGGCCAGCAGCTCGGACGCTACCGGGAACATCGGCAGCGAAAAGCGCAGGAAGCCGTAACCGCCCATCTTCAACAGGATCGCCGCCAGCACCACGGACCCCGCCGTCGGCGCCTGGACGTGGGCATCGGGCAACCATGTGTGGACCGGCCACATGGGCATTTTCACGGCGAAAGACGCAAAGAACGCCAGCCAGAGCAGCGTTTGCAGGCCGCCCAGGATCTGAACCCCCAGAATCTCCATTGTGTCCGAACCGAAGTTATGGGCCAGAAGCGACGGAATGTCAGTGGTGCCTGCATCGACATACATGGCGATCATCGCCACCAGCATCAGGACCGAACCGAGGAAGGTATAAAGGAAGAACTTGAACGCCGCATAGATGCGTTCCTTGCCGCCCCAGATGCCGATGATCAGGAACATCGGGATCAGACCGCCTTCGAAGAACAGGTAGAACAACACCAGGTCCAATGCGCAGAAAACACCCAGCATCAGGGTTTCAAGCGCAAGAAAGGCGATCATGTATTCCTTGACCCGGTGGGTGACGTCCCAACACGCGAGGATCGTGATCGGCATCAGGAACGTCGTCAGCATCACGAAAAGGATCGAAATCCCGTCGATCCCCATCTTGTATTGCAGGCCAAGGATCCAGGTGCCTTCTTCGACGAACTGGAAGCCCGTGTTGCTGGCATCAAATCCCGCCAGAAGGAAAAGCGACGCAAAAAGCGAGGCGGATGTCGCGGCAAGGGCGACGTATTTCGCGTTTTTCTGAGCCGCTTCGTCGTCGCCCCTAAGGAACAAACCCAGGATGGCCGCACCGATCAGCGGGATGAAGGTGACGATAGAGAGAAGGTTGTCGAGAAACATCGGCCTAGTTCCCTCCCGACAAGGTCATCCAGGTGACCAGCACCAGAATGCCCAGCACCATCGCGAAGGCGTAGGTGAAGATGTACCCTGACTGCGCCCGACCCGCGAGGCGGGTAAAGAACGGCACGATGCCCATGGCGACCCCATTGAGGAACCCGTCAATGGTGTTGCCATCGCCCTTTTTCCAAAGGAACCGGCCAAGCCATTTGGTGGGGTTCACGAACAGGAAGTCGTAGATTTCATCGAAGTACCACTTGTTCAACAGGAACCGATAGAGAGGCGCCTGGTTCTCGGCCAGGGTCTTGTTGAACCCGTAAGGGATGGCCAGAAGAAGCCCTGCCATCAATGCTCCGAATATGATCGCCAGATACCAGGGCACCGCCGCAATCAAGAGCGCCCCACCGGCCACAACGCCCAGTCCCGCGAACACCAGGCGCGGAATGTTCTGCATGTACATGGCCAGGGCCACGCCGAAGCCAAGCAACATGGCGATGAAAGGCGAGACCTTGACCCATTTCGGCGCATGGTGCGCGTCGTCCAGCACGTGGTTGTCGGGCGCCATGTAGATCGCGCCCTGTCCCGGAACCGGTGCCGCGCCTGGTTCGGCCTCGTTGCCGTGATCGTCCGAAGCCTCTTCCGTCGCCGCATGGGCGGCACCCAGCATCAGAACCTGGGCATGCTCTTCGCCCTTGGTGATGCCGAAGAAGGTTTCGACCGAGTGGTGATCGCCAAAGAAGGGCTTGTACCAGATCATGCCCGCGAAGACCGCCCCGATGGCGAGAACACCCAAAGGCGCAACCATTGTCATCGGGCTTTCGTGAGCATGTTCGTGGGTGTGCTTGTCTCCACGTGGTTCGCCGAAGAAGGTCATGAACATCAACCGCCAGCTATAAAAGCTGGTGAACAGCGCCGCGATAACAAGCGCCCAGAAGGCGAAGGTCGCAGCATCGGTGCCACCGGCAAAGGCGCTTTCGATCACGGCATCCTTTGACAGGAACCCGGCGAACCCGATGGTGGTCAGGGGTATGCCGACACCAGTGATCGCCAGGGTGCCGATCATCATGGCCCAGAACGTATAGGGCATCTTGTCCTTCAGCCCGCCATAGTTCCGCATGTCCTGTTCGTGGTGCATGCCGTGGATCACGGAACCCGCGCCGAGGAACAACATCGCCTTGAAGAAGGCGTGGGTGAACAGGTGGAACATGGCGACGGAATAGACACCGACGCCGGCGGCGACGAACATATAGCCAAGCTGAGAACAGGTCGAATAGGCGATGACGCGCTTGATGTCGTTTTGCACAAGGCCGACAGTGGCGGCAAAGAACGCCGTTATAGCGCCGATCGACACGATGAAGCTTTGGGTAAAAGGCGCGAACTCCATCAGGGGCGACATGCGGCAGACCAGAAAAACGCCTGCCGTCACCATGGTGGCCGCGTGGATCAGGGCCGAAACCGGCGTGGGGCCTTCCATGGCATCAGGAAGCCAGGTGTGCAAGATGAACTGCGCCGATTTGCCCATGGCGCCGATGAACAGAAGGAAGCAGATCAGTTCGACCGCGTTCCAGTCCGTCCAGAGGAAATGCAACTGGGTTTCGGCCAGTTCCGGGGCGGCGGCGAAGACATCGTCAAAGTTGATGCTGTCGACCATGAAGAAGATGGCGAAAATGCCCAAGGCAAAGCCGAAGTCCCCGACCCGGTTCACGATGAAAGCTTTGATCGCGGCGGCATTGGCGCTTGGCTTGCGGAAATAGAACCCGATGAGAAGGTACGAGGCGAGGCCAACGCCTTCCCAGCCAAAGAACATCTGCACCAGGTTGTCGGCGGTCACCAGCATCAGCATCGCGAAAGTGAAAAAGCTGAGATAGGCGAAGAACCGGGGGCGATAGCTTTCCCTTTCCTCGTCGAAATTGGCGTCATGGGCCATGTAGCCGAAGGAATAAAGGTGGACGAGGGCCGATACCGTTGTGATCACGATCAGCATGATCGCCGTCAGCCGGTCCAGTCGGGTGGCCCAGTCGGTGGAAAGGCTTCCGCTTTCGATCCAGCGCAGGATCTGGATTTGATGGGTCTCGCCGTCATGGCCAAGGAAGACGATCCACGACAACGCACAGGCGATGAACAACAGGAATGTCGACGTCCATTGCGCGGCGTATTCACCCATGATCCGCCAGCCAAAACCGCAGAGAAGCGCGCCAAGCAAGGGGGCAAAGAGGATGATGGTTTCCATGTTCTCTTAGCCCTCTTTCCGGCAGAAGCAGCTGTCAGCAATCTCAGAAATCGAGACAGCCGAGTACAAGCTTCCCTCCATGGGTTCCAGCAAGCTCATTCCCGAAATTGCGGGTTTATAACTACCCCTACCCCGAGCATTTGCTTCTCGCTCTCTCTGTACATTTTTCATGACAACGTACCTTTCGAAAAGCGTCGGCAAACTCTCTTGGGCGGAGTTCGTGTCACGAAACAATGCTGTGAATGAGGCTTGCCCCCTCACATACGGGCACGGCAATACCACTACCCAAGTTTCGTCTCTTCCCTCTATTGGAGCGAGCGCTCCGGTTGCTCCAAAGAACAAGAAATCCTTGACAAGGGTGTTGCGCCAAATTCGCTTCTTCTGCTCATCATCTCCGCCGATGAAGCTGTAAAACTCCTGTCCCTGAACGTCGCAAGGATCGGGGAACATTGTTGCGATCTCCGCACGGCTGTACGTTACAGTCTGCAAGGAACCGGCAAGAAAAATAAATAAGCCTAGCAACGCTTCACCCCTTCATCACATTGACGTCTTCGACGTCGATGGTGCCGCGATTGCGGAAGAAACAGACGAGGATCGCAAGGCCAATGGCGGCCTCGGCGGCGGCGACAGTCAGAACGAACAGGGTAAAGACCTGACCCGTCAGATCGCCCAGATAGGTCGAAAAGGCGACAAGGTTGATGTTCACCGCCAAAAGCATCAGTTCGATGCTCATCAACAGGATGATGATGTTTTTCCGGTTGAGGAAGATGCCGAAGATGCCAATCACGAACAGCGTCGCGGCAACGGTCAGGTAGTGTTCAATTCCGATCATAGCCCCTGCCCCGGTTTGATGTCCTTCAGCTCCAACGCCGTGGCTGGGTCGCGGTACATCTGGGCCAGCACGTCCTGGCGTTTGACGTACGTCCGGTGGCGCAGGGTCAGCACGATGGCACCGACCATGGCCACCAGAAGGATCAGGCCAGCCAGTTGGAACAAAAGGAAATACTTGTCGTAAAGAACCCGCCCCAGGGCATCGGTGTTGTGCTCTCCTCCGCCCGCAATCGCGTCGGGGCGATCTGCAAGGGCCACGCCTTCGGCCGTTTCCCAGACGCCCAAGGCCATGGCAAGCTGCATCAGGATCACCACGCCAATCAATAGCGCCAGAGGCATATAGCGCGCCATCTCGGCCTTCAACTCGGCGAAATCCACGTCCAGCATCATCACGACGAACAAAAACAGCACCGCGACAGCTCCGACATAGACGATGATCAGAAGCATCGCGACGAATTCAGCACCCAAAAGCACGAACAGCCCCGCCGCCGACAGAAACGACAGGATCAGCCACAGAACCGAGTGGACCGGATTGCGGCTGATCACCGTGAACAGGCCACCCGAAATACAGGTGATGGCAAAGAGATAGAATGCGAACACCTGAACACTCATGCGTCATCCTCCGCGCCGTCGCCCATGACAGAACTGGCCAGTTCCATGGCCTTGGTCATGGCGGGCACCCCGCCGAACACACCCACCAGGGCGATGGTTTCGGCGATTTCCTGTTTTGTCGCCCCGGCCTCAAGCGCGTGGCGGACGGTCAATCTGATCTGCGCCTCGGCCTGGGCACCCAAAATGGTCAGCGCGCCAAGGGTGAGCAACAGCTTGGTTTTGGCGTCCAGCCCTTCGGGATTGAACGTCTTGCCCATGACGGTTTCCATGACCTCTTTCGGCATCGTGGGCCAAAGGGCTTCGAACCCCTTGGGCGTGAAATTGGCCAATGCAGGATTGATGGACTTCGCCATTTCCTGGCCCATCGCCATCATGGCTTCGAAGGGGTTCTTTTGATCGCTCATCGGTAGGGGGCATCCATTTCCAGGTTGCGGGCGATCTCGGCTTCCCATCTCTCACCATTCGCCAGAAGCTTGTCCTTGTCATAGAACAGCTCTTCCCGGGTCTCGGTCGAAAACTCGAAGTTCGGGCCTTCGACGATGGCATCGACCGGGCAGGCTTCCTGACAGAACCCGCAATAAATGCACTTCGTCATGTCGATGTCATAGCGCGTGGTGCGGCGCGACCCGTCTTCGCGGGGTTCGGCGTCGATGGTGATGGCCTGCGCCGGGCAGATCGCTTCGCAAAGCTTGCAGGCAATGCAGCGTTCCTCGCCGTTTGGATATCGTCTTAGGGCATGTTCGCCGCGGAAACGCGGGGAAAGTGGGCCTTTTTCGTGGGGGTAGTTCAAGGTGGCCTTGGGGGCAAGGAAGTACTTCATGCCCAGCCCGAAGCCCTTGAAGATGTCCATCAAGAGGAAGTATTTTCCGGCGCGGTTCCAATCGATTTGGGTCATGGCTTAGCCCCCCACTGCCCAGCGGGCATAGGCCCCGCCGAAGAATTCGAATTTGGCTGCGAAGGCCACCCAGACCACCCAGAACAGCGACAGGGGCAGGAAGACCTTCCAGCCGATGCGCATCAACTGGTCATAGCGGAAGCGGGGCACAATCGCCTTTACCATCGCGAAGATGAAGAAGAAGAACGCCATCTTGGCGACCATCCACAAGGGGCTGTCGGGGATAAAGGGGATTGGCGACAGCCAGCCGCCGAAGAACAAAAGGCTGGTCAGGGCGCACATCAGGAAGATGGCGATATATTCGCCCGCCATGAACAACAGGAACGGCGTCGCCGAGTATTCCACCTGGTATCCCGCAACCAGTTCCGATTCAGCCTCTGGCAAGTCAAAAGGCGGACGGTTGGTTTCGGCCAAGGCGCTGATGAAGAACAGGAAGACCATCGGGAAGTGCGGCAGCCAGTACCACGAAAACAGCCCGTATCCGCCATCCTGGGCACGCACGATCTCTCCAAAGTTCATGCTGCCGGTCGAGATGATCACACCGATGATTATGAGGCCGATCGAGACCTCGTAGGAAATCATCTGTGCCGCCGACCGCAGGGAGCCGAGGAACGCGTACTTCGAGTTCGACGCCCAACCGCCCATGATCACGCCATAAACCTCAAGCGACGAGACCGCGAAGACGAACAGGATCGCGACATTGAGATTGGCCACGACCCAGCCGTCGTTAAACGGGATCACCGCCCAGGCGATCATGGCCAGCACGAACGAAACAAGCGGCGCCATGATGAACACCGCCCGGTCCGCACCGGAAGGGATAATGACCTCTTTGACAACGTATTTCAGGGCGTCGGCCACCGATTGCAGTATGCCCCAGGGGCCAACCACGTTCGGCCCGCGCCGCATCTGGACCGCCGCCCAGATTTTCCGGTCGCCATAGACAAGGAACAGAAGGCTGATCATGACAAAAGCCACAACCAAAAGCACCTGTGCGAGTATGATCACGAAGATGCCCAGAGGTGTCGTCAGAAACTCAGCCATGTGCCCTCTTGTTTGACTTATTTGGGGGCCGGGTCCTGCCCGCCCCTTCTAAACAATATCTTGGCCGTGAGTAAAAGCCCCAACCCGGCCGCATTAACCCTTTTTTCGCGTCCTACTCTGCTGCCAACTTGCCTGCCTTGCGGTCGCGGGCATTGCTTTGCAGTTCCCCCATCAACGGTGAGGCCCGGAGGATGGGGTTGGTCAGAAAGTGGTGTTGTACGGGTTGCGTAAACTCGCCCGAGCCCTCACCACCGGCTTCGACAGGCTGCCACTCGTTTTGCGGCACCGTGTCGATGGCTTTCAGGTGCGGCACGTCCTCGACCAGTTTGGTGCGCAAGGCAGCAAGACTGTCATAAGGCAATGTCGCGTCCATTTCCGCCGACAGGGCGCGCAGGATCGCCCAGTTTTCCTTGGCTTCGCCCGGCGGGAAACTGGCACGCATGGCAAGTTGCGGACGGCCCTCGGTATTGACGAACAATCCGTTTTCCTCGGTCCAGGCGGCGGCGGGCAGGATGATGTCGGCGCGATGCGCGCCTCGGTCACCATGGCTGCCCTGATAGATCACCGTGGGGCCTTCGGGGATGTCGATCTCGTCGGCGCCAAGGTTCAGAACCGCTGCGGCACCATCCAAAGCGCCGTCGATGCCGCCATTTGCAATCGCCCCGACGTCAAGAGCGCCGACCCGCGACGCCGCCGTGTGCAGGACCAGGAATTTTGACTGCGTTGCTTCGGCATAGGCCATGGCATCGGCCAAAGCCCCCTTGCCACCGGCATCGGCCAAAGCACCCATGCCGACGATGACCAACGTTTCCTTGCTGTGTGCGCCTTCGGGGTTCATGTCAAAGAGTTTGCGCACCCCGTCGCGACCGGTGCCCAGATGGGCATAATCATAGGTCAGATCGACGGCCTCGCCCACCAGTCCGATGTTGGCGCCCCGGGTCCAGGCCTTGCGAATACGGGCATTCAGCACCGGAGCTTCGGCCCGGGGGTTTGTGCCGATCAGCATGATGGCTTTCGCGTTTTCGATGTCTTCGATAGTGGCTGTGCCGACATAGGCCGACCGATTGCCGGCGGGCAGTTTCGCACCATCGGTGCGGCATTCAACGGCGCCGCCCTGGGCTTCGACCAGTTCTTTCAGGGCATAGACCGCTTCGACCGGCGCCAGATCGCCAACAATGCCGGCAACCTTGCCGCCCTTCATCGCTTCGGCGGCGGCGGAAAGTGCTTCGCCCCAGCTTGCGGGCCGAAGCTTGCCGTTTTCGCGGACGTAGGGCTTGTCGAGCCGCTGGCGACGCAATCCGTCATAGGCATGGCGCGACTTGTCCGACAGCCATTCCTCGTTCACTCCGTCGTTGTTCCGGGGCAGGATGCGCATCACCTCGCGACCCTTGGTATCAACACGGATGTTGGACCCCAGGGCATCCATCACGTCGATGCTTTCGGTCTTGGTCAGTTCCCAGGGACGTGCCGTGAAGGCGTAAGGCTTCGATGTCAAAGCGCCTACGGGGCAAAGATCGACAATGTTGCCCTGCAATTCGCTGTCCAGGGTCTGACCCAGATAGCTGGTGATCTCGGCATCCTCGCCCCGACCGGTCTGGCCAAGTTCGGGCATGCCCGCGACCTCGGTGATGAACCGCACACAACGGGTGCAGGAGATACAGCGCGTCATGGCGGTGCCGACAAGCGGGCCAAGGTCCATGTTGTCGACCGCGCGTTTGGGTTCGCGATAGCGGCTGAAATCCACGCCATAGGCCATCGCCTGGTCCTGCAGGTCACATTCACCGCCCTGATCGCAGATCGGGCAATCCAGCGGGTGGTTGATCAGCAGAAATTCCATCACGCCCTCGCGGGCCTTCTTGACCATGGGCGAGTTTGTCTTGACCACGGGCGGCTGACCTTCGGGGCCCGGACGCAGATCACGTACCTGCATGGCGCAGGATGCGGCGGGCTTTGGCGGCCCGCCCACAACCTCGACAAGGCACATCCGGCAGTTCCCGGCAATCGACAGCCGTTCGTG
>JABDJO010000115.1 GCA_013002465.1 Silicimonas sp. | reverse complement strand
ATCCTGGTCCGGGTTCTTACCAACCATTGTGCCGACACGACCGGCTATCTAATCTGCCCCAAAGCGAACGTGGCGGGCACCTGATTGGCCATTGATGATCATCGAGGGAACCTTGGCGTCCTTTTGGCGGCTTCGCTGGTGTCGATGGTTTTGGGTTCGATCCATGCGTTTTCGGTGTTCATTGCCCCGCTTGAAGCGCAATTTTCCGCACCGAGGGCGACGGTTTCCCTAACCTATTCCCTTGCCCTTGTATCCTTGACCGGCGCGGTGCTTTTGGGGCCACGCATGTTCGGCAAGGGCTCGGCGGGCGCGATCATGATGCTGGCCTGCGCAGCGGCAGCGGTCGGGGCTGTCGTCGCGGGGATGGCCGGATCGTTGGGGATGGTCTGGTTGGGCTATAGCCTGATCTTCGGCGCCGCCAACGGGCTTGGCTATGGGTTCGGTCTGCAAATCGCGGCGCAAGCCATGCCGGGGCGTGAAGGTCTGGCTATGGGGATCGTGACGGCGGCCTATGCCCTTGGCTCAGTCATTGCGCCATCGGTGTTCACCGGCGTTCTGGCGGCGGGGGGATTTGGGGCGGCCATGTTTGTGCTGGCCGGCGTTCTTCTGGTGATGGGCGCCGTCAGTGCGGGTCTGATGGCCCGGGCCGGTGCCCGGTTTCATGCGCCGGGGCCAGCGGAGATGACAAGGCCGGTGCCTGGACGCCATCAGGTACTGTTATGGCTGGGATATTTCGGAGGCGTCACCGCCGGGCTCATGGTGATTGGCCATGCAGCCGGGATCGGCGAGATCGCGACCCCGGCCCTCGTGGGTTGGCATGCGGTCATGATCATCGCGGCCAGCAATCTTTTTGGCAGTCTTCTGGGCGGGCGCGCGGTGGACCGCCTTTCGCCTGAGCGGGTTCTGGCGGGTCTCGCGCTGGCAACTGCTGGCGCCTTGGCGTGGCTGGCGTTGGCAGCGGCGGGAGGCGTCGTTGCGGCCCTTTTGGGCGTGATCGGGTTTGCCTATGGCGGCACCATCGCGGCCTATCCCGCGGCCATCGCAAAGCTTGTGGGCATGGACCGAAGTGCCGTGATCTATGGTCGGGTTTTCACGGCCTGGGGCGCGGCGGGGCTGATTGGCCCCTGGTCTGCTGGCCTGTTCTTTGACTGGTCGGGGGGATATCGACTTGCGATGCTGACCGCGTCGGTCATGGGGTTGGTTTCGGCCCTGGCGATTGCGGTCTTGTTCCGGGACTTGCGCAAGGCCCAAGCCAGGTAGGGTGTTCCAAAGTCAGGGGGTGTCGCCTGAATCCGCTTCGTCATCCTCGATCAGGTGTTTTTGCAGGACAACGATCTGGGACCAGAGGAACAGGAACATCAGCACCGGAAACCCGAATGTTTCGATTTTGACCCAGGCGTCGGTCGACATGGTGCGCCAGACGACTTCGTTGGCAATGGCGAGAGCCGCAAAGAACACCGCCAGCCGTTTGGTAAGCTTCATCCAGCCCGCGTCTTCCATTGGCAGAAACTCGGCCATGACCCAGGCGAGGTACGACCGCCCCTGCAGCAACCCGATGCCAAGGATCACCGCGAACAACCCGTAGACCAGCGTGGTCTTGATCTTGAAGAAGCGCTCGTCGTTCAGCCAGACGGTAAGGCCGCCGAAGATCACCACCATGACGATGGTAAAGACCTGCATCCGGGAAAGCTTGCCCGTCAGTTTCCACAGGATTGCCATCGACACCAGAAGGATCGGGACAAAGACGCCTGCGGCAATGATGAACCCCGAATACTCGGTGCCCCCAAAGGTGAAGGTCTGATCGCGCATCCAGAGATAGGCGGCAAAGAACAAAAGCGGCGGGCCAAGTTCAAGTACCTGTTTCACCACGGGGTTGATGGTTTTTTCGCTCATTGCTGCCTCGCTATCCGCCCCACTCAACTAGCACAGCCCCCGCTGCGATCAACGCAATCAGGGACAATCGGCGGGGTCCGACCTTTTCGCCGAACATGATCCAGGCCAGAAGGGCGGCAAAGACCACGCTGGTTTCGCGCAAGACCGCCGCTTCGCCGACCTTGTCGAGCCTAGTCGCCAGCATGATGCCACCAAAGGAGAAAAAGGCGATGATGGCGCCAAAGACCCCAAGTTTGACCAACGGCCAGAGCGGTTTGGGCAATCGCCCGCGATGATAGGCCATGTAACCGACGGGAAAGCCGATCCCGTCAATCAGGAAGAACCAGGCAAGGAAGGTGAAGGGGTTTTCGGTGGCCCGGATCACGAAGGCATCCCAGGTCGTGTAAAGCGCGACGATCCCACCTGTCAGAAGCGCAAGACCCAATGCCAAGGGAAGGCGCGCCCGGTCGATCACGATGTGGCGCAGGTTATAGACCGCCAGACCCAGGATTCCGGCCACCAGAACAGCAACGCCAAGCCATTGGGTCGGGGCGAAGGTTTCGCCAAACAATATCCCCGCGCCGATCACCGTGAACATCGGGCTGGAGCCACGGACCACCGGATAGACAACCGTATAGGCCCCAACCGTATAGGCGCTGGCCTGCGCGAGCTTATATCCCAGGTGGATGACCCAGGCGATTGCGAACAGGGACCAGATCTCGGGATCCGGCCAGGGCACGGCGAACAGGGCGAAGGGTAGTGCGATTGTCGCATAGCAGACGTCGATCATGGCGCGTGCGGTCCAGGGATCGGTCTTGCCCTTTTGAAGCGCGCCGAAAAGCGCATGAAGAAACGCCGCCTGAAGCGCGAGGATCAGCGCCAGATTGCGCCCCGCCTCGGTCCCTTCCAGTGAGATCAGCCAGTCACTCAAATCAGGTCAAAGTCGCTCATAGATGATGTTTATGCGGATGCCCTCAAGCAGCGTCCAGATGTCATCGAGGCTTTCGAAAGCGCCGCGTTGCAGGGCCAGAGGCAGAAACCGCGCCGGGCCGATGCCGGGGTCCGCGGTCTGCTCGAACCGGAGGATCCCGGCTGGGTCGGGCATGTCTGACACAAGGTCCTTCAGCGCTGCTTTCGCAGAACCCGGCAGGATTTCGGACGGCGCCGCGTCGATATGGTCATAGGCGATGTCCTGAAGCTCGGCCACGCGGGCTTTCGGATCGTCCGCGCCTTGCAAGAGCGCGAGGCCAATCGGCAAAAGAACGAAGTTCTGAAACATGTGCTTGGAGCGAATTTCGGCGCCAAATTGCACCAGGCCGAAGCTGCCCATGCTGGATTGCATCGCGGCCTTGGTCGAGAAATCGACGTTCTCGACCGTGGCTTGCAACAGGAGGTAATCGCTTTCGGGCACATTGATGCGTAGCGCGTTCAGCGACAATTGGCGGGCCGGTTCGTTCCATTCCAGATCCAGCATGAGGTCGATTTGGCGGCCCCGGGACTGGATGCCCTGAAGGTAGGTAAAGACAGGGTCGCCAATGTCAGGCACAAATCCGACGCCGGTCACCTGGACAATCAGGGAACGAGGCGGCAGGCCGTCGGTGACAAATCGTTGCATGTCCTGACCCTGCCATTCCAGGCTATCGACGGTGATATTCAGATTTGGGCCGGCCGGAAGCGTCAGACCATCAATGTGGCATCCGCCGTTCGCGCTTTGCCGGACGATGCCGGGCGGCAGGGTATCGGCCAGATCAAACATCTGAACGACCTCTTGAAGGCGCGACCACTGGGCCAGGCAATTCGGGGTTTGCGCTTCGGCGGGCGCGATCATGGTGAGGGCGGCAAGGGCGGCAAAGAGGGTTCTCATGCCTCAAGCCCCGTCAGTGCGGCCGCAAACTCACGCGGATCGAAGGGGGCCAGATCGTCGATCTGTTCACCAACCCCGATGGCATGGATTGGCAGGCCGTATTTGTCGGCAAGCGCAACCAGCACACCGCCTTTCGCGGTCCCGTCAAGCTTGGTCATCACAAGGCCCGAGACATCGGCGATTTCCTGAAACGTCTTGACCTGCGACAGCGCGTTTTGCCCGGTGGTCGCATCCAGCACCAGAAGCGTGTTGTGCGGGGCGTCGGGGTCTTTCTTGCGGATGACGCGGACGATCTTGGCCAGTTCCTCCATCAGATCGGCGCGGTTTTGCAAGCGGCCTGCGGTGTCGATCATCAAAAGGTCAGCGCCCTCGGTCTCGGCCCGGGTCATGGCGTCGAAGGCCAGAGATGCGGGGTCCGAGCCTTCGGGTGCGGTCATCACCGGCACCCCTGCCCGTTCGCCCCAGACCTGAAGCTGTTCCACGGCGGCGGCGCGAAACGTGTCGCCAGCGGCGATCACCACCGATTTCCCCGCCGCCCGAAACTGGCTGGCCAGTTTGCCGATGGTCGTGGTCTTGCCCGACCCGTTGACACCGACCACCAGGACCACCTGCGGGCGTTTTTGATAAAGCGGCATCGGCCGCGCAACGGGTTCCATGATCCGGGTGATTTCGTTGGCCATCAGTTCTTTCAATTCGTCGGTCGAAAACTTCCGCCCGAACTGTCCTTCGGCCATGTTCGCAGTGACCCGCATGGCGGTGTCGACGCCCATGTCGGACGTGATCAGGAGTTCCTCGATCCGCTCAAGCATGTCGTCGTCCAGCACACGGCGCACAACGGGCGCGGAATCGCCGCGACCCAACATCCGCCCCAGCATTCCGGGCTTGGGTGCGGCGGTTGGCGGTGCTTCGGGCGCGGGCACTTTGTCCGGGACAGGCTCTGGTTCAGGCTCTGGTTCTGGTGCGGGCGCCGATGGCTGGGTGTGTGACTGGCCCCCGTCGTGGCTGTCGTTGACCGGTGTTTCCGCCTCGGTTTCGACCAAACCGCCGTCTTCCACGATGGCTTCAAGCCCCTCGTCGATCTTCGACGAAGACTTGAACAGCCGCTCTTTCAGTTTCGAGAAAAAAGCCATGCACGTCACCTAATCCCGGGCGTTCCCAGATGGAAGACCAAAACCCTTGCCCGATGTCCCGGCCATTGTCATAGGCAAAGCCCCCCATGTGGCGCAATCCGGATTGCCGCCTGCGTTTGCGTCACATGCCTGTGACCGGGCACTGGCGTATCCCTGGCCGTCGTGGCACGATTGGGCCATGCGTTTCCTTGTCGCCCTTCTTTTCCTGGCAATGCCGGCCCTGGCCGAGGAAACTCCGATGTCCCCCGAAGACTTCGAAGCACTCGTGACGGGACAAACCCTGTCCTATTCCTCGGGTGGCATTGAATACGGGGCCGAGACCTATTTCGAAAACCGGCGCGTCAGATGGTCGTTTCTGGATGGCGAATGCACCGAGGGGCATTGGTACGTGGCCGCCGATCTGATCTGCTTTGTCTATGACGACATTCCCAATCATCAATGCTGGAAGTTCTATCTGCGGGGCGGGCAGTTGCTGGCGCGGTTCGAAAACGATCCCGAGGCTGACGCGATCTATTCCACCCACAAGCGCAAAGAGTCGCTGCTTTGTCTTGGGCCCGATGTCGGGGTCTGACACCTGAGGTAATTTCAGAACAACGTGCCCTGTTCGGGGGGCTTTCCGGTCGAGGCTTTGACGCGGCCATCGCGGAATTCGATCTCCAATGATTTTGCCGCTTCGGCCTCGGCGGCGGCTGTGATGACCTGGCCTTTTGCCCGCACCACCGAGTAACCGCGCTCCAAAGTGGCCTGGTAGCC
>JABDJO010000101.1 GCA_013002465.1 Silicimonas sp. | reverse complement strand
CCACCGGCACCACCCACCGGGAAAGTCCACAGCGCCCGAAATAACGCGGCCCGTCGGGCACCGGGAAATGCGCGCCGTTCTGGGTGAAACTGGGCGCCATGTGATCATGCACACGGCACCAAACAATGTCTTCGACCCGGCGCACATTGGTATAGAAATCCCCGCATTTGCTTTCGTGAAACTCGATCATCGGCATCTCGGCAAACGCGTCGATAAACTGACTTCGCACCGCGAGCGTGTGCAGATAGACCACATGGAACGGATCCCAGGCATTTTCCATCACCTGCAGCCAGTTGCAGGGGCTTTCGATCAGATAGGGCAGCATTTCGTCGCCTTCCTGATCGAATGTGTCCATCACCGGAAAAGGCGGCATGCTGTCGGCAGGGCCAAGATAGGCGAAGGCCAGCCCCTTCATTTCAACAACCGGATAAGCCCCGAGACATGCCTTCGCTTTCACCTGCGATGCGGGCGGTTCACAGGGCGTTTCCAGCACTGTGCCATCTGGCGCATACTTCCAGCCATGATAGCTGCAGCGAATGCCGCCATCTTCGACAATCCCGTATTCAAGCGACATGTTACGGTGTGCGCAGTGCAGATGGACCAGCCCCAGCTTGCCGCCCTTTTCGCGGAACAGCACGAGATCTTCGCCTAGGATGCGGATGCGATAGGGTCGGTTGCTGAATTGATCGGTCATCGCCACCGGCATCCAGAACCGGCGCAGGTACTCGCCGCATGGCGTGCCGGGGCCAACCTGGGTCAGTTCGGGATCGGGCTTGGCTGACCAGACATCCTGCTTGTCATGGCCGCGGAAGTTTCCCTTTGGAATGTCGATGGTCGGGCTCATGGGGTCGGCTCTTTCACGTCGCGCACAATCAGGGCGAGAAGTTCACCGCGTTTGACCATGCCACGATTGCTGTGTGCCAGGACCATCCCGTCACGAGGAATGCGCAATGTGTCCGAGGGCCGTTCGGGTTCGCCCACATAATGAAACTGCCCGGCGAAATCCCCGGCGACCACATCTTGCCCCGCGCGAATGGCCCGATCAAAGAGACCGTCAGCACGAGCAAAAAGACTGTCACCGGGCTCGACGAGTTCCACTGTGCGTTGTCCGGGCGCCGGGGCTGGCTCTCCGTCCAAAACACCCAAATGCCGGAGCACGTTCAAGATGCCTGTTTCGGCGGCATCGGTAATGTCGGGGTCGACGCCACCGCCGCCACCAAGCTCGGTCGCGATCATCGGCACGCCTGCGCGTTCGGCGGCACCGTTTAGCGAGCGGTTGTCATTCAACGGCCCCAGTCGCCAGATCAATGGGAGGCCAAAGGCGTGCGCCAGGTCCATGTTTGTTGACGCAAGCTCGGCATCTGGAGTTTTGGTCGGCAAGGTGCAAGGCTGAAAGAACGACGCCCTGCCACCCGAATGCAGATCAATCGCCGCGTCGCAAAGCGGCAGAATCTGCGCCTGAAGGAAATCAGCGATCATCGCGGTCGGCCCACCTTGGGAGTCGCCCGGAAAGGCGCGGTTCAGATTGGCGCCATCCAGGGGCGTCACCCGCGAAGACACACTGACCGCAGGCATGTTCAGCGCCGGGATGGCAATGATCTGCCCGTGCATTAACGACGGATCAAGCCGCTGCACGAGGCGCATGATCGCCGATGGACCCTCGAACTCGTCGCCGTGGGTGCCCCCGGTCAACAGCACGACCGGTCCTTCGCCACCCTTCAACGAAATCACCGGAATCGGATGATAGCCGAGGGGATTGCTGTTGTCCGACCAGCGCAGCATTGCGTCACCAAAGTGCTGGCCTAATGCGGCAAGGTCGGTCGTCACTAGCATCCCGCTGGCGGGCGGCGTTTCGGTCATTCGGGTCTGCCCCCAAGTCAAAGCACCCGCTCAGGCTAGCATGAAACATTCGTCTGTGAATTGATAAGTTGTAACGCTCATGAAATAGTTTGCGTGTCACGAAACAGGGTCCGCTATGTCCATTCCGCGCGCACATTCGGGTATCGACAACATCAAGCCACACATGGTTGGCCTCGCCCGTCAATCCGTGCCGCCTGCTGCCATTGCACTGAATTCAAACGAAAGCGCTTTTGGTCCCTCACCCTATGCCCGCGAGGCCGCGCGGGCCGCTTCTGCGTCAATGGAGCGCTATGTCGAAAACGTCGATAGCATCCTCTCCCCCGCCATTGCCGAAGCCCACGGGCTGGACGTGAACCGGATCACCTGCGGCCAAGGGTCGGACGATCTGATCGCGCGACTGGTGCGGGGTTACCTTGGCCCAGGTTTGGCACTGATGCGCAGCGCCAACGGGTATCTGAAGGTGCCGAACTATGCGCATCAGGCCAACGGCGCGGTGATCCATGTACCCGACAACAACTTCACGCCTTCGGTCGACAACATGATCGCAGCCTTGAATGATAGTGTGAAAATCGTCTATCTGGCCAACCCCGAGAACCCCGCTGGCACCTATCTGACCGGTCAGGAGGTTCGCCAACTGCACGCCGCCATGCCCAATCACGCGCTCATGATTTTGGATTGCGCCTATGAAGAATACGTTGATGCGCCCGATTATGAACCCGGGCACAGGCTGGTCCGAGACGCCTCGAACGTGGTCACCTGTCGGACGTTTTCGAAAATCCATGGGCTTGCCGGCGCGCGTGTTGGCTGGGTCTATGGCCCCGAAGATGTGATCGACACGGCGAAATGCCTTGCGCTGACCTTCCCGATTGCCACGCCTTCGCTTGCCGCCGCCCTTGCCGCGCTTGAAGACAAGGCGCACACCGATTTCGTTCGACGTGAAAACGCGCGCCTTCGCACCTGGCTGATCTTGGAGTTGGCGGGCCTTGGTTTGAACACGATCGCAAGCCAGACCAACTTTGTCCTCATTCACATGCCCGACCCCGGCCGATCTGCCGAAGCACTGGACACGGCCCTTCGGTCGCGCGGGGTGGCGCTGCGCCGGATGGCCTCGCCCGCCTATCGCGACCATATCCGCATCACGATCGGGTTTCAGCACGAGCTGCAGCGCGCGCTTGAGTTGATCGACCAGTTCGTGAGAGGCGAGATTTGAGCGCCCCCGCCCCAAGCGGCGCCGCCATTATCGCGGGCATCAAGACCGCAGGCGTGCGCGAGGTCGTGGCACTTCCTGATATTGTGACCAGCGACGGCCTGCTCTGGCCAATCTCACGCGATCCCGAATTTCGTCTCACGCGGGTGTGCAAGGAAGACGAGGGCGTGTCGATCTGTGCGGCCATGTCATTCAATGGCACGCGAGCGGTAATGATGATGCAACAGACCGGGCTGATGGATTCCCTGAATGTGATCCGCGCGGTTGGTGTCGATTATGAAAACCCCGTGGTGATGTTCGTCGGACTTCAGGGGAAAGAGGTGGACAGGCTGCCGAAAGACTCGTCATCCTACGGTGTGCGGATCATCCAGCCTATCCTGGATGCCATGTCGCTCAGCCATTCCCTTATTGAAGGCCCAGGCGACGAAGCACAAATTCCCGCCACCATCGACACTGCTTACGAAAGCGCCCGTCCGCATGTTTTTCTGATCGGCCGACCGCCGGAGGCCCCATGACCATTCCCCGCGACAAGGCCCTGACGGCACTTATTCCCCATGTCACCCGGGGCGACATCGTTGTCGCGGTCTATCAAACCTGCTTCGACTGGCTGGCCCTCAATCCGCGCGATCTGAATTATGTGGCCGTGGGGGCCATGGGTCAGGCGTCGTCTCACGGGTTGGGTCTCACACTTGCCAACCCCGACCGACGGGTGTTCGTCCTTGACGGCGACGGCAGCTTGTTGATGAACCTCGGATCGTTGGTCACCATTGCGGGGGCCGGGGCCAGCAATCTCTATCACTTCGTCTTTGCCAACCGCGTCTATGAGGTGAACGGACTTCAACCTTTGCCGGGACGCGAGGCATTGGACTTCGCCGGATTGGCCCGGGCGGCTGGATATGCAGGAGCGGAAGCTTTCAGCGATCTGAACGATTTTGAAGACAACCTTGACGCCATCCTCGACCGTCCCGGTCCCCAACTCGCCGAGCTTCAGATCGTGCCCGGAGCGCCCTATCCGCAACGCTATGACTACATTCACAGTTCTGAGGCCCGCGAGACTTTTCGGCGTGCCTTGAACGGCTAAAGCGGTTTGATCGACACGCTGATCATGACGACTTCGTCGCTTATGATCTGGGTAAACCCATAAGGGATTTTTCCATCGAAACTGAGTGACGTGCCTTCTGACATGGGAAATTCCTGCCCCGCACAGCTATAGACCGCTTCGCCCGACACCACATAAAGAAAAACGAAGCCTTCGTGCTGATATCGCGGCAATTCCTTTGCCTCATCACGGCGAATGGTCACCCGAACAGATTCGAAGGCCCCTCCCCGATCCACATGCTTGCCCAAAAGCGTGTAGTCATGGACGTGGCCCGGAAACACGCGTTTCGAAGCCAGGCCTTCGCCTTTTTGAACGTGGTGAACATCGACATTGCTGGAGGTATGGGCAAAAAGCGACATTAACGGCACTTCCAAACCACGTGCCAAAGCATCAAGAGTGGTGAGCGACGGCGACACCTGTCCGTTCTCGATCCGCGAAATCATGCCCGACGAAACATCCGCGATATTCGACAGTTGAGTTACCGTCAGCGATTTTTCACGCCTGATCCTGCGCAATGCCTGACCTATTTTCGCGTCGACGTCATGTTGCGCCACGGTAAACACTCCTTCCTTCGCCGCCTGTGCCCATAACGGTACCTACACGCCCGCAATCGCACGTCACCTTAGAAAACCTGCAGAAATCACCGATTTTTGCGCCTCATGCACAACTGAAAGCTTGCCATATGCTGGTACAATATTTTTACTGTCATGCACACCCGCTGCCAAGGTCGCGGCGACAAATCAAGACCCGACCGGCAAAAAAATGACTTGCCATGGCTTGGGAACCCTTGGTTTGGTGGGATGAACGACCGGGGGGAAACACCGCATATGCGAGCCATTGCATGACAGGCGGCACACCAATCATCGCGTTTGATAACGTAGACAAGTTCTATGGTGACTTTCACGCGTTGAAGGACATCTCGATTTCCGTTCGCGAAGGCGAGCGCATGGTGATCTGCGGGCCTTCTGGGTCGGGCAAATCGACGTTGATCCGCTGTATCAACGGGTTGGAGTTCCACAACTCGGGAGTGCTGACCGTCGATGGGGTCGAGGTTTACGAGGGATCGAAGAACATTCTGAATTTGCGTCAGGAAGTCGGGATGGTCTTTCAGCAGTTCAATCTGTTCCCGCATCTGACGGTTCTGGAAAACCTGACCATCGGCCCGATGAAGGTTCGCAAGGCCTCGCGGGAAGACGCCGAAGAAACCGCACGCAAATACCTTGATCGGGTCCACATCCCGGAACAGGCCGAAAAGTACCCATCCGCCCTGTCCGGTGGCCAGCAGCAGCGTGTCGCCATCGCGCGCTCGCTTTGCATGGAAAGCCGGATCATGTTGTTCGACGAACCGACCTCGGCGCTTGATCCCGAGATGATTAACGAGGTTCTCGACGTGATGGTCGAACTGGCGGACACCGGCATGACCATGGTGGTCGTCACCCACGAAATGGGGTTCGCGCGCAAAGTCGCCGATACGATGGTCTTTATGGAAGAAGGCCGCATCGTCGAGGTCGCGGAACCCGAAAAGTTTTTCACCAACCCCGAAAGCGACCGCTGCCGTGCTTTCCTGGAACAGATCCTGGAACACTGATGATCCTGGCACCCGACACTCATGTCCCCAAGGGCCGACCGTTGCCGCAACCTCCGCGCGCTTCCCAGGTAATCGACTCGGTGACTTTTTCGATCGTGCTCTATGCGGTCATCATCGGATTGATCGTCTACGGCGCCTATTCCGGTGCGCAGGCCATGGGCTATAACTGGCAATGGTACCGTGTGCCGCAGTATTTCTACACGGTTACTGACGATGGCTTCCAGTGGGGCGAGATCATGCAGGGGCTGGTCAAGACACTGACACTGTCCGCCACCTCATTTGCTTTCGCGACCGTGCTGGGGCTGATCATCGCCCTTCTGAGGCTTTCCGGCCTCGTGGTCTGCACGGCCGTTTCCATAGGGTTCCTTGAACTCATCCGAAACATCCCGCTTCTGGTGCTTTTGTACCTGTTTTACTATGTCTTGGGGCCGATTTTCGGCTTTGACCGTTACACCGCGAGCGTCCTGACGCTTGGCGTCTTCCACTCGGTCCTGATCTCGGAAATCTTTCGGGCCGGCATCAACGCCGTGGCCAAGGGGCAATGGGAGGCGGCCACATCCATCGGCATGTCCAAGGGCCAGGCCTATCGCTATATCATCCTGCCCCAGTCGATCCGCTTCATGCTACCCCCGATGACCGGCGAGGTGGTCCATATGGTCAAATCCTCGGCCATTGTCAGTGTGATCGCGGTTGCCGAACTGACAACCATCGGGCGCAACATCATTTCCGACACCTACATGAGTTTCGAAATCTGGTTCACCATCGCTGCCGTCTACATGGTGGTGACGCTGATCCTGTCGTTTGGCGTATCCATCGTCGAAAAAAGGTACGCCGTTTCCCAATAACAGGCCCGGCCAAACCGGCGCCGCACAACTTCAACAAGGAGAACTGACATGAATGTAACTAGAAGATTCCTCGGGGCTGCACTTGCCTTGACCATCGGTGTCAGCGGCGCCCTTCCGGCCGTGGCGCAATCCGCGACCCAAGGGCTGTCCAGCGAAAGCGTCATTGAAACCATCAAGGAACGTGGCGTCATCAAGATCGGACTGTCGCTGTTCGTGCCCTGGTCCATGCGCGATCTCGATGGCGAGTTGATCGGTTACGAACTGGACGTCGGTCGTAAGCTGGCCGAGGACATGGGCGTCGAGGTCGAGTTCATTCCAACTTCCTGGGACGGGATCATCCCCGCCCTCGTGTCGGGCAACTTCGATGCGATCATATCGGGCATGTCGGTGACCGCCACGCGGAACCTGACCGTGAACTTCACCGACCCATACGCTTTTTCGGGGCTCGCGGTTTATTCGAACATCGAAATGACCCAAGGCATGTCGCGCGACGACTTCAACAGCTCTGATATCATCTTTGCGGCCCGTCGCGGCGCAACTCCGGCCACGGTGATCGCCAAACAATTCCCCGAAGCGCAGATCCTTCTGTTCGATGAGGACGGCGCCGCCGCCCAGGAAGTGTTGAACGGCAATGCGCACGCCACAATGGCCGCGCAGCCGACGCCAAATCGTGAGGTCGCCAACTACCCCGAAACGCTGCACATTCCGTTCGAAGCGCTTTACGATCCGCGCGGTGAAGCGTTTGCCATCCGCAAAGGTGACCCCGATGCGCTGAACTACTTCAACAACTGGATTGCCCAGCAGTGGCGTTCAGGTTGGTTGGAAGAGCGTCACAACTATTGGTTCGCCACTGAAGATTGGGCTGACCAGGTCGCTCAGTAGATCACGTTTTGCCCCCGGGCGTATCCTCGGGGGCAAAATCCAACAAGAGACCTCGAACATGCTGAATTGGCTCAAGAAACTGCACTGGCTGGACTGGCTCGTCCTGGCTGTGGTGTTTGGTTTCTTCGGGTTCATCTGGTGGCAGATCGAGGGTAATCTGAACTATAAATGGCGCTGGCACCTGATCCCGAATTACATCTTTCGCTACCACACGGGGCGTGAAGAATGGTTCGCCAATGTTCTACTTCAAGGACTTGCCGCCACCATCCGCATCAGCATCTATGCCTCGATCCTGGCGTTGATCCTGGGCACGATCCTTGGCATCGCGCGTTGTTCGGCCAACCTGACAATCCGGATGCTGGCGCGGACTTACCTTGAGTTCCTGCGTAACATCCCGCCCGTCGTCGTTATCTTCATCTTCTTCTTTTTCCTTTCACAGCAACTCATCACCGCTTTCAACATCGAAAGCTGGGCCCGCGGAATAGCGCGTCAGGACAGCAAATGGGTGTGGGAATTCCTGTTCGGCGATATGCGACGCTTTCCATCGCTGATTTCGGGCGTCTTCGTCCTGGCCTTGTTTGAAAGTGCATTCGTGGGCGAAATCGTGCGGGCCGGCATTCAGTCCGTCGACAAGGGCCAGCGGGAAGGCGCGCGGTCGATCGGCATGAACCGGTACCAGGAACTACGCTATATCGTTCTGCCACAGGCCCTGCGCCGAGTAATCCCGCCCCTGGCCAATCAGTTCATAACACTGATCAAGGACAGCGCGATCATTTCGCTGATTTCGGTTCAGGAACTGACCTTCAAGACCGTGGAATTGGTCGCCTCTACTCGCCTGATCTTCGAAGCCTGGATCACCTGTGCGGCCTTCTATTTCGTACTGTGTTTTGGGTTGTCAGCCCTTTTCCGAAAACTTGAAAACCGTGGCACCGCCAGATCCTGACAATGCTTTTCGGCCACGCAGGTAGACCTAGACCGCCAATCCAATGTGACGATCAGGGTGACTGAACGCGCGATCTGCGCAAGGATAGGTGTCAAGTACCACCTGTCCGCCATCCAAGCGCTCGGCGTGGAAAACACCGTCTTCCCAGACCTTCACGCCGTCAATCTCGATGGTCGGATCCAGCATGTTCCAGGAAATTTCCCCCGGCGCATAGGCCCCGCAGGTGTGAAAATGCAGAATACGCGGATTGCCAAATGACGACCCGCCCCAGCGTTCGAAATTGTCATGCGCCTCACGCAGGTAACCGCAACCGGGATGCATGCCAGCATGCCAGGAATGCACAAAGTTGCGGTCGATCCCGAACAACTGGGACACCCGGTCATAGTGGGCATTGGCCGCGGCAACATCGGCTGCGCCCCCCTCAAAGCCAGCCAGGCGACCCTTCTCCAACAGTGCAAAGACCGGGCCGTCAAACTCAAGTGTATAGTCGTCGTAGTACCGCGACCCCGTTCCCGTCAGAAATCCGCAAAGTGCAACCTTGCCGCTGAAAGGATGGGCCGGAACCGGCTGATGGACCGACATCGGAAACCGAAGGATGGTGGTGTCGCCCTCGTCTTCCGGGGGCATGTCGGGCTTGCCGGAAAACTCACTGCCTTTGGCGCAGGTGACGCGCACATTGTTGGCGCAGCGGTATGCCTTGGAAATCTTGTGTTTCAGCGTCATCATCGCCGCGTGGTGGGTGGTGCCGAAAGACGAGCCAAACAACTGGGAATCAAGGGCAAAACTGACAATAATCCGCTGACCCTCGGGCATGTCTGTGAACCTTAGCTGATCGCCGAGACGTGCCAGAAACACAATGATGTCCGCTTGTTCGAAATGCGCCCTAAGGTCTGGTGTCAGGCGCGGATTGTCAGGGGAAAACCCCACGTCCAAAGTGGTGACGTCAAGACCAAGTTCCGTTGCAGCACGACTTACGCAAGGCACCGCGTCAGCGTCATAATAGCCGTACCTGGTCGGCTCATAGGCGATCAGAACCCGCTCACCGGGTTGGGCCGCTCCGCAGTGCTGCAGCATGTTTTTGGCACCAACCAGTGGGTTCATCGCCTTGCTCCCTAGCCGATGGGATATTCGAGGGAAAAGTCACATACGTCTAATTGAGTTCCGTAATGAAACCTATTAGTCAGACTTATATGATCCTGAATCTGCCCTATATCTCATTGCGTGCCTTCGAGGCCGTGTCGCGCCATGGCAGCTTTTCTGGCGCCGCCGATGAACTGGGCGTCAGCCAAAGCGCGGTCAGCCAACATGTAAAGACGCTGGAAGAATGGCTGGGACATCCCCTGATGAACCGAGGCGCGCGCAGGTCCGCACCAACGCGAGACGGAGCACGCCTGGCACGCGCGATTTCAGAAGGGCTGGGGCGGATTTCCGAGGTTTGCGAGGACATTCGCGACAAACGACGCACCGATAATACCATCGTCATCAGTTGTTTACCCGGCTTTGCCTTTATCTGGCTGTTTCCCAGGCTATTGACGTTTGACCTTGCCCATCCTCACCTGACCGTGTCGATCACAACCGACACCGGGACCACCAGCTTTACGGCAACCGAGGTGGACATCGGCATCCGATACGGCAATGGCAATAATCCCGGTTTTGTCGTGGAACCCTTGATGGGAGAAGATCTGGTTCCCGTCTGCGCGCCTTCGCTTTTGCAAGGCGAGCATCCCCTCAGTACGGTTGCCGATCTGGCGCATCACACCTTGATACGCGATGAATTCGCCCCTTTCACGCGTAACCCACCCAGTTGGGAATATTGGGCGCGTGCCAATGATCTAAAGTTGCCCCGCCCTGCTCGGACTCGCCGATTCGGTCAATCGAACATGGTCATTCAAGCGGCAATCGAGGGCGTCGGCGTCGCCCTTGGCCGAGGCCCCCTTGTCATCGACGCGCTGATGAGCGGGCGTCTGGTACGCCCTTTTGCCGAAACCGCACGCTCGCAATTGAAATATTGGTTGGTCTGCGGAGAGGCTCAGAGCGAGGTTGAAAAGAACCGATTGTTCATCGACTGGATCAAGGCCGAGGCAGCGGCGCTACCAGAGTTACCCGAACCTGCCTCGACCGCTCAAAAAGATTAGGTGGGCTTATAACCTCCATAATCGCTTAATGCTGGATTTCAGGGCCTTTTGGGCGCAAGGTCCGTCAAACTGAAATAGAACCCCGGAGCGCCGGATGTTTCTGAAGAATTGCTGGTACGTGGCCGGGTGGTCAAAAGACTATGGGCGCGATCTGAAAGCCGAAACCTATCTCGGCGAAAGAGTGGTGATCTATCGTACGGAAGATGGTGATCCCGTTGCCCTTGAAAACGCTTGTCCGCACCGCAAGCTGCCCCTGTCGGAAGGCCGACTTATCGGAGACACCGTGGAGTGCGGCTATCACGGGCTGACGTTCGACTGCAAAGGTACCTGCGTGGCCGCCCCGACCCAACCGGGCAGCGTACCGCGCCGGGCGGTGGTGAAATCCTATCCAGTCGTCGACCGCTATCGCCTTTTGTGGATTTGGATGGGCGATCCCGAACTGGCCGATCCTGACAAGATTTTCCCGATCGCCAACTTCGACCATCCCGACTGGGGCTATACCGATGGCGGAGTCCTCGACATTGACTGCAATTACTTGTGGGTTTGCGACAATCTTCTGGATCCAAGCCACGTTGCCTGGGTCCATGTCACCTCCTTCGCAGGCGCCGGCACCGACGACGAGCCTCTGAACGTCGAGAAAACCGACCGCGGCGTCGTCGTTTCGCGGTGGATCTATGACCGCCCCCCCTCGCCCTATTATGCCAAGATCGTAAAGTTCGAAGGCGACTGCGACCGTCTGCAACATTATGAAATGTGCATTCCCGGTATTGGTTTGAACAAGTCGATCTATACGCCTCCGGGCACCGGCGGTCCGGACAAAGACCCGACCGATCTGACATTGATCAACATCTCGTACAATTTTATGACCCCGATCAACGAGGATCAGACCCGCTATTTCTGGTTCCAGCACCGCAACACCGATCCCCGGAATGAAGAGCTGAACACCTTCATGAACGATGGTGCGCGCATGGCGTTCGAGGAAGACCGCGCAGTTCTTGAACACGTCCACAAGGGCATGAAGGACCCCGCGACACCCTATATCGACCTTGGCCTTGATGCGGGTGCAAAGCAGTTTCGCCTGATGCTGTCGCGCCTGATCGAGGCGGAACAAACGGCCACACGCGTATGAAACGAAAGGCCCAAGTCGATCTGACGACCGGGCCGATGTCACAGCACTTCAAGACACTCGCCATCCCGGCGGCCTTGGGCATGGTGTTCAACACACTTTACAACATGGTGGATATCTATTTCGCCGGTCGACTGGATACGTCGGCCCAGGCGGGACTGGCAATCGGGTTCATGGTGTTCTTCGTCTATGTCGCCTTCGGATTCGGCCTCAGTTCAGGGGTCAGCGCGCTTATTGGCGGGGCCATCGGGGCCAAGGACAAACGGCGGGCGCGGCGGCTTGCCGGACAGGCCTTGTCGTTCTCGGTCCTGATTTCGCTGGTTCTGATGGCGGTCGGTCTTTGGCTCAGCCCCGTCATCGTCGAGTTCGTTTCGGAACCCGGCCCGTACCGCACGGCGGCAACGCGCTATCTGTTTCTCCTGCAACTCGCCATACCCGGGTTTGTAGTTGCCTACGGCTGTAACGGCGCGCTTCAGGCCCAGGGCGATACCGCGACGATGACCCGGGCGTTGTTCGTTGCCTTCCTTGCCAACATCGTTCTGAACCCCTTGTTGATCTACGGCATTCCGGGGGTTTGGGGCGGGATTGGATTTGATGGCCTGGCCGTATCCACCGTGATGAGCCAGACTGGCGTCATGGCATTTCTGCTATGGCGCTTGTTCGATTCCGAGGTCACAGACGGCATCCGCCGTGCCCATTTCCGCCCTCGGCTTGAAACCTTCGGCGCATTGACCAAGCAAATGCTGCCATCGAGTTTTTCGCTTCAAGTCATGATCATCTCGGGTTTCGTCGTTCAATACGCGCTGAAAGGTTTCGGAGGGCACGCCATAGCGGCCTATGGCGTCGGGATGCGGATCGAACAACTTGTGCTTTTGCCGATCCTTGGCGTTTCCATTGCGGTTCTGCCCATTGCCGCTCAGAACTTTGGTGCCGGCGACCACGAACGGGTGCGCGAAGCCTTTGCCTTTGGCGTAAAAGTCGCGCTGGTCTTCATGGCAATCACCTGCCCTATCCTGTGGCTTGGTGCCCCCTATGCACTTGGATTCTTCACCAAGGATCCGGCAGTACAAGAGGTTGGCGTCGGGTATCTTAGGTTCGATGCGCTTCTGCTGCCGGTCTATTCGATGCTGTTTCTCATCAACTCGCTTTTGCAGGCGCTGAAACGACCAATTTTCGTTCTCTGGATCAGCATCTATCGCCAGGGATTTGGCGTTGCCTTCTTCGTCTGGCTGTACCTGACGTTCCGGGGATGGGACATCTGGTCGGTCTGGTTCGGCATCGGCACCAGCGTTGTGACCGGCTTGATCCTGTCGCTGATCATCGCCTCGCGGGTTTCAGCCAAGGAAATCGGTGGTCTAAGGTCTGCCGCCCCGGCTCAGGCAAGCACCTGAACCATACCGTCCCGGACGCGGGACTTCAGCATCCTCAGCGGAACTCGGGCAGGTGCGGCTTTTGCTGCTCCGTCCCGCACATCGAACAACCCTTGATGCAAGGGACATTCGATGTAGGTCCCGTCGAAATACCCGTCGCAGATGTTCGCCGCCCCATGCGTACAATGCGCCATGCTGACGAATACTCCGTCTCGCGCGTCGAACACCGCAAGTTCGCGCGTGCCCAAATTGACCGGCGTCACATCTCCGACTTCAAGATCGGCGACCGCGATCAGGTCTTGCCAGGTCTTCTCACGCACCAAAGTCAGGGC